>NZ_JBCOAR010000003.1:177140-187955 GCF_040226755.1 Ligilactobacillus sp. RTP31139st1_D10_RTP31139_211217
TGGGTGGTTAGCTCAGCTGGCAGAGCAACGGACTCTTAATCCGTGGGTCCAGGGTTCGATCCCCTGACCACCCATCAGAGATTTACTAACAGCAATTGCAGATCTTGCTCTGTAGTTGCTGTTTTTTTGTGTATTTTGAACGAAACGGTCAGGGCCATGCTACTGAGTTTCTGTAACCGAAGCTGAGTTTGTAGTACAATAGGGGTGGTATGATCTATTGAACTACATCCAAGGGGCAGTAGTGCCCACAGTGATATGTATGTAATTTATATAAAGAGGAATTTAAACTTATGAAAAAGATTTTAGTTGTAGATGATGAGAAACCGATCTTAGATATCATTAAGTTCAATCTGACCAAAGAAGGTTACGATGTATACACTGCCGAAGATGGTCAAGAAGCTTTAGATAAGGTCGAAGAGGTCTTGCCTGATCTGATCATTTTGGATCTGATGTTACCTATAGTCGATGGACTCGAAGTAGCACGGGAAGTCCGGAAAAAATATGAAATGCCTATCATTATGGTGACGGCTAAAGATACTGAATTAGATAAGGTCTTAGGCTTAGAAATGGGTGCTGATGACTATGTGACCAAACCATTTTCTAACCGTGAATTGATCGCCCGGGTCAAGGCTAATTTACGGCGCCAAGCAACCGTAGTAGCCAGTGCTCAAAGTGAAGAAAAAGAAAAAAATAGTGACATTGTGATTGGAAACTTAACGATCCACCCGGAAGCATATGTGGTCTCTAAAAATGATGAAAATATCGAATTGACCCACCGTGAATTTGAATTGCTTTACTATTTAGCCAAACACATTGGGCAAGTCATGACTCGAGAACACTTGTTGCAGACAGTCTGGGGTTATGATTACTTTGGGGATGTTCGGACAGTTGACGTAACGGTCCGCCGTTTGCGCGAAAAGATTGAAGATAACCCTAGTCGCCCAGTCTGGTTGGTAACACGCCGTGGGGTCGGCTATTATTTACGTAATCCAGAGGCCGAGTAAAATGAATAAGAAATTGCATTTTTTCCAGTCGATCCATTTTAAGATCGCACTGGTTTTTGCTTTACTGTTGTTTTTAGCCTTTCAGATCGTTGGTGCGGTGTTTGTGCAACGCTTAAAAAGTGAGAATTTAAAACAATTTAAGCAAAGTGTGGAAATGCCAGCTTATGTCAATAATTTGCTAGTCACGCAATTGAATGAAGCCGATACGAGTGAAGCAAATGAGCGGATCAAAAATATCTTAGATGATATCAATAATAATAATATTTCGGATATTCAAGTCGTAGATGCTAAAGGTGTGATCCGGGGCGAAAATAATGTGAATAATCGCTCGATGATCGGGCAAAAAGCAACGAATAGTAGCATTAAACAAGTTTTGTACAGTGGACGTAATTTCTCGCAGACGATGTACAATGAACGGGATAACCGGCGCTACTACATCGCGATCACCCCGTTGTTCAACACTTCAGGCAACAACAATACAGTCGTCGGTGCAGTCTATGTCCGCGCTAATTTGGAAAGTGTTTACGATTCGGTCAATGACGTCATCGTGATCTTTGCGACCGCAGCATTGATCGCTACGGGGATCGGGTTAGCCCTTGCGATCCTTGTTTCAAGTGCGATCACTCGTCCGATCGATGAAATGAAAAAGCAAACTGCACGGATCGCTCGTGGAGATTATTCCGGTCAAGTCCAAGTCTATGGCCGTGATGAATTGGGACAATTAGCCCAGGCCGTTAATAATTTATCGGCACGGGTCGAAAAAGCTCAAGAAGTGACCGAATCAGAGCGGCGGCGTTTGGATCTTATCTTATCGCACATGTCAGATGGGGTGATCGCTACTGACCGTGGGGGCAAGATCACGATCATCAACGACATGGCGTGTGAAGCTTTAGAAGTCGAACCCGATGAGGTCAGAAATAAGTCGATCCTAGATATTTTGAATATCCGGGATAAATATACGATCCGCGAACTTTTGGAAAATCAAAATGAGATCATTTTGGATGAATTAGACACCAATCGCGATCAGATCTTAAATGCCAATTTTTCGTTGATCCAACGACGTTCAGGTTTTATCATCGGGATCGTATGTGTCTTGCATGATATCACCGAACAGCAACGGATCGATCGCGAGCGGCGCCAATTTGTTTCCAACGTTTCGCACGAATTGCGGACACCATTGACGAGTATGCGCAGTTACATTGAAGCGTTGAATGAAGGTGCTTGGCAAGACCCTGAGATCGCCCCAGCCTTTTTAAAGGTCACACAAGAAGAGACCGACCGGATGATCCGGATGATCAATGACCTTTTGAGTTTATCGCGAATGGATCTTGGAAAAGTCGAGTTAGACTTGGAGTTAGTCAACTTAAACGAATTGTTCAACTATATCTTGAATCGTTTTGATATGATGCTTGAAAAGGACAACAATGATACCCGCGAAGTGACAAAAAATTATACGATCAAACGCGATTTTACCGATAAGACACTTTGGGTCGAAGTCGATACCGACAAGATCATCCAAGTGGTAGATAATATCATGAATAATGCGATCAAGTATTCACCCGATGGCGGTGTGATCACTTGTCGTCTGTTAGAGACGCATAATCATGTCATCATGAGTATCTCTGATCAAGGTCTCGGGATGCCCAAAAAAGAACTAGCGCATATCTTTGAGCGTTTCTATCGTGTTGATAAGGCACGTTCACGGGCGCAAGGTGGGACTGGTCTTGGACTAGCGATCTCTAAAGAAGTGATCGAGTTGCATCATGGCCGGATCTGGGTCGACAGTACAGAAGGGAAGGGTTCGACCTTCTATATTTCACTACCATATGAAGAATACGAGGAAGGAGATCTATGGGATGAAGAATAAACGCTTAAATGGGTGGTTTTTGCATACCATTTTGATCCTTGCGGTGTTATTTAGTGTTGTTTTTACAGCTTTGATATGGGTAACACCGGTGTATTTTCAGCATTTAGCTGGGATGGCAGCTTCAGATAAGACCAAAGTTATCAATGATGACGCTAATACAACAGATAAGAAGAAATTAACTGATGTTTATCGCCCAGTCTCGATCACGGTGATGGATAAAAAGCATCCGAGCCGGCTTTTGAGCAACCGGATCGATGTGGTCGAACTGATGATGAACTCTTTAGAGAAAAGTAAATTTACTGAGATCGAAGAACCAGAGACCGTCAGCAAAAATGAATATCTAAAACTGATGCGGACGCCTAATTCTTACCAGTTAAATTATGGTTCCGAGCTCTCCTTTGGGGTCTTGAAGCAATATCTTGCTGAACAACCAGCCAAGAGTGAAAATTACAGTTTTGATCGGATCGTGATCAGTTATGATGGTTCGAAGGTCTATTTTTTAGAAGATGCAGGCCTCAAAGTATATAAGGCCAAGTTGACTAAATATGATAAAACTAAGCTCAATAACGTTCATAAGACTAAGGGGCTCAAGCGCTATAAACTTAGCTATGAATACCAAAACGGTCGTCTGATCCAGTATTATGAAGATCAGATCACAGTTCCGCGTTATAGTTATTTATACAATAAAGAAAATGTGGGAATGTACGTTACCCGCTTGTTAGGGGCTGAAAAGAGCAGTACTTCATCGTTGACGACCCGTGAACAAGATGGCGTAACGGTCTATTCCGACGATTCGGGTCAAAAATTGAGCATCCGCGATAAAACTGGCTTGATAACCTATACGGATTATCTGACTGATGAGACGGGACGCCAAAATTGGACTTTAGATGATCATTTAACGAATGATTTTACTGATCTCGAGCAATTAGGCGTCAGTTTAGCCGATGTTAAGTATTCTGAGTACGATATGCAGGAAAAAAATGTCATCTATCGCAGTTACATCGATGGTTTTCCTGTGATCTCGGCGCGCGATTTTGGGACTTATCAGATCAAAAATCGCGTTCGCAGCAAGAAACTGGTCTTTTCGCAATGTAGTCTACAAGTTCCAGTGCCAGCAGCGGGTAAAGCTGTGACACTCAAGCAGACAAATGAGATCTTGCCTGAGTTACAAAATGCTGATGTCAATTTGGATAAGATCAGTGATATTCAGATCGGGTATACGGTCTCGCAAAATAGTACCGCTTCACTGGTCATTGATCTGACACCGACATATTTTGTTAAATACAATAATGTTTGGATCAATTATCAAGATCTGATCTCAGGGAAGAAATGGGAGGATAACGACAATGAATTTTAAGCGTATCGAATGGATCTTTGTCATTGCCTTTATCGCCTTAGATATCTTCTTGTTGAGTGTTTATGTGACACAAAATGATACGATCGATCAACGAACGAGTTCGTTTTCTACGACTAGTACTTCGGGCTCTATATTAAAGAGTATCAAAAATGATCAGATCTCTTACGGGCAGCTATCGGATAAACCTCAAGCTGGTTATTATGTTTCCAGTGCAAATTCAAATATTTTGCGGGAAAAAGCAGACCAGTTGCATTATAGTTGGGAATATGCCAACCATAAATTAACGGTCAACTTTACGGATGGTTTAAAACTAGTCGATCCAGACAAACCGCAAGCAACAATAGATGAATTTTTAAAAGATAATAGTATCGTTCTTTTTGGTAAGGAGTATACTTACAATAAGAATCTCTCAACTAAATCCGTGGTCGTTTACACGCAGATGATCTATGTAGCCCCAGTGTACTCGAATGATGGTCAGATCCGCTTTGAGGTAAAAAATGGCTATGTAACAGGCTATACGCAAGGCTATATGAATGATGTTCAGATCTTGCGGGAAAAGCGGGAAACGATCAGCCAAGAACGGGCGTTGATCTGGTTGTATCAATACAACAAGTTGCCCGCTAATACACAAGTTTTGTGGTGTCATTTAGGGTATACACGGTTATTATCGGTGAATAACAGCATCGTATATATTCCAACTTGGAATTTCTGTATCAAAAACAGTAATACAGGTAACATCCAGTATCGGCGGATCAATGCCTTTACGGGTAGTGTGATGGATGAGACGATCAGTGTTAAATAAACGAGAAAGGGTAGCTTGACAATGAGTGAAGAAGTTGGGTTGAAAGTTAGTGTGCTTGCCAGTGGAAGTACGGGTAATGCGACCTATATCGAGACTCCTAAGCAAAAATTATTGATCGATGCTGGACTTTCGGGTAAAAAAATCGAAGGACTGATGAATTCGATCGGGCGGACATTAAAAGATGTGGATAAACTCTTAGTAACTCATGAACATAGTGATCATATCAAGGGTGTCGGTGTCTTAGCCCGCCGCTATGGCTTAGATGTCTATGCCAATGAAAAGACTTGGGAGCAAATGGCACCCAAGATCGGGCAAGTCAAGACGGAGCAAAAGCATATCTTTGAACGTGAGACAGTCCAAACTTTTGGTGATCTAGATGTTCAAAGTTTTGGTGTTTCGCATGATGCGACTGATCCCCAATTTTATGAGGTGCATTATGCAGGTAAATCATTTGCCATTGTAACAGATACGGGCTATGTCTCGGATCGAATCAAAGGGATCGTGGAAAATGCAGATGGGTATTTGTTTGAATGCAACCACGATACCGAAATGTTACGCGCTGGGATCTATCCATGGTCGCTAAAGCAACGGATCTTGAGCGATCAAGGGCATTTATCCAATGAAGACGGCGCCAATGCCTTGACGAGCGTTTTAGGTGCGCGGACCAAGCGGATCTATCTTGGACATTTGAGTCAAGAAAATAATGTCAAAGAATTAGCACATTTGACAGTTCAACGCCAAATGCAGGCGAAAGACTTTGGCGTCGGTCAAGATTTTCTCTTATTAGATACTGATCCAGCGCAAGCGACCGAGTTGGCAGTTCTTTAAGATAAACCTATATTTTTTAGGATAAAATTAATTTTTACATTATTGTAAGCATTTTTGTTGCAAAAGGCTTATTATAGATGACATAGATACTTAATTATTAAGAGGTGACTTTTTGTATGAGCAAGAATGAACAATTTGATGGTGAGTTTAATGAAGTTGGCTCAAATAATGGGCCGACAAAACAGCCAGGCTCAAAGCAACAAGGGCTAGGTAAAGTATTTTTGATCGGTTTGTGTGCTGGTGTACTTGGTGGTGGTGTAGCTGTTGGTGGCTATACTTTGTATCAAAATAACAGTACACAACTGGCAAGTAATTCCCAAGGAACGACCGCGACCAGCAATATTAAGGTCAACGTCAGCACGCAAACGACTAAAGCTTTTGATACAGTCAAAGATGCAGTCGTTTCGGTCGAAGCCTATTCAGAACAACAATCCAGTTCATCTTTAGAAGATCTCTTTGGGAAAAATTCGGGTAACTCGACCAGTCAAACCTCCACTAGCGAAGGCTCAGGTGTCATTTATAAAAAGAGCGGTAATACCGCTTATATCGTCACAAATAACCATGTGATCTCCGGAGCTAACAAAGTCGAAGTCTTGTTGAATAGTGGCAAGAAATTATCAGCTACAGTAGTGGGACATGACTCGGTGACAGATTTAGCCGTGCTCAAGATCAACGCTAAAGATGTCAAACAAGTTGCAAGTTTTGGCAACTCGGATAATATCAAAGTTGGTGAAACAGCGTTGGCGATCGGTTCACCTCTTGGCTCAGAATATGCCACCTCTTTGACTCAAGGTATCATTTCGGCTAAGAGTCGGACGATCAACGTAACTAACAGCAGTGGCATCACCACCGGTCAGGCAACTGTTATCCAAACTGATGCGGCTATCAACCCAGGTAACTCTGGTGGAGCTTTAGTCAACTTACAAGGTCAAGTTATCGGGATCAACTCGATGAAACTTTCAAGTACTGGTTCAAGTGAATCGACTTCAGTTGAAGGGATGGGCTTTGCGATCCCAAGTAATGAAGTGGTTTCGATCATCAATCAATTAGTTGAAAATGGGAAAGTTAAGCGTCCAGCATTAGGGATCTCGCTAGTTGATCTGGACTATATCTCCCAAAGTGCTCGAACAGATACGCTCAAGTTACCGGCAGATGTTACTAGCGGTGTAGTCGTTATGAAGGTAGATTCTAGTTCACCATTGAAGGATAGTGGTATTGCTAAATATGATGTGATCACCTCGATCGGTGGTAAGAAAGTTACTGACTTAGCGACCTTGCGTCAAGCATTATATGAACATAAGATCGGTGACACCGTTGAGATCGGTTATTATCATGAAGGTAAGCAACAAACTGCTAATGTAAAATTGACATTGGAAGCAGATGATTCCAATACGACGACATCATCGAACTCCAACGAATAAAGTTAAATTAAAATGTTAATTATGAGGACGGCCACTAAGTGAAAACTTAGTACCGTCCTTTTTGGATATTGTGTATAATAATACAAGAAGATATTTAGTAAGGTTGTCCCCATAAATATTGGGACAGAACAAAAGTGCTCCCCAATATCTTGTGGTTAACTCTGTGGATATGTGGATAACTTTGTGGATAAGTATATGAGAAAGGAATTATTTTCGTGAATATTAAGGTCATTTGTGTGGGAAAACTCAAAGAAAAATACTTAAAACAAGGTATTGCTGAGTATTCTAAACGCTTAAGTAAGTTTTGTAAATTTGAAATTATCGAAGTTCCCGATGAAAAAGCGCCTGAAAAGTTAAGCCCAGCAGAAATGGAAGCGGTGAAACAAAAAGAAGGCGAACGTATTTTGCATAAAATTAAGGATAAAGAGTATGTTTATGCATTAGCGATCGAAGGTAAAGAACGAACATCCGAGGAATTTGCGGCTGAAATAGAAAAGCTCGGAACTTATGGGCATAGTGATGTGACCTTTGTGATCGGAGGCTCACTTGGCCTAAGTCCAGCTGTTTTAAAGCGGGCTCAAACTAAGATCTCGTTTGGACGTTTCACTTTACCCCATCAGTTGATGCGCTTGGTCTTGACCGAACAGATCTACCGTGGGTTTATGATCAATAATGGTAGCCCATACCACAAATAAATAATAAGAGGGCCATCATGATGTGCATCGTGGTGGTCCCTCTTATTATGGTATTGTCAGAAGCATTTGTATAGCTCAGACTTGCTGTAGAAGTTTATTTTGCAAATAACTTATCATAGAGAGCTTCAGCTTCCTCCACAGTGGAAGAGGTCAAATGCGTAACTGCTGTAAGGGTCTCTTCTTTTGTGTAGCCTTCAGCGCGCCCCTCAGTCCGTCCTTCTGCGATTCCTTTGGCGCGAGCTTTTTTGGCAGCTTCAGCAAGTTTGGCATTGAATTCGATCTCATAAAACATGTACTTTCCTCCCTTTAGAGCGCTATTTTTTAGGATAACGATATTATCGGCGATTTTTTGAGTAAATACGCTAGTTGGAATATTAGTAGCAACATATTTGAGAAACGCAGCTAACTCCGGTGAGATCGTTGAAAAATCTTTGGCTTTATAGCGGGATTTGTAGCACTATAGCAATGATAAATTTAGATACAAAAACACGACCAAAATTTAAGAATTCGGTCGTGTTTTTGTGTTATCCACATGTGGAAAAATTCTATCTAACTAAGTTGAGCTAAAGTTTCCTTCAGCCAGTTCAATTGGCCTTCTTGGCGGGCAATCGCGCGATTTAAGAGCAGATAGTGGCCAAAATGTTGTTCGATTGGGGCTTTGTCCGCAAATAACAACTTTTTGCGTGCCTTGAGATGTTCTAATTGAGCACTGATCAGGGCTATCTGGTCGTTAAATAATTTCTCTATAACTTTAGAATCACTTTTGGTCACAAAAAAGAGTTTAAGTGAAAAGAGATCGCGATTTAAAGGAAGTTCGGTCACGGGTTCCTTGATCCAATTGCTCAGGACCTGCTCGCCAGTAACTGTGATCTGATAGTGCTTTTTGCGCCCGTCAGAATCATTTTCAGTGATTTTAAGCCAATTGTCGTGTTGCATGCGCATCAACTCGGGATAGATCTGACTGTGAGAGGCTTTCCAAAATTCTCCGATCTCGTTTTGGAATTGTGCCGTGATCTCTTTACCAGTCAGTGGTCGTTCTTGGAGCAACTCCAAGATGATATAAGGTAAGATCCGTTTTTGTGGCATAGTACCAGCTCATTTCTATCCATGATCATTTAATTTTACCACTATGGATAGGTTATTTTAAAGTTGGAGATAGTTTTCGTCGTAAAATTTACCCTCACGAATGTCGTCAGTCATGCCAGCGTAGGGAGCTTTAGCGATGACTTCATCGTTGTCTTGACCAGCTTTGGCCATGTAAGTGATCGTGGCAAATTCAGGTACGACCAATTTAGGATAAGTAGCGTACTTTTCACGTGCCTCTTCCATCAGGTCAATGTGTTCATTTTGGAAACAAACTGTGATCTCAGGGTGTTCTTCGACCCAATTAGGGAAGAAAATAGTCCCATTTAATTTAAGTTCATTTGGAACAAAATCAAGTGCAACATCAGTGCCAGTCGGTTCAGTCCAAGCAACTTTGTAGATCCCTTCAGTCAACATGTTGATATGTGCTGGTTGATCTTTGACCCAACGTCCAGCGACCATGCCACCATGGATCCGATAATCAACAGTGTGATCGTTTTTAGCATACCATTCGTATCCCCAACCATTATCGTAAGTATAGATGAAATGTGTACCTAGAAAATCATCCAAAGTTTTAAATTTACGTGTTAAATCATTGTGTTGTGTCATTTTGTCCCCTCCAATTAGTGTCGATAACGACATTTATATTATATGTCGTTATCGACACTAATGTAAAATTGACAATTGATTATCATTTTCATTAGTAATTTATTCAGAGAAGTTTAAATATATTAAATTATGTTAAATGTACTTGAATTTTGTTTTTATTGATATGTAAGCTATTTCTCGTTGGTTTTCTAATGTTATATTTTAATTTACAGATAATTATTTACCTAAAAAATATAAGGTTAATTAAGAAGAAACGTTAGAAATTAGGAGGAGTAGATTTGTTATCAAGAAAGAACATGAAATTAATGGTTGAAAAGCAGGCAAACAAACAAGCGCGTTATGGTCTGCGTAAGTTAAATATTGGTGTAGCTTCGATCTTGTTGGGGCTTAGCTTTTTAGGGGTAGGTAGTATTTCAGCCGACGAGCTCAACAATACGACGGAAGCTAATGTAGAAAATGTTGAACCAACTGAAGATAAGAGCATAAATGAACACAAGATCCGTGAATGCAAGAATGTTAAGCGAACGATCAATTTCTTTCAAGATGGAAAGCTGATCGATTCCATTACTCAAAGTGCAGACTTTTATCGCTATAACATTTGGAATCTTGGAACGAATGAATTGATCGCAAGTACACAGTGGCGTGATACGACAACACATCGTATCGAGAATTATTTCGATGCGGTGGATGTACCAGAGATCGCAGGTTATACGGCTGATCAAACTAAGATCGAAAATACTACAGTAACTGGAGATTCGGCTGATCAAGTAATTAATGTCAACTATACAGCAACGACTGAAGAACAAACGGAACAAAAGACTGTTAAACGTGTGATTCGTTTAGCTAAAGATGGGGTCGTTTTCAAGGAGATCCCACAAGAGTTCACCTTTACCCGAACGAACATCGTTGATAAACAGACAGGACAGATCATTCAAACTGGTACTTGGAATCAAGCCGAGCATACTTTTGCAGCAGTAGATATCGAACAATTGGAAAATTATACTGCAAGCCAAGATAGGGTAGAAGCATTGACTGTTGATCCTGAGAGTCCTGACAGCGTAGTCGACATTAACTATACATCTGCTCAAAAAGTTGAAGATGAATTTAAAACAGTGGAACGTTTGATCGAGATCTATCATGAAGGGGTCA
>NZ_JBCOAR010000004.1:0-16313 GCF_040226755.1 Ligilactobacillus sp. RTP31139st1_D10_RTP31139_211217
ACACAGAAGTTAAGCTTTGTAACGCCGATAGTAGTTAGGGGATCGCCCCTTGCGAGGGTAGGAAGTTGCCACGCGTTTTTGCGGAAGTAGTTCAGTGGTAGAACACCACCTTGCCATGGTGGGGGTCGCGGGTTCGAATCCCGTCTTCCGCTTAGTGTAGTGATGATCGCATAAAGGTCACACCTGTTTCCATTTCGAACACAGAAGTTAAGCTTTATAACGCCGATAGTAGTTAGGGGATCGCCCCTTGCGAGGGTAGGAAGTTGCTACGCGTCCAAAGTCGTGATCAGTTTTTAACTGGTTGCGGCTTTTTTTCTGCTATTTCTCAAGTGTTGTAAGGCATATGTCGGGTAAAAAAGGGGAATATTTCAGTAAGGTTATTTATGTGCAACTGGAATACATATGAATGCATAAAGATGATCGTATCTGGCTCATAGAGGCTAGTTGCGATCGTCTTTTTGTAGTGTAGAAGACTAAAATTAGCTGGATAAGACTTAGCCTAAATTCGCAGTGAACTTTTTTGGTCAATTGCGTTCGAATAAGTTGTGAAATATTGATATCACTAGCAATTATAGAGCATAAAAATAAATGTATTTATTATTAATAACTTTTATGTAAATGTGTGTATTTAAGTTGAATATACATTAAAAAATAATTATGTACAAATTAAAAAAATGTGGTATTATTTAATTGTTAGTAGTGCATGACCGATATTAGGTATTTAAAACTTTATTGAACATTTCGGGTGTTTTTGGAGGGAATAAAAATGAGAAGAAAAATGAGTGTTTACTTGGTGTTACTAGCGTTCATTGGTGCGTTCTTTACGATACCACTAGTAGCAGTTGCAGATGACATTCAAAGTGAGCAACAAGCGACTAGTGTAGTTACCACCAAAGAACAAGCTGCCCAAGAGCAGGAGGTAGCGCAGAAAACAACAACATCTGCTGATAATACTGCTCGACCTGAAACAAATACACAGGTAGTCCAAAAAGAAGCGGTGTCTGAGATCAATCCACGGGCGCCGACCAAAGTTATTGCTGATGTGAAACAATTGTCGTTAACAGCTGATGGAAAAGCAGTAACAAAGATCGACCAATACACTGACTTGACCTTAAAAATGGGTTTTACCTTGCCTAATAATCAAGTCAAAGAAGGCGATTATTCGCTCATCCAATTGCCAGCTGAGTTACGTTCGGTACGCAATACTAATTTTGAGATCAAGGATACACAAGGAAATGTTGTAGCTCACGCAAAGATCGATGCAGCTAACAAGCAGATCAAGATGGTCTATACTGACTTTGTGGAAAAGCATTCCGATATCACTGGAACGCTCACCTTGGCTTTACGCGTTGATACTAAGGTCGTTAAAGAAAGTAAAAAGCTCATGTTGACACTTGATGTTGATGGTCAAGTCAAACCTTTAGGCGAGATCGATTATGAAAACCGACATGATGATTCTACCGAAGCATTTTCTAAGTCTACATGGTTTATAGATGGAAAAGGCAAAGTGATCCAATATGCGATCCGGGTCAACGGCGGTAAGAAAGATTACCAAAATGTTAAGATCAAGGATACGTTGGTTTCAGCTGGCTTGAAATATAAAGCTGGTAGCTTTACGATCAAGAAGGGTGATTGGAAATTAACTCAAACTGGAAACAGTAGTAATGGCTTTTTCTTGGCTAATGAAGTTGATGTGACCTCGCAATATAAAGTCAATGTGGCAGCTGATCAAAGAAGCTTTGACATTGACTTAGGTGATATCAATGGCGAAGGCTATTTGATCGTTTATCAAGTTGAAGTAGCCCATGATCCAGTACCTGGCGAAGCTTTTAGCAACAAAGCACAAATGACGGCTGATAACTTAGAACCGATCGAATATACAGCTAATGTTGTCTATCAAACTTCCAGCGGGAATGCAACGGGTCACACTTACACGCTCAAAGTTCATAAAGAAAATCAATTAGGTGAACCACTTTCTGGCGCTGTTTTTGATGTGATCCGGGATTCAACTGGAGAACGTGTTCAGACTGTGACGACTGGTGCTGATGGTACTGCCCAGATCACAGGTTTATTGCGTGATAACTACACCTTAGTTGAAACTAAGGCACCTGAAGGCTATCAAGCTACTGATGAAAAACTCAAGATCAAAGCGACTGAATTCGTGATGGGAGCCCCATTACTCAAACATGTCGTCAATAAAGCTAAAATGATCGATATTTCAGGGAAAAAGACTTGGGAAGATAAAAATAACCAAGATGGTAAACGTCCCGAAAAGATCGTCGTCAATTTGATCGCTAACGGTCACAAAGTTCAAAGTAAGGTCGTAACAGCTAAAAATAACTGGCAATATAGCTTTAAAAATGTTCCTGAATATTATTTAGGTAAGAAGATCAATTATGCTATTACCGAAGAACCAGTCGAAGACTACCAAACAAAGGTCAATGGCTACGATCTGATCAATAGCTATCAACCAGCGACAACTAAGTTTGAAGTCAAAAAGATCTGGCAAGACAACAATAACTACGCATGCGCTCGTCCTAAATCTGTCCAAGTACAGCTTTATGCTAACGGTCAGATCTACGGTGGTAAAGTTGAACTTAGCGCTAAGAACAACTGGCAATACACATGGAAAGATCTGCCAGCAAAACAAAATGGTAAAGCCATCAAATATCAAGTTGTAGAAGTCACACAGATCAAAGGGTATCTTACCCACCAAGTAAACACAGGTGAAAACCAAGTGACCTTGATCAATCGTTACTGTCCACCATTGAATTATCCGAAACATTGCCATAAACCAAAAGTACCTAAAAAAGATTGTTATGGTAAACACCATCACGGGATGAATTTCTTCCCAGGATATATCATTTGTTACTAAAAATTAAATAATCCAGATGGTTAGTGTCCTATTCTAAATAGGAGACTGACCATTTTTTTGATACCAGCGGGCTAGTTTATGGTGGTAGCGTTGCATAGCATTATTGATCTGGGCTTGACTTAACTCGAGTTTTTGGGCAACAAGAGACGCTTTTTGGTAATGAAGATAAGCACAAAAAACTTGATATTCCAAAGGGGTGAGTAAGGTCGGCAACTTCTGCAAAAGTAATTCAAGTTCGATCCTTAATTCAAGATCACAGGGCGTCATCGGCAAAACATCGCCTTTTTCATAAAGCAATGCTTCAAGGGAAATGACCTGTTTTTCAAGCAGCCGTTTCTGGGCATTTTCACGCCGCAAGAGCGAACGAAAGTGATTACAGAGGCTGAGTTTAAAGTAAGCACCAAAAGTAATGTTGGCTTTAGTGGGATCAAAGGAACAAGCTGTTTGATAACAAATGATACGCGCCTCTTGCAGGAGGTCATCAGTATCTAAAAATTGTAAGTGAAAATGACCGATCAAGCTTAAGATCATTGGCTGGTATTTTTTGACCAATAGTTGCAAGGCTAAGCTGTCGGCAAAAGTTTTTAGTTGAAATAATAAATTGGTCAGTTCTAAATCATTTTCCATTGTGATCACTCCAATATGTTTGATAGCTTGAATATAACAGATGCTAGTCCGAGACAAGCACCAACACTGGAGTTAAATAAGAAAAATTATTAAAAAAAGACCCGTAAATTTTAATTTACGGGTCTTTAACGTCAGCCACTTACCGGACTTGAACCGGTGACCCCCACCTTACCATGGTGGTGCTCTACCTGCTGAGCTAAAATGGCATCACTCAATACATAAATTAGTATATATGATTGAGTAATTTTGTGCAAGCAAAAAAGGAATAAAATTAAAAAATTTTTGCTACTTAAGCACTAATTCAGTTTTAAGTGTATAAAGCTTAGGTGAAAGTTGCCGCAAAAGCGGTGAAGGTTCACCGATCGTTATCAAGGTCAATTCATGCATCGCACGTGAACAGATCGTATACAAGATCCCCAGGTCAGATAGGGGGTAGTTTTCCTTTGAGATATCATAAGCGATAACAGCATCAAATTCAAGACCTTTAGCGAGATAGATCGGCAAGATAACGACTCCTTTTGGTAAAGCCCGATCTTGATCACCGATCAGAGTTGGCGAAAATTCACGGTGAAGCTGTTGGTAAAGTGTTTGGGCTTGCGCAAGGTCTTTAGTGATCAATGCCACGGTATCATTTGTCGTAAGCTGTTGGTGTAGGGCTTTGTTCAAGGCTATCAGTCCAGTTGCTTGATCGGGTGAAGCGATGATCTGGGGTAATTTGCCATCCCGCGTAAATGAGTTGATCGTAGCTCCATCAGGCAATAAAGCCTTCATAAAGTCGGTGATCTGTGCGGTCGAACGATAACTCGTATTTAACGAAACTACGTGACTCGAACGCGGCTTGAGATTTTTTTTAAGTGAATTCAGCAGTGCTTGCGGTGTTTGGAGCGGATTGAAGAGGGCTTGTTCACTATCACCTAGTAGAGTCAATTTGGCTTGAGGGAAACAGTGTTTAAGATAGATCAGTTGTGGCAAAGTATAGTCTTGCATCTCATCGACAAAAAGATGTACGATCCCTTGATTTTGCCCTCTCCCTGTCAAAAGATCGCGTAGGTAAAGCAGTGGTGCACAGTCTTCCAACGCGATCTGATGAAATTCCAGGCGCTCGCTGAATTCAGCGACACTTTCAGGTAAAGTTTGGGCTAAAAAGTGTTGGTATTGCGCATAAATATCTAAGAAATAATCGTTATAGAGCGCATCATAGACGATCGCAAATTTTCGTTCAACGATCTTACGTGCTAAATGATCGATCTCATCATCAACGGCTTGGAAACGCCCACGTGTCTTAGTACCCAATAAGTCATAGTATTGACGGTCATCTAAATTATCGATTTTTTCTAAGACCCAGTTGGCTTTGGCTTCTTGCTTTATCCGCCGGTTGAGGCGCTTGATCAAGATGTTTTTGGTCTCATGGAAGCGTTGAGCTGGCTTCATCTTCAAGGGGAGCCCTTGGTAGATCTCGGTGATCTCTGCTTTGGAGAAGAAGACTTGTCCACCATCTAAAGTGATGTCACTGAAGCAGAGTTCAGCTGGAGTTAGGTGCTCGAGATATTTTTGGACTATTTCCATAAAGCTAGCTTCTTCTTTTTTAGCACGGATCTTTTTTTGGGTAGTTGTAAGGGTGCGTTGCTTTTCATAGCGATCAAAGAGAGTTTCGACCTTTAAGCCTTGGAAACGTTGCGCTAAAAATTCAGCTAGTGTTACTTGACGCATATTACGCTCGCCTAAACTTGGCAAAACTTCAGAGATATAGTGACTGAAGAGCAAATTAGGTGAAAATAAGACGATCTGATCGGCTGAGAGTTTATCACGACTATGATAGAGCAAAAAGGCGATCCGTTGTAAGATGGCTGAGGTCTTTCCTGAGCCCGCCACCCCTTGAACTAGTAATAATTCATGTTTGGTATCACGGATGATATCGTTTTGTTCTTTTTGGATCGTTGCTACGATATTTTTCATATATTCATCGTTATGTTCACCTAAAACTTGTTGGAGCATTTCATCACCGACTGTTTCATTAGTGTCAAACATATTTTTGATCTGTCCTTCAACGATCGTAAATTGGCGTTTCTTTTGTAAGGTCGTCTCCAATTCGCCCATCGGTGTTTCGTAAGTAACTTTTCCTAAAGTCCCATTGTAATAGATCGAGGAGATCGGAGCTCGCCAGTCATAGATCAAAAAGTTTTGGTGTTCATCTACAAGGGATGCGGTCCCAATATAAAGGGTCTCGGGAGTTTTTTCACCTGGATCAAGGATATCGATCCGCCCAAAGTAAGGCGAGTTTTTGAGTTGCTTTAAGGTCTTGACTTGTTTGGCTAAGATCTTTTCGTTTTCTAAGTTTTTGGCGACCAGTTGCTTTTGTTGTTGAACTTCGGCATTGGTCTCCATTTGATCATCGACTTCGAAAGTATTGATCTTGGCATTTTGTCCGTAATTTTTTTCGACCAGTGAAGTTTCAAGTTGAGCTTTTTGATACTCTTGTTCATTTAGCGTGAGTTGGCGCGTGATCTCTTCTTCGACGTGATCAACATGAGCTTGTTCGGCTTTTTTTGCATTGTCCAAGCAAATCATCCTTTCTGTATGAAACGTGCAAAAAGCTCCTAAATTCAGTAATTACTAAAATTTAGAAGCAATCAGGTTATTATAACATGGATCTAGTGCAGATATGTGACAAAAATGACCAATTATGCTCAAAAGCTTTTTAGCAGGCTCAAAATTATTTACAATGAAACTGGTTGTAAGATTTTTGGTTGCTGGGTATACTTGTAAAAAATAGTTAAGGAGAGTTTTTATGAAACAAAAAAGATTCAAATGGTGGCAGATCCTATTGGGGGTAGTCGTCTTAGTGATGGTGGGAAACTTAGTTTATGGTACATTGAAAAAAAGTACGCCTGCCGCTGAAAATAAGAAATATGCAACGGTCAAGGTCAGTCAGGCAGCTCCATTGACTTATTCGGGGAAAGTTGAAGCCGTTAGAACTCAAGTTTTAGCACCAACTTCAGGCAAAGCGCAAAGTGTGACCGTTCAGAATGGCGACCATGTGGAGCAAGGTCAAGCGGTGATGACGACTTTTAGCGAATCCTATGAGGAACAAGCAACGGAGGCCCGCCAAGCTTTGGCTAAAGCGCAACGACAAGTCAATCAACAACAACAAGCGGTCGAACAAGCACAAAGACAGTTAGCTCAACTGAGTCGCGAGGATGAAGGTTATACTGAAATGCAGACCCAAGTAACGACTGCACGTAACCAACTCGAAGACGCCCGTGGGGAAGTGACCGATGCGCAAAATAAACTAAATACACTTAATGGGCGCGTCAATGGAACTGTGACTGCACCATTTGCGGGCACGGTAACCGTTGAATATGATAAAACTGGGCAACCAAGTGTGACGTTATCTTCAGATGATCTCCAGTTGAGTACCCAACTTTCAGAATATGATTATCCGAAAGTTAAAGTCGGTCAGGAGCTCAAGGTGACAGCCTTAGCAACTAAGCATGAGCAAACGACCAATTTAGGTTATTTAGCCAATACACCAGCACAAAATAGTAAGGCCAACGATTCTAAATATGAATTAACAGCTCCGTTAGACGGTACGAAATTTATGGCAGGTCAAACACTCAATGTAATGATCACCCAAACAGGAGTGCAAATTCCACAGTCTAGTGTCAAAGCTGGTCATGTCTATGTCGTGGAAGCTGGTAAAGCTAAACGGGTCGCAGTTACTGGAACAAAATCTAATGGAAGTTTTATCGTTAAGAGTGGATTGAATAAAGGCCAACGGGTCATTGTTGATCCAGATAAGGGGTTAAAAGATGGAAAAACAGTTGAGATCAATGATTGAGCTAAAAAATATCAATAAGTCATATGTTCAAGGTCCAAACAGCTATCATGTGCTCCATGATATCAATTTAACGATCGCTCAAGGTGAATTTTTGGCGATCATGGGCCAATCAGGTTCGGGGAAATCGACTTTGATCAATATCATTGGCTTTTTGGATGACCAATTTGAAGGAACTTATTTCTACTATGAACATCCGATCCATGAATATACGCGGGCTCAGTTTTCTAGTTTACGAAATCAAAATGTGGGTTTTGTCTTTCAAAACTTCAAGTTGATCCAAAATGTTTCGATCGCAGAAAATGTCGGATTGCCTTTATTATATGCGGGGCAAAAACGAGCATATATCAAGGAGTGTGTCCGTGAAGTTTTAAAGGCGGTAGGTTTGGCAGGCTATGAAGACCAATTACCTAAAAATCTTTCAGGGGGCCAGCAACAGCGAGTATCGATCGCCCGGGCTATCGTGACCAAGCCTAAATTTTTGATCGCAGATGAGCCGACTGGTGCTTTAGACAGTGAAACGTCTAAGGAGATCATGGCTTTATTCAAACAACTGAACCACGATAACGATACAACGATCATTATCGTGACCCATGATCCGAATGTGGGAGCTCAAGCTGATCGTCTGGTACATATTTTAGATGGACGTTTGACAGAAGATACAGAGCATAAGGCAAAGGGGAGAAGCTAATGAAGTTTATCGAATTACTGAAAACAGCGTGGCAATCGTTAAAAGTCAATCCCAAGCGTAGTTTTTTGACGATGATCGGGATCATTATCGGGATCGCAGCGGTGATCACGATCATTGCCCTAGGAAATGGGGTCAAAAAGAAGCTGATCAATAATTTTAAGCTAACTGGTAGTGGGGAACAGACAACAACGATCGAGTTTATGTCGACTGATCCAAAGGCGGTCGGCTTTAAGCAAAATGATATTTTAGCGATCGAACAAAACTTCTCGGGCAAAGTCCAAAAAGCTCAGCTCGATACTAAAAAGGCCGGTATTCAAAGCTATGCTCAATTTGGCAATGATGCTGATACAACGGTCTCGTTGGGCGTAACGACTAAGCCGATCGCTGATTCATTGATCGTAGAAGGTAAGAATTTTACACAGCAGACTTTCTTACAAGCTAGACCTCAAGTATTGATCACTAAGGAGTTAGCTAAACGTGAATATAAGGATATTAAAAGTGCGATCGGTACGCCTGTCTTTATCAATAACACCAATTATGTCGTCGCTGGGATCTATCGTCAAAATCAGTTAGCTGATATAAATGATCCAACTTCAGGGGATGTGATCGTCCCTAAAGATGTTTACTTTGCTAATGGAATAAGTAAGACACAGGGAAATACTTTGAAGTTGACGATCGCCAAGGGAGAAAATGCTTCTGAAGTAACTAATAAAGTTGTTGATTATTTGAAAAAGAATGCGACTGCTAAAGATCAAGGTGAGTATGCTTTCTTGGATCTGGGAAGTATGCTAGAACAACTTTCTAAGACGATGGATACCTTGACTCTTTTCATCAGTGCGATCGCCGGGATCTCGTTGTTTATCGCTGGGATCGGGGTCATGAATATGATGTATATCTCAGTTTCTGAGCGTACGCAAGAGATCGGGATCAGGTTAGCGATCGGAGCCACACCAAGCAATATCTTATTCCAGTTTCTGCTGGAAGCGATCATGTTGACTGTCAGTGGTGGCTTGATCGGTTTTGGCTTTGGCTGGCTTTTTGCGCATGCGATCGCCAAATTTATACCAGGCGATATCACAGCTGTGGTGACCTTCAATTCATTTTTATTGGCATTTGGGGTCTCGACAGCAGTTGGGATCATTTTTGGACTCTTACCAGCCCGTCAAGCAGCTAATAAGAATTTGATCGATATTTTAAGGTAAAACTAAAGTGGGGCTCCCTTAGAAATGTTGGGCGCTCCACTTTTTGTGGTTATTTTTCTTTTTTACGCAAACCAAGTGAAATAATTAAACCTAAAATAATTAATGCAATGGTAAAGTAGATCCCATAATGGACCCCAGTCGTAAAGGCTGTAGCTGCTTTAGCACTTGGATCGATATTTTCACCGAAAGTCAAAAGTAAAGTAGCTAAAGCAGCAAGGGCTGAAATAATAGCACCTAAAAGAAAATCACTCAATCCAAAGATCACTAATTGACGGGTAGAAAACCATTTAGTCAATAAGCTTGAAAAGGGCAAAACGATCCCGATCACTAACATATAGCCTGTGACGAGCCATTGAGCACTAGCGGTTGAAATATTTAAGGCACGAATGAGTTGGGGCAAAGCAATGTTTAAAGAAGTTTCTGAAAACATCCCCACAAAAGCCCCGACTAAAACGCCGATCATTGCTAGCATGGGGCGTTCTACCTGGACACGTGCTTGTTTACTTGTTGTTTCCAATTGATCGATCCTTTCTCTTATAAAGCGAAAACAGTGATTATCATAGCAAAGTAAGTTAGCCCTTCGTAAGTGATTTTTTAGTGAAAAAGATAAAAAATCTTTAATAAAAAATCCGAGTCCACCCAATAGGTAAACTCGGATCTAGTCATTTCCAATATTTTTCGATAAAAGCTTGGCGACCACCAGCTTCTTCTAACTCAAAGCGTGCTGGATCTTTTTTGTAAAAATCTTGATGATATTCTTCAGCGGGATAAAAAGGTTTAGCATCTTCGATCTGGGTCACGATCGGCTTGTCGAACCGTCCACTATTTGCTAGCGCTGTTCGTGATCTTTCGGCGATCTCACGCTGGGTGTCGTCTTTGACGAAGATAACGGGACGGTAGCTATCACCGCGATCTTGGAACTGTCCCATCGCATCAGTTGGGTCAGTTTGATTCCAATAGATCTCAACCAGTTGTTCATATGAAACTACGCTTGGATCAAATTCGATCAAAACGGCTTCGGTATGGCCTGTTGTTTGGGTTTTGACTTCTTCATAGGTCGGATCAATGGTATGTCCACCTGTATAACCGGAAATAACTTTTTTGATGCCTGGATAGGTATCGAATGGTTTGACCATACACCAGAAGCATCCACCGGCAAAAATTGCTGTTTCTGTTTGCATAATAAGACCTCAACTTTCTATAGATATACGTCCTAGAGTTACCTTATTTAGGACGTCTTTTTCTTGGGGTTAGATTTTTGGTAGTTTTAGCAGTGATCGTGTTTGTATCAGGGATAAATGAAACATCGGTATCGATCACCCCAAATTTACGGCGCATCATGTCTTCGATGTATTCGGCTAAGTGATAGCTCTCTAAGACATTCATGTTAGCATTGACGATGATCACAACATCAACGGTAACTAGATTACCATTGTAGTGGGCTTTCAATTCATCGACTTCGGTGACACCTTTGATACTTTTGATCGCCATACGGAAGGTATTTTCTGCCTTAGGATCAAAGTAATCGGCGAGATTCAAACTGCTCTCCATGAAGATCCGTGCGCCGGAATATAAGATAAAACAACCGACTAGAATACTGGCTGCACCATCAAGCCAATTGATCTTAAATAGGAGAGCACCAGCGATCGAGATCAGTGTGCCTAAACTCGTCAAGGCATCGCTCAAACTATCTTGAGCTGAGGCAATCAATGAGGCATTTTGTAAGCGATGCCCCCATTTTTTATTATTATACCAGACAAGTAACATGATAACACTAGCGATCCCAGCTCCGACTAAAGCAATCGGCTGCGGTACGACTCGTTTATCAGGTGAAAATAGCCCGGATATCCCCTGGAAAATAACGCTCAATGAGATAGCGATCATTACGATCCCTGTGACGAGGGTAAAGATCGTCTCATAGCGAAAGCGGGTAAATTGGATCCGTTGATCATTTCCAGTTTTGTGCAAAGAAAGTTTAGGCAAGGGAACGACCCCGGCAATGTCATCATCATCGATGTCACGGGCAATGTGGATCCCGATCATCAATAGTGAAGTCGAAATGATCCCAGATAAGTTGTTGAATGCATCCGCCCGTAAAGTTTGTGAGTGACTCATCGAGGCTAAGATCCATTCGATGATCGAGATCAAAAGATAGGCAAAGACATTGAGTGATAAATGGCGCATAGCTGCATTTAGTTTAGTCAATTCTTTGGCTTGAACTTTTTCCCAGTCTTCATATTCGCGCTTAAGATGTTTATTAACATCACGCATGATCAGCTCACCTCTTTTTCCGAAATTTTTACCTACATTATAATACAGATGGGAACCTGCTGGTAGCTATTAGTTTTACTTAAGGTGAAAAATTGATATATTTAAAATGAGGTCACATGTTACGAAAATTTACTACTTTACAGCGACACTAACATCAACTACAATAAAGTTAAACTTCGCTGAACGGTAAATAGTAGTGAGTCACCTAACAGAGAGGCATCGATTAGCTGAGAAGATGCACGACTTTATGAATTGGATGCCGCGAGAAGACAACTAGATAAGTAATTGAGCGGCATTTTGCAAGTTAGGTGGCACCACGGTAACTCGTCCTAATATCTTTATGGTATTAGGGCGTTTTTTTAGTATCTGACCTGTTTAAACGCTCAAGTTAGGGAAGGAAAATATTATGGCAAAAGATATTATTTTGACTGGTGATCGTCCCACAGGTAAATTGCACATCGGACACTATATCGGTTCGTTAAAAAATCGGGTCGAAATGCAAAATACGGGTAAATATGACACCTTTATCATGATCGCTGATCAACAGGCATTGACGGATAATGCCCGCGATCCAGAAAAGATCAAAAATTCATTGATCGAAGTTGCGTTGGATTATTTGGCTGTGGGGATCGACCCCACTAAATCAACGATCTTTGTGCAATCACAGATCCCGGCTTTAGCAGAACTAAATCTATATTATTTGAATTTAGTTACTGTTTCACGTTTAGAACGCAATCCGACTGTCAAGACTGAGATCGCCCAAAAGAATTTTGAACGTTCGATCCCAGCTGGCTTTTTCACTTATCCTGTGAGTCAAGCAGCTGATATTACTGCGTTTAAGGCTAATTTGGTCCCAGTAGGTGATGACCAAGAACCAATGTTGGAACAAACGCGTGAGATCGTACGTAGTTTTAACTCGATCTATGGCAAAGAAGTTTTAGTCGAACCACAGGGTGTCTTTCCACCTAAAGGATCTGGTCGTTTGCCAGGGCTTGATGGCAATGCGAAGATGAGTAAATCTTTAGGCAATGCGATCTACTTAGCCGATGATGCCGATACTTTACGCAAAAAAGTAATGTCAATGTATACCGATCCTAACCATATCCACATTGAAGATCCTGGTCAGATCGAAGGCAACATGGTCTTTACGTATTTGGATATCTTTGATCCCGACAAACAAAAAGTGGCTGAATTAAAAGAACACTACCAAGCTGGTGGCCTTGGGGATGTGAAGATCAAGCGTTACTTAAACGAAGTGCTTGAAGCTCAATTAGGACCGATCAGACAACGCCGAGAAGAATTTGCTAAGGATATCCCTAGTGTTTACACAATGCTAAAAGAAGGTAGTCAAAAAGCAAATGCGGTAGCAGAACAAACTTTAGCTGAAGTACGGGCTGCTATTGGCGTCAACTATTTTGATTAATATAAAAGACTGGCAGATGTCAGTCTTTTTTTGTGGAAACGACATTTATATTAATGATTTCTGAGAAAAATGTGATAAGATAAAGGTACTTAAATAAGTCGAGGTGTGGAATTTGAAAAATTTAGTGATGCTTGATTTTGGGTCTAATTCGACGCGCATGTCGATCACGCAGATCGCGCCTGATGGTAGTTTCAAAGAGATCAAACGAGCCAAAGAGATGACGCGTTTAGTCGAAGGAATGGGGCAAAGCGATGGTCAAAAGATCTTGCAACCTCAGGCTATTCAGCGGACCTTAGCTGCATTGTTGAAATTTAAAAAACTTTATCGCGATCTGCCTAACGTGTCAGTTCGCGGGATCGCCACAGCTGCCGTGCGTGAGGCGCAAAACCAAAATGAATTTTTACAACAAGTCAAAGAAGTTACTGATGTTGATGTTGAAGTGCTCTCAGGAAGTTCAGAAGCCTACTATGATTATTTAGCAGTGGTCAATACTTTGACTGTCAAAGATTGTGTGATCTGTGATATGGGTGGCGGTAGCTTTGAACTAGTTGTAGTTAAAGATCGAAAAGCTGTGAATTATATCAGCATTCCTTATGGGGCGGTCAGTTTGACTGAGAAATTTCATGCGACTGATAAGATCAGTGCTCGCGACCTTTTTTCTTTTGCCCGCTTTTTAAATTATAAGTTCCATCAGCTTCCTTGGTTAAAGGAAGGGGAAGGCTTACCACTAGTCTTACTAGGTGGCGCCAACCGCACCGTTGCTCGCCAAGAGTTATTGCGGTCAGGTAAAGATGAACTTGATCAGATCCATGGGTTGAAATTATCTGCGTATATGTTTTTAGAGACATATACCGATTGGCTCGGTAAAGATATGATGCAAAGAAAAGCTGTTTTGGGAAGTGAGGCGCCTCGAGCAGATATCATCATAAGTGGCCTGACGCCAGTTGCCTTTTTATTGGAATACTTACAGATCTCTGAAGTCATCTTTTCAGAAAGTGGCGTACGTGAAGGTGTCTTGTACTCAATGTTACAAAAATAAAAAACGATCCACTATTATGAAATTCATGGCAGTGGATCGCTTTTTTAATTTAAGGTCAGATCCTTGGTGAAATATTTTTGCGAGAGCTCAGCGATCTTTTCGGTAGAGCGCAACTCGTCGATGCCTTTTGTTAAAGTTTCATTTATCTTGGGATGATTGTGGGTGATCAAACTCAAAGATGATGCTAAGACGTTTGGATCTGAAATGCGGTGTAAAACAGCATTTTCTTCGGCCTTAGTCGCCTTGACCGGAGCCTTAGCTAATGTGGGCTCAGCTTTTAAGAGGGCATAGTAGTTGTAGTCGTTTAGGATGCCCGCTGATATTTGTGATTTTTCAAGGGCTGCCAGCAGTTCTGCTGGATCAGCGAAGACGACGGGCTTTAAATCGAGCTCTTTTAGGAGAGCTTGTTGTTGGCCACTTTCTAGCAGCCCCACTTTTTTATGCAACATTTTATCGAGTTTTTTTGTTTTAGCATCTTGGCGGGTAAAGAGGACATTTTTGGGATAGAGGAAAGCTTTGGTACTTTGATAACTCTTAGAAAAATTAGCTTTATCACCCAAGATGAAGTCGATCTGCCCGTTTTTTAAAGCCGTTTGCATTTTTTCTTGGCTCGAATACGCTTGGAAGTTTATCTTAGTGTCGGTCACTTCTTCTAATTGATGGGCTAATTCGATAGAAAAGCCATGCCAGTTTTGCCCATTTTTGTAGCTATATGGCTTATCATTTTCTAAGATCCCCATGGTAAAAGAAGTACGAGCAGCTACTGTAGTTGACTTAAAGTTTAAACAAAATAAACCTAAAAAAGTACTAAGCAGCAGGAGATAGAATTTTTTTTGCTTTGACATCGGTGTCACCTCATGTTTTTTAAAAATTCCTAGTGTTCATGCTTAATATTATAACAGAATGGCAGCGTCTAAAACATATTAAGGTAAAGCTGGCTCAAAAACTTGCTGAAACATTCTGATATATGGTAATTTAACAGCAGGATGGAAGAATTTTAGAAAAATTTAATTATTTTAACTTAAGTTTTGTAGCAATTTATGGTGTGAATTGTGAAGGGAGAAAATTATGGCTAAGTCAAACCGCTCGAAGTGGCAGATGGGGGAACAAAAACAGCGATTTGCGATCAGAAAATTCTCACAGGGAGTATTTTCTGTTTTAGTTGGGACAATGTTTGTTTTCGGGACTCCCGCAGTTATCCAAGGGGATGAGATAGCTGGTACTCATATCGGAACAAAGAAAAAAGAACAGTATCAGATCAAATTCCAGCATGTAACTGAGAATAGTTTAACTTCAGAACAAAGGGCAAAAGTTATTTATGATAATCCACCTAAGACTAAAGTTGGTAGTGACCAAGTCTATTATCTAGTTTATCGCCCGGTGGCAACGCAGAATTTACCACAAACGGGCGAACTTGAAATGCCTTGGGAATTAGGGTTGTTTGGAGCTACAGCACTGATCATGGGGCTAGGAGTACTGCCAAAACGAGCACGTAAATATCGCTTTTTGACAGCTATCATTGTGGCTTCGACGGTTGTAGGAGTAGGAAGTTCAGTGGCTAGTGCTAGTCCAAATTTTGCCGAGCTAAGCAGTTATGATCGAGCTTGCTTAGTAGCGGAAGATGAAAATTCACCAGAAATATCGACTCAACATGCTGGCTATCAATATATTGGTTATATTTTAGTTAGTGATATCAAGCACCCTGGAGAGTCAGTACCGACTACACGACCAGTTACAGAAAAAGTAGTTCCCAATAGTGATAAAACACCGAATACTGGCTCAGCAGCAATTGAAGTGACTAAACCAGAAATTCAAGAAGGATCGATCCCAACTGTGGTTGAAGAAACCAAAGTCGAGCCAGTAGAATATGAGACGCAATATGTAGATGATCCAGAATTGCTTGAAGGTACAACAAACGTACGGACGCCAGGCCAAGCAGGCGAGCGCACGATCGTGTATGAAGTAACGCGTGATGCTGAAGGAAAAGAACTGAATCGCGTAGAAAAGAGTAACATGATAACGAAGGCGCCCGTAACCGAAGTGATCGCACGTGGCACAAAAGTCGAAGTTCCTGAAGAGCCAAAAGTAACGGTGAGCGAAGAAATGAAGACCGAGCCAGTAGGATATGAAACGCAGTATGTAGATGATCCAGAATTACTGGAAGGCACAACAAGCGTACAGACAGCAGGTCAAGCGGGCAAGCGCACGATCGTGTATGAAGTGACGCGTGATGCTGAAGGAAAAGAACTGAATCGCGTAGAAAAGAGTAACACGATAACGAAGGCGCCCGTAACCGAAGTGATCGCACGTGGCACAAAAGTCGAAGTTCCTGAAGAGCCAAAAGTAACGG
>NZ_JBCOAR010000004.1:16412-17327 GCF_040226755.1 Ligilactobacillus sp. RTP31139st1_D10_RTP31139_211217
GTGAGCGAAGAAATGAAGACCGAGCCAGTAGGATATGAAACGCAATATGTAGATGATCCAGAATTACTGGAAGGCACAACAAGCGTACGGACAGCAGGTCAAGCGGGCGAGCGCACGATCGTGTATGAAGTAACGCGTGATGCCACTGGTAAAGAACTAAGCCGCGTAGAAAAGAGCAACACGATAACAAAAGCGCCCGTAACGGAAGTGGTCGTACGTGGTACTAAGCCAAAAACAACAGTGACAGAAGAAGTCGTGTTGGAAGAGATCCCATATACGAGTGAGATCCAAAATGATCCAGAATTGCTTAAAGGCACAACTAGCGTACGGACAGCAGGCCAAACAGGCGAGCGCACGATCGTGTATGAAGTAACATGTGATGCTGAAGGAAAAGAACTAAGCCGCGTAGAAAAAAGCAATACCATAACGAAAGCCCCAGTAACCGAAGTGATCGCACGTGGAACTAAGCCCAAAACAACAGTGACAGAAGAAGTTGTGTTGGAAGAGATCCCATATACGAGTGAGCTTCAAAATGATCCAGAATTGCTTGAAGGCACGACCAGCGTACGGACAGCAGGCCAAGCAGGCGAGCGCACGATCGTGTATGAAGTGACACGTGATGCTGAAGGAAAAGAACTAAGCCGCGTAGAAAAAAGCAATACCATAACGAAAGCGCCCGTAACGGAAGTGGTCGTACGTGGTACCAAGCCCAAAACAACAGTGACAGAAGAAGTTGTGTTGGAAGAGATCCCATATACGAGTGAGTTTCAAAATGATCCAGAATTGCTTGAAGGCACGACCAGCGTACGGACAGCAGGCCAAGCAGGCGAGCGTACAATCGTGTATGAAGTGACACGTGATGCTGAAGGAAAAGAACTAAGCCGCGTAGAAAAAAGCAATACCATAACGAAAGCC
>NZ_JBCOAR010000004.1:17426-150033 GCF_040226755.1 Ligilactobacillus sp. RTP31139st1_D10_RTP31139_211217
ATCGTGTATGAAGTGACACGTGATGCTGAAGGAAAAGAACTAAGCCGCGTAGAAAAAAGCAATACCATAACGAAAGCCCCAGTGACTGAAGCGGTTGTACGTGGGACTAAACCCAAAACAACGGTGACAGAAGAAGTCGTGTTGGAAGAGATCCCATATACGAGTGAGCTTCAAAATGATCCCGAACTTTTTATTGGAACCACCGTCGTCAAAACGGCAGGTCAAGCAGGCGAGCGCACGATCATATATGAAGTGACACGCGATGCCGAAGGAAAAGAACTCGCCCGTGTAGAAAAGAGTAGTAAAATCACCAAAGCCCCAGTAAATGAGGTCGTTGCTCAAGGAACTAAGTTATATGCTAAACCGTTAGTCGAGCTCACTAGCGCAGACGAAGCTGTTGATAATAAAACAGCTACCGTTAGCTACACTGTAACTGATCCTGATAAGAAATTGCGGGCTATAAAAGTAAGTTTGTACAAGGATAACGAAAAAGTAACTGAAAAATTAGTTGATCTGGCTACTTTAACGACGACTTTTGCTGATCTGGCTTACAATACGAATTATCGACTCGAAACAGAATACACTTATGATATTGGCCAAGGTGATCAGACAGAGAATTTAAAACCGATCACGGTGGAATTGACCCCTAAAAAAGTTGAGCTAAAAAATTTCAATAATATCGGCTTATATCAATTAGGCGCAAATGGTGGTCTAGAGTTAGTCTCTAGTTTAGCTGAATTACCAACTGATCCTAATAAATATGTTGCTAAGATCGTTTCGGCTCAACAAAAAGATTGGTATTTGCCGATCGCTTCATTTGAGGAGGTCGAGCTCGGGGGCAAAACTAAGTATCAAGCTACGATCGCAACGCCAGAATTGGTGACATATCAAGCTGATAAACGTGATTTTTCTGCGGGACATACTTTTTTGATCGATAAGACAGAAGTTTCAAATGAATATACCAATTTTGCCGAGTTGCTCAAGGCAATAAAAGCTGATCCAACGGGTGACTTCATACTTGCAGCTGATCTGGATGCGCTTGGTCTTGCCGATACAGATGCTAGTTATATCACTGAAACATTTAGCGGGACTTTGCGCAGTAAGGCTGATAATGCCTATACGATCTACAATTTGAATAAACCGCTGTTTAATGTGGTCAAGGGTGCCACGATAGATAATATCACATTTTAAAATGTTGAGATCACTGATAATGTTGCTGATACTGGTAGTTTAGCTCGTGTCTTAGATGGAGCTTTGATCAGTGGTGTCAATATAAAAGGTGATATTCGTTCGACGCAAACGACAGGTGGGCTAGCAGCGCGGATCAAAAATAACACGCAGATCTCACGGTCATCATTTACTGGTACGATCACCCTGACAGGCAATGCTTATGATCAAGGTGGAGGCTTAGTCGGCTATGCTGAAAATTCTAAGATCGCACGTAGCTTTGCCGATGTCTATCTGACAGCTAAGGTCCATGATACCAATGATAATGTTGGGGGCTTAGTCGGACGTTTGGCAAGTGGCTCGGTCGAAAAGAGTTATGCTACTGGGACGATAAAAAATGATGGCTTGGCAAAACGTGCTGGTGGTTTGGTCGGTAGTGCTTGGACAAACGGGCGGGTCGTTGAAGCGATAAGTGCAGTCAAGTTGGAAAATGGTTATATTTTCCACGGTGATGTTGATTTCAAAAGGCCACCGCATCAAAAGGCTTACTATGTTTCTGAGGTCGCAAGCGGTCTAGCTAATGATTATCCGACTGCGATCACTGAAGCAGTTGCCAAAGAAATGATTCAAAAATGGCAAGTCACGGCTCCAATATGGAAAGGTGCTGCCGGAACTCAAACGATCGATTATTCACAATTACCAAATTATCAAGCCGAGCGTGAATTAGCTTATAGAAATATGGAAAAGTTACTTCCATTCTATGATCGGTATACTATTTTGAAATACGGAAATAAAGTCTTGCCAAGCGATAAACTTTATACGACAGCATTGACGGCAGTTGTACCAATGAAAGCGGGCAAAGTCGTGGGCGATTCGGTCGGAGAGCCGGGGCAGTTGACGAGCTTGTTGCTCCATTTTGCTGATGAAACGGTGACCCAAGTAGCGCTTGAGTCCTTAGGTGAGTATAAACAAACCAATATCAGTGAGTATCAGTTCGCTAATGGACTGCTCTATACGCCATATCAATTGGGGGGAGCATGGGAGGAATTACTCACAGAAGTCGTTGCTGCTTACCGCTCATTGAACTACTATTCTTCAGAAACAACAGCAAGTTTAGCGTTACAGCCATCAGAAGATAGTTTGAAAAAGGCTAAAAATACGGCACTTGAAAATTATCGAAAAGTACATCCAGATGAAGTGTTGACGGCTGAAAAAACAGCTGCGATCGAAGCCGAGGCGGTAGAACAAGTACGGATCGGACAGCTAAATGAGTTGTATCTCCAAGGGGCATTTGCCAAAGTCAAAAAAGATATCAAAGCACAATTGAGTTCTTTGACGACCTCAATGGCTGTCGTTGATCCAACTTCTGCAGTGATCCGGGCCGATCTCAAGCAGAAGTTAGAAGCTAAAAAATTAGAATTGACACTAGCCTTGGCTTATCTAGAGCGACTATATCATATCAATTACGGTGAGCTAGATCTGCATGCGATCGCAGCTTACTACCCAGATTTTTACGGTAAGAAAGTAGATATTTTGTCATGGCTGAGTGACTTTTCTAAGCTAGGGGGAACCAAATTAGCGGTCAAAAATAACTATGCGACATATACAGCACTCTTTAGCCCACTGACAGGTGATCAAGATGTCGTTGCATATTTAGACCGTAATCGTCGTTTGTTTGCTCCACAGTTAGATGACAATACGTGGTTCAAAACAGCGACTAAAGCGTATGTCTATGAGGCAGCTTCAAAGGAAGTACCGGATGCTGAAGTTCGGGTCTATGAACGGATGAAAGGCAAAAATCGCGCTGAATATCGTAACTATTTACTTCCAGTGCTCAATTTAAGTGAGCGAAATATGTTTATCTTTACGACGATGTCAACGATCTCTTTTGGGATCTATGAACGTTATATCGATGAAGCATTGAAGAAAGAACCAGATAAATATCGCGCAATGCAAGATCAAGTCGACCAGAAAGTCGCTAAGTATGCCCAGATCATGGCAAATTACTATGATACTTGGTATCGGATCGTATCCGAAAATGTAAAAGGCCAATTATTGACGCGCGACATTCCGATGTGGGATGGTTATTGGATCATTGATACTAAACAGCCTGGAAATTATCAGAATCGCTGGGTCAATAAATTGGATAAATCGGTCACAGGGGTCTATGAATTCTTTGCCCCGATCGGTAAGCTGTACGGAGCAAATGGTACTGGAGCCTATGCAACTGGGAGTTTAGTGCATTTTGTTGTAGATGGACAGCTCAGTGACTATGGAGTCGCAGTCGCAACGCATGAGATGACCCATAATTTTGATGGTGCGATCTACTTTAATGGTCATGGACGGCGTGGAGATATCGGAGCAGAAACATTTGCTCAGGGATTATTAGAAGGTCCTTGGTCTCCAACGCAAGCTAACTATGCCTTGAATCTAGCGGTTGATTGGACAGATCGAACGGGACAGACACAGAACAAGAGTTTTACTGACATCCAAACTAGCGCTGATCTAGAGCGATATATGCATGGAGTCTTTGATGTGACATATCTTTTAGATCATGCTGAGGCTCAAGCGATAATTGGGCTAAACAGCGAGCTTAAGCGACAGTATCTAAGAACGATAACTTATAATGCTAAAACTGCACAAGATATTGTGAGTGATACTGCGTTAAGTGAAGAACTAGCCCAAAAATTGACGAGCTGGGAAAGTTTGATCGACAATAATATTGTCGTGGCTCGGAACTATAGTGGTGGTAAGTATGGTAAAAACATTTATGCTACAGTCTCAATGTATGCGCCGATCTATGCGGGCTTGCAAAATGATGCTGGAAGCGTAGGGGGATTGCTATTTAGAAAGACAGCTTTTGAACTTTTAGCGGCTAAAGGTTGGGAAAATGGCTTTATCCCTTATGTCTCTAATCAATATCAAAAACAGGCTAAAGCGGATAACAGAGAGCTTTCGGATGCTTATATCTTTGAAAAGATCTGGGGTGATCAATATGCAAACTATGCTGAATTTAAAAAGGCAATGTTTAATGAACGGATCGCCAAAAAAGATAGCTTAAGACCGATCACGATCACGTATAACCAAAAACAAGTGACGATCACGTCATATGCTGAGCTCCAAACTTTGATGGACCAAGCTACATTAGCAGATGCGAAGTTGCTCCAAGCCAAGAAAAAAGCAGTCAACGTGGATGCGCTCAAGGCTGCAGTCATGGCGCAATATAATACATTGACTGCGAGTTTTAAAGAATCGATCTTTAACTGATAATTAAATAAAGGGCAAGTAATGCAGTCAATAATGAGGGCTCTACCATGATATATGGTGGGGCTCTTGTTATTTGTAGCGGAATTTCGATACTTGTATTTTTTTATGATAATGCTTAAACTAAAAGGGTCTAACGGATAACAGAATAGAGATCTGAGGAAATATATATGAACGGATTTAGCAAATACTATCAAAAAGATCGCCAGACACGGCTGGATATCTTAGTACAACAAAAAAAATTGACGCAAGCTGAAGTGGATTCTTTGATAGCGCCAAAACTTGATCTTACACTGGGTGATACGATGATCGAAAACTTTATCACGCAGTATCAGATCCCGGAAGGCTTGGCGTTAAATTATGTCATTGATGGAAAAGAATATCTGATCCCAATGGTGACGGAAGAGCCCTCGGTGATCGCCGCTGCCAGCCATGGAGCAGCGATCGTCAAGCGGGGTGGAGGGTTCAAAAGTGAGCTAAAAGAACGCTTAATGATCGGGCAGATCGTTATCGAACAGGTCAAAGATGCCACTAAATTAGCTCAACAACTTGAACAAATGCAAGCTAAATTACTTCAATTGGCTAATGAAGCTCATCCGTCGATCGTTCGCCGCGGTGGTGGTGCCCGTGAGATCAGAATACGGATCTTAGCTCCAGATCTGGTCTCTCTTGATCTGATCGTTGATGTTAAAGAAGCGATGGGCGCTAACATGTTGAATACGATGTTAGAGGCTTGTGCGAGTTATTTGCAAACTGAGCTTGATGCAGAGATCTTATTGAGTATTTTATCCAATTATGCAACACGCTGTTTAGTAAAAGTCACGTGTGAGATCCCAGTATCTGCGCTGACTAAAGGCGAGCTAGCGGGAGAAAAGATCGCGCAAAAGATCGCTACTGCTAGCCGCTTAGCCCAACTTGATCCTTATCGAGCAACGACGCATAATAAAGGGATCATGAATGGGATCGATGCAGTCGTGATCGCCAGTGGTAATGACTGGCGGGCAATCGAAGCTGGTGCGCATGCCTACGCTGCCCGCAATGGTAGTTACCAGGGCTTGAGTACTTGGCAAGTCAAGGGCGATATGTTGATCGGTGAATTAGAATTGCCTTTACCACTAGGATCAGTTGGTGGTTCGGTCTCGATCGTGCCGCTAGTCAAACTTAACCATCAACTTTTAGAATTACAAGATGCTAAGGAATTAGAAAAGATCGTGGCGGCTGTTGGCTTAGGCCAAAATTTAGCAGCACTATATGCCTTAGTGACTGATGGGATCCAAAAGGGCCATATGAAATTACAATTGAAAAGCTTAGCCGTCGCAGTGGGAGCTAGCCCAAGTGAAGTTTCAGCTGTCGTAGCGGAGTTATTAGCTAAAAAAGCGCGTGATTCAGCTACAGCTAAGCAGATCTTAGAAGAGATAAGAGGAAATAAACGTGAACAAAAATGATTTGACAACTAAAACCCAAGAATTGATCGCTCAAGTTGAGGAAAAATTTCCTGCTGGAGTCGAGATCGAATTTAAAGAACCTAAAAAAGTGGGCTATTTACGCCATGACCAAGCCCAGCACTATTTACATGGTGGAAAATTAAAGGTCGATGTTTATGATCAAACAGATCCGGATTATACGATCGCGCATGAGCTATTACACTTTTTATTGATGCTAGATAAGACACCACAAGTAGCGTTTAATTTGACGACCGGCGATACGAATAAAGATCATAAATTTATGCTAGCAGGGATCGACCTATATGATACGGTCTTACACACTAAAGTCTATGCTAAACAACGGGAATTGGGTTTTGTAGATGAAAGCGTCGAAGAGTTATATCTAAAAGGTGTTTTAGCGATCTTAAAGCCTGAGCCAAAAGGAAAACGCGATGAATGGATGGTCTTACGGACGGTAACATTATTAGATGCTTTAGTCTTTTTTGCTGATGATCTAGCACAAGTGTTACCAGAATTAGAAAAAAATTATCCAATCTCCTTAGCTGCAGCGCAAAAACTCTATGCGGTCATGACAGAAAAATCACTCCAGACAGCTTTTGAAGTGCGGCGGGGTGTGGTACGTTTATGGAAATCATTTGATAAGCAACTCAGCGAATGGAATTTATTGTCCATGCACTTAAATGATTTTATCACGATAACGCCTGTTTTGAGTGAACGGCAATTACGCTTGGAAACAAGTGCCTTATTTGAATTTTATCATACACCTTGGCAAGAGAATTTAACGTTTAAATCAGCTTATGCGGGGCGTTTCAAGGTCGATGGTCAAAATTCATTTATCTTACCCGATCTAGGTGAAAAACCTGCTGAAAAGTTTAAAGAACTCTATGCTATGCCAGTCAATCAGCTTTTAGCCACGCTAGGTGTAGACTACTTATTACGTTAATAAAAGGAGGTATTTCAATGTATCAAAAAGATTTTAAATATCCCGATACGAAGGCACATGAATTTGTGATCGCACGCTTAGCCAAACGCGGTGTCAGCTTGGATGAATTGGCTAAGTTGGTCTATGAGACCCAAAAGGATTTTGAATTGGGTCTGACCTTAGAAGAATGCAAAAACGATGTCAATGATGTGATGCACAAGCGGGAATTATTGAATAATGCGATGGTTATGTTAGAACTCGATCGGTTGACCGAAGAAGGAAAGGTGGCTTCACCCTTAGCCGAGATCATCGAAAATGATTCGGGAGTCTTTGGTGTCGATGAAACTTTAGCCTTACAGATCGCCAATATCTATGGTACGATCGGAGCTACCAACTTTGGATATTTTGACCGCGTAAAATCTGGGATCATCAAGAAATTCGATACGAGTCCAGAACACGTCAATACCTTTATCGATGATCTTTTAGCTGCGATCGTAGCCGCTACTTGTGGCAAAATTGCACATAAATACGCCTAGTTCCTGTTTTTTTGCTTGAAACAGCTAATAATAGGTACGTGGTTATGTTATACTATTTTTATTGAAAATTTGACGATGATAAACTTGCACTAATAGCAGTTTTAAGCGAAAGGAAATGACTAGTTAATGGCTGATAAACAGACATATTACATTACAACGCCGATCTATTACCCATCAGGAAAGCTACACATCGGTAACTCATACACAACGATCGCTTGCGATGTTTTGGCACGCTACAAGCGTCTGCAAGATTTTGATGTCTTCTTTTTGACAGGGACAGATGAACACGGGCTAAAGATCGAACAAAAAGCACAAGACTTGAACATGACGCCCAAACAATATGTTGATATGATGGCGGACTCGATCCAAAAATTATGGCAAGAACTTGAGATCACAAATGATAAATTTATCCGGACAACGGATGAATATCACGAAGAAGCGATCCAAAAGATCTTCCAAAAACTTTTGGATAAAGGTGATATCTATCTTGGCTCTTACAAAGGTTGGTACTCTGTTTCTGATGAAGAATATTTTACTGAATCACAATTAGCCGAAGTTTATCGTGATGAACAAGGCAATATGATCGGTGGGAAGGCTCCATCTGGTCATGAAGTTCAATTAGTCGAAGAAGAATCCTATTTCTTCAAGATGAGCAAATATGCTGATCGCTTAGTCGAATACTACAATGAACACCCAGATTTCATCATTCCCCAAAGTCGTAAAAATGAAATGTTGAACAACTTCATCAAGCCAGGCTTAGAAGATCTAGCGATCACACGGACTAGTTTTGATTGGGGCGTTAAAGTGCCAAATGATCCAAAACACGTGGTCTATGTTTGGATCGATGCTTTGTGCAACTATATCACAGCTTTAGGCTACGGTAGCAAGGATCAAGAACTTTTCAACAAGTATTGGCCAGCTGATGTTCATATGGTAGGTAAAGAGATCGTTCGTTTCCATACGATCTACTGGCCGATCATTTTGATGGCTTTAGATCTTCCATTGCCAAAACACATCATCGGTCATGGTTGGTTAGTCATGCGTGACGGCAAGATGTCTAAGTCTAAGGGCAATGTGGTCTATCCTGAAATGTTGACTGAACGTTATGGCTTAGATGCATTGCGCTACTACTTGATGCGTGCTGTTCCATTTGGCAATGACGGGATCTTCACGCCAGAAGATTTTGTGCAAAAGATCAACTATGACTTGGCTAATGACTTAGGTAACTTATTGAACCGGACTGTTGCGATGATCAATAAGTATCGTGGAGGTCTGATCCCAACGCTGACTTCAAATGTGACGGCATTTGATCTAGATTTAGAAAAATCAGCTAAAGAAGCGATCGCGGAATACGAAGCTAACATGGATCAAGCGCATTTTGCCTTGGCTTTAGAAGCACTATGGAAGTTTGTTTCACGTTCTAACAAGTATATCGATGAGACTGAACCATGGGTCTTGGCTAAAGATGAAGCTAAAGCTAATGAATTGGACAGTGTCTTAGCCCACTTGGCTGCAAGTTTGCGCTTGATCGCGATCTTGTTGCAACCAGTGATGACACATGCACCAAAAGAGATCTTTACTCAATTAGGTCTGCCATTAGAAGATATGGCTATCAAAGGGGTGGACTATTTTGCCCTCCCAGAAAAGACAACTGTTGTTAAGAAGGGAACACCGATCTTCCCACGTTTGGATATCGAAGCTGAAGTTGAATACATCAAGTCTAAGATGACTAAAAATGAAAAACAAAAAGGGCGCAAAGCAATGCAAGAAGCAGCCGAAGCGCAAGCTGAATTTGACCCTGAAAAGACAGAACTTAAGTCAACGAAAAAAGAGATCAAGTTCGATAAATTTGATAAAGTCGAACAACGGGTGGCTTTGATCAAAGATGTTTCTCGGGTCAAGGGTGCCGATAAGCTCCTCAAATTCCGATTGGATGCGGGCGATGAAGGTGAACGTCAGATCCTCTCGGGTATTGCTCAATGGTATCCTGAACCAGAAAAATTGATCGGTAAAAAAGTGATCGCGGTAACGAACTTACAACCGCGTAAGATGCGAGGCGAGATCAGCCAAGGGATGCTCTTATCAGCTGAATTTGGTGATACAGTACAATTAATAACTGTTCCCGATGAGATCCCAGCCGGATCATTAGTTGGCTGATCAAGTGATAGAAGGCACATGGGCTGACCGTGTGCCTTTTAGCGTAAGAAAGGAAAAAAATGGAGATTTTTGATTCACATACTCATATCAATGCTACAGAATTTAAAAATGACATTCCTGATGTGATCGAGCGGGCCAAAGCTTTAAATGTGACCGAAATGTTAGTCATCAGTTACGATGACCCGAGTACGGAGCGAATGCTTGACTTAGTTGAGAAATATCCAGGGATCTATGGAGCTTTTGGCTGTCATCCCGAAAGTGCTTTAGACTACGATACAAATTTTGAAAATAAATTAAGCGAAGTCTTGGCTCATCCGAAAGTAAAAGCTCTGGGGGAGATCGGGCTCGATTATCACTGTGATGTACCTAAAAAAGTCCAATGGAAAGTTTTTGAACGTCAAATAGAGCTTGCGCATGAACTGCAACTTCCGATAAGTATCCATGATCGGGATGCGATTGCGGATTGCTATGCGATCTTAAAAAAGGCAGACATCGCAAAAATCGGTGGGATCATGCACAGTTTTAATGGGGATGCTGACTGGGCTGAGAAATTTTTGGATCTAGGGATGGAATTGTCGTTTAGTGGGGTCGTGACTTTTGGCAATGCTAAGGAAGTTAAACAGGCTGCTTTGGTGACACCATTGGAACATATGTTAGTTGAAACAGATGCCCCATATTTAACCCCAATGCCATTTCGGGGCAAGATCAATGAACCAGCGATGACCCGCTATACTTTAGAATTTTTAGCTAAAGAAAGACAGATCGCACCTGAAAAACTAGCGCAGATCACAACTGCTAATGCAAAGAAAGTGTTGAAGATAAAATGACAGATAAGATGAAGATCAAAGAAGTTATCGTTGTTGAAGGTAAAGATGATACCAAGCGGATCAACTTAGCCGTCAATGCAGATACCCTTGAGACTAGGGGATCAGCGATCAGTGATGAAACACTCGCACAGATCGAAGAATTACATGACAAGCGCGGAGTCATCGTCTTTACAGACCCCGATTTTTCAGGGGAAAAGATCCGTAAGATAATCCAAGAAGCTGTTCCGGGGGTCAAGCATGCTTTTCTGACAAAAAAAGCTGCTGCCCCAGATCACAAAGGCAGTCTTGGCGTTGAACATGCTGATCCAGAGGCAATCCGGGAAGCTTTACGTAATCTATATACCGAAGAGCCCGATGCGACTCCGATGATCAGTCGGGAAGATCTAGCAGTAGCGGGCTTGATATCAGGACCCAAGGCCAAGATCAGACGCCGGATCTTGGGCGAATATTTGCGGATCGGCTATGTCAATGGAAAACAGCTCTATAAGCGGTTGAATCTCTTCCAGATCACACCGGAAGAATTTGCTGCGGCACTGAGATATTTAGACCAAGTAGAGGAAGGAAAAATCGATGAATAATCAATTACCAGAGATCGCTTCACCGACTAGGACGCGGGCAATCATGGAAAGTTATGGGCTAACGTTTAAAAAAAGTTTAGGCCAAAACTTTTTGACTGATATCAATATTTTAAATAAGATCGTAGCAGCTGCTGAAGTAACGCCAGAAGATGACGTGATCGAGATCGGACCCGGGATCGGCGCTTTGACCGAACAGTTGGCTAAGAATGCCCATCAAGTCATGGCACTAGAGATCGATGACCGTTTGATCCCGGTGTTAGCCGATACTTTGGCACCTTATGATAACGTGACAGTCGTTCATCAAGATGTGCTCAAAGCTGACCTAGTGGAATTGATCGCTAAAAATTTCGATGGCAAGCACAAGATCAAGTTAGTGGCTAATTTACCATATTACATTACAACACCGATCATTTTACATTTGTTGGAAGCACCGGTTGATTTTGACCGGATCGTTGTGATGATGCAAAAAGAGGTCGCTGATCGTTTAGCAGCTGTTCCTGGGACTAAAGATTACGGTTCTTTGAGTGTAGCGGTGCAATACGAGATGGATGCTAAAGTGGCGTTTATCGTGCCTAAAACAGTTTTTATTCCCCAACCTAAAGTTGATTCTGCGATCATTGTCTTAGAGAAAAAAGCCGTTCAAACTTATCGACCAGTTGATGAAAAGTTCTTTAAGCAAATGGTCAAAGGGATCTTTTTACATCGACGCAAGAGCCTTTGGAACAACTTGCAAGGAATGTATGGTAAGACCCCTGAGATCAAAGAAAAAATGCAGGCAGCTTTGGCTAAAGTTGCGATCGAGCCAGGGATCCGCGCTGAAAAGTTAACGATCGCACAAATGGTCGCCTTAGCTGATGCTTTAGTCGCTGAAAAAATCGTCAAAAAATAACTTTTAAATATTGAAGTGTTTGTTCGGGTGTGGTATAATTGCGTTTTTTGTAAAATTATGTTACAATATTTTACACAGAGAGGTGAAGCGCATTGCCAACTACATTAGTAAAAATCAAGAGCAAGCTCGACAATTGCATTGGCGCTGGTTTAACGGTAACGTCCCACGTTGGACGCAAAAAAGTTACTAAACGTCATGGGATTCTGCGGGAAACTTTCCCCGCTGTATTTATCGTAGAATTAAGTCACGAAGAAAATGCCGTTGAACGCGTATCATATAGTTACACCGACGTTTTGACCAATAATATTATTCTAGATTTTGATTAAGTGATAAGTCGATTATCGCCGATCCTTATTAGGATTTTAGGTACCGAGATTTAATTTTTTGAAACAGCAAATAAGCTAGGAGCACCCACTTGCATGGGTACCTCCTAGCTTATTTTTTTACTTCTTTTAAGCGTAACGCCAAGACTAACGCTACGGCCTCGATGAATAAAAAGCAGATAAAGACGCGGGAATAGCTTGATTTTTGGGTAATACTTTGACCGGCACTGCTTAACAATAGGGTCGCGAGCATGACACCTAGACTACCAAGGAGCTGGCGGATCGTAGTTGTTAGCGCAGTTGCATGTGCGATCAAGTTTTTAGGCACTGAATTAGCCCCCAGTGTTGTCGCCGGCATCATGACAAAGGCATTGCCTCCTTCGATCACCATGGAAAAGGCGATCAAGAGTGGGAGTCCAAGGTGATCTTGCCATAAGAGCAGTCCAGCCCAGCCACCGAGCAACATGCTGACCCCAACTAAAAGAACCGGTTTGAAGCCCCATTTGTCGGCCAGTTTACCGGTCACAGGATTCAACACACTCAGTAAAACAACAGGTAAGACCAAGGAAAGCCCCGAAGCTAACGGACTTAAGCCGAGGATCTTTTGATAATAGAGCGGAAAAACGATCGTGACAACGATCAAGGACACGTAAGAAAGCCCGGTCAATAATAAGCCAATGTCAAAATCAAGGTACTTAACGATCCGCAATTCTAAAAGTGGCGTGGTCAGCTTTAGTTGACGGCGACAAAAGGCGATCAATAAACAAAGACCTAAGACCAAAAGTAAGATATTTAGCAACGGCTGGCGTGGATCTTTAAGGGCGGTAAGAGCGTATAATAAGGTACCTAGGCCAAAACCTTCATAGAATAGAGAGCAAACATCTAACTGGGATGGCTTGCGTTCCATGACATCACTGATCGTCACACAAGCGACCAAAAAGATCACGAGCATTAAAAAGCAAAATAACCAAAAGAGGTCTTGCCAACGCAAAAAGTTTAAGACGATCCCAGAGATGATCGGTCCAACTGCTAAGGCTGAACCCATGACTAATCCGGCGGCTCCCATGGTTTGTCCCCGCTTGTCTTTAGGCGTGATCGTCATCAAGACCGTTTGAAATGATGGAAATAAGATACCGACAGCAGTCGCCTCTAACAAGCGGCCTAAAAGTGCGAGCCAGAAAGTTGGGGCAAAAATTATCATTAAAGTGCCGACCCCAAAGAGGGCTAAGACACTAAGATAGAGATGTTTAAAAGAAATATTATTGAGCAGCCATGGACTGACAGGCATCATGACACACATCATGAGCATAAAGCCAGTCGTCAACCACTGGATCGTTGCCGCATCGACCGCAAAGAAATGCATCAAGGCAGGATAAGCGGTTGAAAGGGCTGATTGGCTGATCGACATGGTAAAAGTACCTGCCAATAGAGTAAAAATAAATAATTTTCGCTTAGTTTCGGTGAGTTCCATTTGATCATCTACTTTCTAAATATGTAAAAAAAGTCCGAAATCAGAATTCGGACTTTATTAGAAGACTAAAGCTCACTTTTCGCGGTGTTCCTTAGCTTCTTTCTCTTTTTCTTCATTTTCCCGACGTCTAGCATCGTTCAAACGGTTTTCTTCAAGCCGGTGTTCGAGCTTGGAATCATTACGGCGTGTCATATCTAAAACTTCCCTTCCATAGTCTACAGAAGTATTATAGTTCTAATGTCTATAAGTTACAAATAAAACGATCCGGCGGAAAAGGCTGATAATATCTTGATTTAATTTAAAAAATTAAAACATTATTTTAAACTAGGAGCTTGTGATAAAAGTAACATTGTCCACAAGCTAGAAAAAAATTATCCGCAAAATATTGCGCAAAATCAAGATTTTTTCGGTGGTAGGAAACAAATTAAAGAGTGCACAAAATTAACTTTTAGTGAACGATACGTTATAATTATCGATGTAAGCGCTGTACGAAGATTGAAAATAAGATTTGATTCCTTATGTTTGAAGAAAGGAAGTTTTAAAATGGCACAAAAAATTGATTTTGAAGCATTCAAGACGATCTCTCCAAGTGAGATCAAACCGCTTCGTGTATTAGATGAACATGGTAAAGTGATCGATCCAGACTTTTTCCCAGATCTAAGTGATGAACAGATCGTGGAATTATTCAAGCAAATGTTGTGGTCGCGTGTGTTAGATGAACGTTCCACTAAGCTAAATCGTCAAGGGCGCTTAGGTTTCTTTGCGCCAACAGCAGGGGAAGAAGCTTCTCAGATCGCATCTGAATTTGCGATGGAAAAGACAGACTTCTTATTACCAGCTTATCGTGATGTTCCACAATTAGTCTTACATGGGCTACCTTTAGAAAAGGCTTTCTTGTGGTCGCGGGGGCATGTCTTAGGAAATGAATATCCCGAAGATCTAGCTGCTTTACCACCACAGATCATCATCGGAGCCCAATATGTTCAAGCCGCTGGTGTAGCTCTAGGTCTCAAGAAAAAGGGCGCTAAGAATGTAGCATATACGTATACTGGTGATGGCGGTACTTCCCAAGGTGATTTCTACGAAGGGATCAACTTTGCAGGTGCATATCAAGCGCCGGCGATCTTTGTTGTGCAAAATAACGGCTATGCGATCTCAGTCCCAAGAGCGGTCCAAACTGCGGCTCCGACCTTAGCTCAAAAAGGTCTAGCTGCTGGGATCCCAGGTATTCAAGTTGATGGGATGGATGCTTTGGCAGTCTATTTAGTCATGAGCGAAGCACGTAAATACAGTGTCGAAGGTAATGGCCCAGTCTTGATCGAGACTTTGACGTATCGTTTTGGTCCACATACGCTTTCTGGTGATGATCCGCATCGTTATCGGACCGCTGATGAAGAAGCTGAATGGGAAAAGAAAGATCCATTGGTAAGATTACGCACTTATTTAGATGAAAAAGGTCTTTGGTCAGAAGCTCAAGAAGAAGCTTACATTGAAGAAGTAAATGAGCAGATCAATGAAGCGATGAAAAAGACTGAACAAGCGCCAAAACAAAAGGTGAGTGAATATCTTCAAAATGTCTTTGTAGAAACACCACCGACTTTAGAGGAACAAATTGCAAAATTTGCGGCTAAGGAGGAAGCATAATGGCTAAAACAACGATGATCAAAGCAATTACACAAGCTTTGGAAGATGAATTAAAACGCGATAAAAATGTTTTGGTATTTGGTGAAGATGTTGGTCGAAATGGTGGTGTTTTCCGTGCGACTGATGGCTTACAAGAAAAAGTCGGTGAAGATCAAGTCTTTGATACGCCCTTAGCTGAATCAGGGATCGGTGGTCTCGCAGTTGGCTTAGCTTTGACCGGTTTTCGTCCTGTTCCTGAGATCCAATTCTTTGGCTTTGTCTTTGAAGTCATGGATGAGATCGCAGCTCAGATCGCGCGGACACGTTTCCGTTTAGGTGGCACCCGTAAAATGCCCGTGACGATCAGAGCGCCATTTGGTGGTGGGGTCCATACGCCAGAATTGCACTCCGATAGTTTGGAAGGACTGATGGCACAAACACCGGGGTTAAAAGTTGTTATCCCAAGTGATCCATATGATGCCAAAGGTCTATTGACGGCAGCAATCCGCTCTGATGATCCGGTCGTATTCTTAGAGCATATGAAATTATACCGCTCTTTCAAACAAGAAGTTCCAGATGACGCATACACCGTAGCCTTGGATAAAGCAGCGGTCAAGCGTGAAGGTAAAGATGTAACGATCATCTCTTACGGCTATATGGTCCATGAAAGTTTACGGGCTGCTGACGAATTGGCTAAAGAAGGGATCGAAGCAGAAGTCGTTGATCTGCGTACAGTTTCACCATTGGATGAAGAAACGATCTTAGAGTCAGTCAAACGTACTGGCCGAGTTGTTTTGGTCCAAGAAGCACAACGCCAAGCTGGGATCAATTCTCAAGTAGCCGCTTTGATCGCCGAAAAGGGGATTTTATCGTTAGAAGCACCGATCGCACGGGTCGATGCCCCAGACACACCATATCCATTTAGCGATGCTGAAACGATCTGGTTACCAAACAAGCAAGATATCATTGAAAAAGTAAAAGAAACGGTCAATTTCTAGGAAAGGTGAAGATTTATGAGTAAATATCAATTTAAACTCCCAGATATTGGGGAAGGGATCGCTGAAGGTGTGATCGGTGAATGGCACGTTAAAGTCGGCGATACGATCAAAGAAGATGATGATCTAGTTCAAATCGAAAATGATAAATCCGTCGAAGAAATTCCTAGTCCTGTAGCCGGAAAAGTAACTGCGATCGTGGTCCCGGAAGGTGAAACAGCTGAAGTGGGCGATGTTTTAGTCGAGCTAGAAGTGGCTGAAGGTTTGGGCAATGTTGATGCAAGTGCGACAGAAACACCAGCTAAAGTCGAAGAACCAGCTCAACCCGTGGCTCAACCGGTTGCTGAGCCAACAAGCGTAGCAACACCGGTCGCAGCATCTGTTCAAGATCATTCCTTACCAGTTTTAGCGATGCCATCCGTGCGCAAGTTTGCCCGTGAAAATGGAGTTGATCTGACTAAGATCAAGGGAACTGGCCGTCACGGACAAGTAACTAAAGCTGATATCGAACAAGCTTTGAGTTTACCACAAGATGCACCGGTCGCAGCACCTGAGGCTAAAACAGAAGAATCAGTCGTTGCATTGCCAGCTAGTGCAAGTGCTCAATGGCCTGAAACAGTTGAAAAGATGTCACCGATCAGAAAAGCAACGGCTAATGCAATGGTGCGTTCAGTTTCACAGATCCCACATGTACATGTCTTTGATGAAGTTGTCGTGGATAAACTTTGGGATCACCGTAAGAAGTATAAGGAATTGGCGGCAACGCGTGGTGTCAAATTGACCTTTATGGCTTATATGGTCAAGGCTTTAGCCGTGATCATGAAGGAATTCCCGATCTTCAACAGCTCGGTCGATATGCAAAATCAAACGATCGCTTATAAAGACTACATCAACGTAGGTATCGCCACAGACACCGAACATGGTCTATTCGTACCAAATGTTAAACATGCAGATGCGTTGAGCTTATTTGGGATCGCTGAACAGATCTCGGAAAACACAGCCAAAGCTAAAGAAAATAAATTATCACGTGATGATATGAATTACACGGGCATGTCGATCACCAATATTGGTTCGGTCGGCGGTGGTTTCTTTACGCCGATCATCAATTGGCCTGAAGTTGCGATCTTAGGTATGGGTAAGATCACTAAAGAAGCTGTCGTAGTGGATGATGAAGTTCAGATCGCACGTGTTTTGAAGTTGTCCTTGGCCTTTGATCATCGTGTGATCGATGGTGCAACAGCTCAAAAAGCAGTCAACAGACTCAAAGAATTATTGGCAGACCCAGAATTGTTATTAATGGAAGGATGAGCTAGATGGTAGTTGGAGATTTTTCAATTGAATTAGATACAGTCGTGATCGGTGCGGGCCCTGGTGGATATGTAGCAGCGATCCACGCAGCCGAATTAGGTCAAAAGGTGACTGTGATCGAACGTGAATTTATCGGTGGTGTCTGCTTGAATGTAGGTTGTATCCCCTCAAAGGCCTTGATCGAAGCGGCGCATCACTACCAATACGCAATGCACTCCCAAGATATGGGGCTCCAAGTAACAGCAGCTAAACTTGATTTCAATAAAACAATCGAGTGGAAAAATAGCGTTGTTTCTAAGCTCACTGGTGGGGTCGCATCACTATTTAAAAAGCATCAGATCGATGTTGTTTGGGGCGATGCCTTCTTGAAAGATGATCACAATTTACGTGTGATCGATAAGGAAGGTCATGCTCAAACATATAGTTTCAATAATTTGATCGTAGCTACCGGGAGTCATCCGATCGAGATCCCTAACTTTAAGTTCAAGGGTCGTGTCTTAGACTCAACGGGTGCGCTCAATTTACGTGAAGTTCCAAAAGAATTAGTTGTCGTTGGTGGCGGTTATATCGGGTGTGAGTTAGCTTCGGCATATGCCAACTTAGGTTCCCATGTGACGATCCTTGAAGGTGGTCCGATGATCTTAGCTAACTATGAAAAAGATCTAGTCAAAGTGGTCGAACATCACTTTAGCAAACAAGGGGTAGATGTCTACACCAATGCTTTGGCTAAGAATGCTGAACAAACAGATGATAACGTCAAAGTCACCTTTGAGATAGACGGTAAAGCTCAAGAGATCACAGCTGATTACGTGATCGTTTCGGTCGGGCGCCGTCCAAATACCGCTGATATGGGCTTAGAACAAGCCGGCGTCAAGATCGATGACCGCGGTTTGATCCCAGTTGATGCTCAAAGCCGTACAAATATCCCACATATCTATGCGATCGGTGATATCGTGGCTGGTTTTGCCTTGGCTCACAAAGCTAGTTATGAAGGTAAAGTAGCTGCTGAAGCGATCTCTGGTATGAAGACAACGGTCGATTATCGTGCGATGCCAGCCGTTTGTTATACGGATACTTCGATCGCAACGACAGGATTGACGCTAGCCGAAGCTAAAGAAAAGGGCTTTAAGGCTAAAAAGGCTCAATTCCCATTTGCTGCTAATGGGCGTGCGATCTCAATGGGGAAGACGGATGGTTTTATTCGTCTAGTTTTCGAAGAAGAAACGGATATCTTGTTAGGGGCTCAGATCGTTGGGGCCCATGCGAGTGATCTGATCAACGAATTGACTTTGGCGATCGAAATGGGAGCAACGACTGAAGATATCGGCTTAACTGTCCACCCACACCCATCATTAGGTGAAGCTGTGATGGATGCTGCTGATGTGGCACTTGGTTTTCCAACTAATATTTAATTTTTAGGCAAATGAGGGATGAAGAATGCAGTATCTAGTAATGCAAACTGATGATATCAGAACTAACTTAGCAACGGAACAGTATTTGATGAACAGTGGTAAATTGGAAGCACCGTTTATGCTGTTTTATATCGAAAAGCCATGTATCATCGTAGGTCGAAACCAAAATACAATGGAAGAGATCAATCAGAAATATTGTGAAGATAACAAGATCACGATCACTCGTCGCCTTTCCGGTGGTGGTGCGATGTATCAAGACCTAGGCAATATGTGCTTTAGCTTTGTCGTACCAGCTAAAGATCAAAAATTCGGTGATTTTAAGACATTGGTCCAACCGATCGTCAAAGCGCTACATGAGATGGGGGCTACCAAAGCTGAAGTGACCGGGCGCAATGATATCGTGATCGAAGGCAAGAAATTTTCTGGTAATGCAATGTATACGAAGGGCGACAAAACTTTCTCACATGGGACTTTGATGTTTGATGTGGATACGAGTGCGGTTGAAAATGCGTTGCGTGTACCTAAAGATAAGATCGAATCAAAAGGTGTTAAGTCAGTTCGTTCGCACGTAACAAATATCAAGCCATATTTGGACAAACAGTATCAAGCACTAGATACCTTCGCCTTCCGAGATGAATTGATCAAAAAGATCTGGCAAGTAGATTCATTAGAGCAAGCCCAAAAATTTGAATATCATTTAGATGAGACGGATAAAGCTGAAATTGCTAAGATCGAACAAGAGCTGTATAAAAATTGGGATTGGGTCTATGGACGTTCCCCAGAGTTTACAGTTCAAAGACGCCATCGTTTCACTGGTGGAACGATCGATGCGCGTTTCTTGATCGATAGTGGTGTGATCACTTCAGTTAAGATCTATGGCGATTTCTTTGGTAAAAAGGATGTCAGTGACGTAGAAGCGCTCTTAGCGGGTGTAAAATACGCTCCAGCAGAAATTCGGCAAGCTATGGCCAAGATAGACCTTACCCGATATTTTGCTGGTATTCCAACTGAAGAAATAATCGAATTGCTAGCAGTGCAAAAATAAGATTTAAATAGAGCTCCTTCTATGGTGTCGATCATAGAAGGGGCTTTATTTTTTATTTGATCCTATCTTGATAGCGATGAAGATAAAAATAGTAGAAAAGAGCGTAGTATAAATACCGTTTGTAAAGACTGTTGGAAATAGTAAACACAGCGTGCCAAAGATGATGATAATGCATGCTTGAAGGATCAGTACTGAAATATATGGGTGCTTAACTGTAAAGTCCTTAATATTTTTCAATTTTTTTCTCCAATTATTTGTTTATATCTTGATTATAATTAGCAGTATTATTTTTGTGAACCGGTCTGATCATCGAATTTATTAAATAAAAAAGTTAAGTCAAAACGGATGCATAAATCAACCAAAAGGACTATAATTTATGCACTAGGAGAAAGAAGGAGAGTACAGTCTTGAAAAAATGGTGGGCAATTCTAGGAAGTGTTTTAGTCGGGTTGATCTGCCTGCAATTATGGCTCTTACGTGGAACACCGGGTGAAGCATTACGCACGGAGCAATTGCGTTCTGATATTTCATATAGTAACGTTCCAACGCTTTTAATTCCTGGTTGGGGTGGCAATGGTTGGACCTACAGCAAATTGATCAAATACTACCAAAAAGAAAATATCGCACAAAAGACGATGACGATCCATGTGACGCCAACGGGTAAGGTCAAGGTCCAAGGTAGTGTGGTTAACAAGAAAAATGCTTTGATCCAATTGATCTTTGATTGGAATTATACAAAAGATTACCAAGCGCAGACAAAGTGGTTGCAGCAGGTACTTACGGTCTTGCACCGCGATTATCACGTCGATAAACTCAATGTGATCGCACATTCATGGGGGGGTAGTGCTTTGATACATGCTTTGGCAGATTCAAGTTCGTTACAAAAAGAGATCGCTTTTCCTAAGGTGATCTTACTGGGAACACCGATCGATGAAAGCGTAGATGAGAATACGAGCTATGCCAAAGCTCAAGCCAAAGTTTCGACCGATAAAAATTACCAGCGTTTATTGAAGAAATTTAAAGAATTTGATCCGCTAGCTAGTATCGATTTTTATAATTTGATGGGGTCAGTTGATGGTGAAAAAACTGACGGTTCAGTACCCAATGTACAGTCAATATTTTTGAAAAATATCATTCATCCTAATTGGTCTAAATATTATCAAGCCGTTTATACCAATACGGATCATACGGATCTGCATCAAAGTGCTAAAGTTTTAGATACGATGGATAAGATCTTGTGGAACAACCGCCCGCTTGCGTGGCATCATTAAAAAAACTAAGACCAGATAGAGTTCTTAAGCAGTTAAGGACTTTATCTGGTCTTAGTTTTTTAAAAACAAGTTTGCTGGTCTAAATTATAAGGACTAACGATGTAAACTTCTTTACAGAAACCACGTAAACTATTGTAGATGTGTTGGGCTCGTGAAGCCTTTTGACAGATCCCAAAAACTGTTGGACCACTACCACTCATTTGAGCTGCATCACAGCCAAATTGGAGCATTTTTTCCTTGATCTTCAAGATCTCAGGGTGGCGTCCAGCAGTGATCGGTTCTAAAGTATTTCCCATCTTAGTGACCATCGCTGCATAATCTTGTGCCTTGATCGCACAAACGACAGCATCGACATCTTGGTGTTTGATCTTATCATAGTTGATCTTGCGTAAGATACTAGGTGTTGAGACACTGTCACGGGGTTTAGCGATAATGATCTTTAATGGGGGTAAAGGACCGATCGGGGTCACGATCTCGCCCTTACCAGTCACAAGGGCTGGTTCGCTGTAGATGCAAAACGGAACATCTGAATCGATCTCTAGCCCAATTTTAGCAAGTTCTTCACGTGAGAGCCCAAGTTGCCATAACTTGTTTAAGCCACGTAGGACAGCGGCAGCATCCGAAGATCCCCCACCCATACCTGCAGCCACGGGGATGTTTTTATCGATCGTGATCGCTACGCCTTCTTTGATCTGGTATTTATCGCGCAACATCTTAGCGGCTTGATAGGCTAAGTTTCGTTGATCGCTTGGTAAAAAACCAGAGTCGGTCGAGACGGTTATCTTATGCGAGTTAGGAAGGGTCTGGATGTGTACGTAATCGGCTAAATCAACTGCGATCATTACCATTTTCCATTCTGGCTCACCGTTTTGATGACGAAATGGGGTATCTAAGCTGAAGTTCAATTTAGCCGGAGCTTTCTCCGATATCTCCATTTGATTCACCTGTCTATCATTGAAATTATTAGTTTAATTATACTGAACTACGCGCTATTTTAAAAGAGTCAAACACTCTAAACAAATTTTTGCAATAAATGCGCTATTTCATTTGCTGTTTGCGTTAAATGCTTTGATCCCGATCTTAAGGCTCGTTCCAAGTTGATGACACCAGGAGTACACGAAAAAACAGCATCAAAACCTAATTGATACAATTCAGCAACTGCCTCGACCTTACCAGCTAAGCCGATCACGGTGCAGTCAGGTGAAACAGATCTAACTGCGCGCAAAACTCCAAGGGGTGTCTTTCCCAATTTTGTTTGGCTATCTAAACTGCCTTCGCCGGTCAACAAAATGTCAGCTGCAGTCGCTTTTTGCTCAAGGTCAGTCAAAGCGATCGCGAGCTCGACCCCTGAAGTCAAGGTAGCGTTAGTGAAAGCAAGCAATGCCCCACCGATCCCACCAGCTGCGCCTGCACCCGGAGTAGTGGCGATATCTTGGCCACAAGTAGCTTTGATAACTTGTGAAAAATTAGTCAAAGCTTGTTCAAGTTGGAGCACAGCGTTAGGGGAAGCACCTTTTTGCGGGCCAAAGACCACGCTAGCCCCGTTAGGTCCAATGAAGGGTGAAGCCACATCACTAGCAAGGGTGATCTTAGTTGTTTGTAAGCGCGGATCTAAGGCGCTGATATCTATTTTCTCGAGTGCTTGTAGATGGATACCGCCTAAAGGTAATTCATAGTGAGAACGATCATAGAATTTGGCGCCTAAGGCTTGAAGTAAGCCCGCACCACCATCATTAGTCGCACTGCCACCAAGACCTAAGATGATATGTTCCACTCCGAGATCTAAAGCGTGTTTGAGTAATTCACCTGTTCCATAGCTAGTAGCCGTCAGCGGATCCTTGATGCCGTTACAAAGTTGTAAGCCGCTAGCTGCTGCCGTTTCAAGGAGTGCAATTTTGCCCGCCTCGATCACGGCTAACTTCGCTGTAACTGATTGCTTTCTTGGCCCCATTACTTGATAGGTATAAATTTTTCCAGGGACGGTATTTAAGATCGTATCGACAAAGCCTTCGCCCCCGTCTGCTAGTGGGATCAATTCATATGTAGCGGTGGGAAAGATCGGTTTAAAGCCGGCATAGATAGCTTGGGCTGCTTCACTAGCAGTCATGCTTTCTTTGAAAGAATCAGGTGCAATGATGATTTTCACGAATAAAAGACCTCATTTCTAGTGCTATTATCTTTGAGTTTAGCGTAAGGGCAAACAAAAAGAAAGGATAAAAATTTCACAAGTTCAATTTCTATCCTCTAGTTAGATCTATTCGAATTTTTGCATAAACTGCTCAGCAAGTTCGATCTGCTGTTCAACTTGGGCAAATCCAGTTCCACCATATGAGTTGCGCCGTTTGATGGCTGTTTTGGGATCAAGGGCAGAATACACGTCGGCTTGGATCTTAGGTGAAAATTTCTGGAAAGTTGCTAAGTCGGTATCTTGAAGCGTTTGGTGCTGTTTGATCCCGTGTAAGACTAACTTGCCGGCGATCGCATGTGCTTGACGGAAAGGCACGCCATTTTTAGCTAAGTAGTCGGCTAGTTCCGTAGCGTTTGAAAAATCAGTCGTGAGCACTTGTTCCATCCGTGCTTTGTTGACACTTAATGTTTCGACCATTTGAGTGCAGATCTTAAGACAGGGGATGATCGTTTTGACAGCATCAAAGACACCTTCTTTATCTTCTTGCATATCTTTGTTATAGGCCAAAGGAAGTCCCTTTAAAACTGTCAGTAGACCGATCAGATCGCCAAAGATCCGGCCAGATTTGCCCCGGATCAACTCAGCCATATCAGGATTTTTCTTTTGGGGCATGATCGAGCTTCCCGTAGCGAATTTATCGGATAGTTCCAGATAGCCAAATTCATAGCTGCACCACAAGATAAGTTCCTCACAAAAGCGGGAAAGGTGGACCATCAAGATCGAGCTGTTACTCAAAAATTCTAAGGCAAAATCACGATCGGATACAGCATCTAGTGAATTAGCATAGATCTCACTAAAGCCCAATTGGTCGGCGCTAAATTTCCGATCGATCGGAAATGTCGTTCCTGCTAAAGCTGCTGCTCCCAAAGGACAGATGTCGGTGTGCTTTTGATTGAAGTCAAAGCGCTCCCAGTCACGTTTGAACATTTGCCAGTAGGCCATCAAATAGTGAGCATACGTGATCGGTTGTGCATGTTGTAAGTGCGTAAAACCAGGCATCAGTGTCGTTTGATGCTTTTTTGCTTGATGCAATAACGCTTTTTGTAGCTCAGCGATCGCGTCCAATACTTGCGGGAGGCGGTTCTTTAGATAAAGATGTAGATCGGTCGCAACTTGATCATTTCGGCTCCGGGCAGTATGCAGTTTCCCCGCAACTGGACCGATCTCTTGGGCTAATAGCGCCTCTAAATTCATATGGATATCTTCGTTGGCGACTGAAAATTCAAGTTCACCAGCAGCTAGTTTGTGCGCTAACGTTTCTAGCCCAGCAATTATCTGATCTGCTTCGCTGGCACTCAAGATCTTAGTGTGTTTGAGCATTTTGACATGAGCCAGTGAACCTTGGATATCTTCGTGGGCTAGTAACTGATCAAAACTGATCGAAGCCCCAAATTCATCAACGAATTGGTCGGGAGACGCTTCGAAACGTCCGCCCCATAACTTATCACTCATGGCTATCTCCTCCATTTTTTTGTTGAACTTGGGCATAGACTTGAGTTGGAAGACCGAATAGTTTGATGAAACCACTGGCAGCTTCTTGATCGAATTGATCAGCCGCGGTGTAGGTCGCTAGTTTTTCATCATATAAGGAATTAGGCGATCTCCGACCTTCACAAATGACGTTACCCTTGAATAATTTGACCCGAACAACACCAGTAACATTAGTCTGAGTCTGCTTTAAGAAAGCTTGGAGGGCGGGCATCAACGGTGAGAACCACAACCCGTTGTAGATCAACTCACTGAGTTTTTGTTCGATCACAGACTTAAAATGAGCAACTTCTTTTTCAAGCGTGATATCTTCGAGGTCCTTATGGGCTGCCATCAAGACGGTAGCTGCTGGACACTCATAGATCTCACGGGATTTGATCCCGACTAACCGATTCTCGACGTGATCGATCCGTCCGATCCCGTGTTGGCCAGCCAATTTATCAAGTTTTAGGATCAGATCAGCTAAGTTAAGTTTTTCTCCATCTAATTTGACGGGGACACCTTGTTCAAATTCAAGCTCGATCACACTGGGAACGTCAGGTGTTTGCTCTAAAGGTAAAGTCCGAGCATAGGCATCAGCTGGAGCACTTTGCCAAGGATCTTCTAAAATACCACATTCATTTGCCCGGCCCCATAGGTTTTCGTCGACCGAATAAGGGCTCTTTTTGTTGATCGGCACGGGGATGTTATTTTGAAGAGCATAGTCGATCTCTTCTTCTCTAGACCAATGGTTATCTCTGATCGGGTCTTCGATCAACATTTCCGGAGCTAGAGCATGGATCCCAACTTCAAACCGGACTTGGTCATTGCCTTTACCGGTACAACCATGCGCGATCGCACAAGCACCGTAGTCTTTAGCGATCTTGACTAGATGTTTAACGATCAAAGGACGTGAGAGCGCTGAAACGAGCGGATATTTTTGTTCATAATATGTGTGAGCTTGCAGCGCTGTTAAACAATATTGACTAGCGAATTCTTCTTTAGCATCGATGACCAAGGATTCAACTGCACCTACCGCTAGTCCTTTTGCTTGGATAGCAGTCAGGTCTTTTCCTTCGCCGACATCAATGCAACAAGCGATCACATCGTAGCCTTTGTTTTTGAGCCAAGCGATCTCAACTGAAGTATCTAAACCACCAGAATATGCGAGCACAACCTTTTTATTTGTCATTTTAAAAACTCCTTTATGCATTTGTTGAGGTTATCATACAATTTTTATGCAAATAATTCAACTAAAAACTAATATTTATTCATATAAAATTTGGTTTATATAATTTTTATACATAAAAAGTTATATATTTATCCTGAAGTAAATTTTTAAAAAAGTGTTGACGCTAGCCGGTGACAGTGATAATCTATAATAGTTTGTTTCAGAACCGAACGTTAATCAGAAGAAGAGAAAATCTCCGATAAAACAATTTTTGATCGGGATTTATTGCCTAAAAAACGAACTTTAAAATTATTTAAAGCTTAAAAACTAGGAAAAATCCGTTTGATAACGTATAATGTAACTAAAATTTCAAAAACATTGGAGGAATAAATTTGAAAACCAGAAGAAGTGATCGATTGATCGATATGACGAGATATCTCCTAGAATCACCGCATACATTGATCTCGCTGACCTTTTTTGCTGAACGCTATGAATCAGCGAAGTCTTCGATCAGCGAAGATCTTGCCATTATTAAGCGGACTTTCAAATTACGTGGGATCGGTATTTTAGAGACGATCCCAGGTGCTGCAGGTGGTGCGCGCTTTATTCCTTCAATGGAAGAATATGAAGCACGTGAATTTATTGAAGAAATGACAACTGAACTTTCAGAACAAGATCGCCTTTTGCCGGGAGGATATGTATACTTGTCTGATCTTTTAGGTCGACCTGATGTATTGCGTAAAGTTGGGCGCGTGATCGCACGCCAATATATCGATAAGCAGATCGATGCGGTGATGACAGTGGCAACTAAAGGGGTCCCGATCGCTCAAAGTGTTTCCAGCTACTTGAATGTACCATTTGTGATCGTACGTCGTGATTCTAAGATCACTGAAGGCTCGACGGTTTCGGTCAACTATGTATCTGGTTCAAGCGAACGGATCGAAAAGATGGAATTGTCCAAGCGTAGTCTTAAGCGCGGTTCGAATGTTTTGGTCGTCGATGATTTCATGAAAGGTGGCGGCACAGTCAACGGGATGAAGTCAATGATCGAAGAATTCGAATCAAACTTAGTCGGGATCACAGTTTTTGCTGAAGGTTCATTTGATGGAAAACGCATGGTCGATGACTACACTTCGCTGCTAAAAGTTGATCAAGTCAATACTTTAGATAAGACGATCTCTGTTAGCCCAGGAAACTATTTAGAAAAAGTATTTGGTAACAAATAAAGCCGTTGCGCGCTAAACATCAAGTCAGGTGTTTAGCGCTTTTTTGGTTGGGTTTGGACGCTTGAAACTAGGGGGGGAGTGGTTTATCATTAAATAGTATTTACTAATTATTCTGAGAAAGGAATGCCTCTTTAGTGAGGCAAAATTCTGAAATGACAGCAAAATATGCAATTGTCTTGGCAGCGGGTCAAGGCACACGAATGAAATCAAAATTATACAAAGTGTTACATCCGGTTTGTGGTAAGGCGATGGTGGACCACGTCTTGACTGAACTCGAAAAAGATCAGATCGATGAGATCGTGACGATCGTCGGCCATGGGGCTGCTAAAGTTGAAGAAACTTTAGGAAAACGCACAAAATATGCTCTACAAGCTGAACAATTGGGAACAGGGCATGCTGTTTTACAAGCCGAAGAACTTTTAGGTGACAAACAAGGAATGACCTTAGTTACATGTGGCGACACCCCATTATTTACAGCGGAAACATTTGCTAAGTTATTTGAACAACACGAACAAAGTGGCGCGGTCGCAACTGTTTTGACAGCTAAAACTGATGAACCATTTGGCTATGGGCGTGTGATCAGAAATCATCGCGATGAAGTTGAAAAGATCGTTGAACAAAAAGATGCAACACCAGAAGAAGCTTTGGTAAATGAGATCAATACAGGTGTTTATTGCTTTGATAACCAAGCCTTATTCGAGACTTTGCATGAAGTGAAAAATGATAATGCTCAAGGCGAATACTACCTACCTGATGTGATCGAGATCTTAAAAGCTCAAGGTTGCCCAGTTGGAGCTTACTGCATGGATGAATTCGAAGAATCAATGGGTGTCAATGACCGGATCGCATTAGCTAAGGCAACCAAAGTCATGCAGCGCCGGATCAACGAGTTGCATATGAAAAATGGGGTCACCTTGATCGACCCAGCGACGACTTATATTGAAGCTGACGTTAAGATCGGAGCTGACACCGTGATCGAATCGGGGGTCAGTTTGAAAGGCAAGACCGTTATCGGGGAAGATTGTGTGATCGGGGCACATTCTGAATTGCGCGATACGATTTTAGAAGATGGGATCGAAGTGAAAGCTTCTTTCCTTGAAGGTGCGATCATGCGTAACGGTTCTAATATCGGGCCATACAGCCATTTGAGACCACAAGCTGATATTGGCGAAGGCGTGCATATCGGTAACTTTGTTGAAGTTAAGAAGGCTACTTTAGGCAAAAATACTAAAGTTGGTCATCTAACTTACGTAGGGGATGCGACCCTTGGCAAGGAGATCAATGTGGGCTGTGGTACGGTATTTGTCAACTACGATGGTCAAAACAAACATCACACCAATGTGGGCGAGTATTCCTTTATCGGAAGTGGTTCGAACATTATTGCACCAGTCGAGATCGCAGACCATGCCTATGTGGCAGCGGGTTCAACGATCACAGACGATGTAGCTTCACGTGATATGGCGATCGCACGTGGACGTCAAGTAAACAAGCCAGGATATTATGATCGTTACCCAGTTGCAAAAGCAGCGGCAGAGAGCAAAAATAAGGCTTAGTTTATTTCAAATACAAAAACCTTTCTAAAAAGCTTGATTTTAGTAGAATAAATGAATAGTATTATAATTAGATAAATTTGTTTTGGAGGATGCTATGTCTGAAAACTATAATAGTTCAAAGATCAAAATTTTTGCTTTGAACTCAAACAAGCCTTTGGCTGAAAAAATTGCTGCTGCTGTTGGCGTACCTTTGGGAAAGACCTCTGTTGACCGTTTTAGTGATGGTGAAATTCGCATCAACATCGAAGAATCAATTCGTGGTGATGAAATTTTTATCATCCAATCGACTTCAGCACCGGTCAATGACAATTTGATGGAACTTTTGATTATGATCGATGCCTTGCGTCGTGCAAGTGCGGCTACGATCAATGTTGTTATTCCGTATTACGGCTATGCTCGTCAAGATCGTAAAGCTCGTTCACGTGAACCGATCACAGCCAAGTTAGTTGCAGATATGGTTGAAAAAGCTGGGGCAGACCGCGCGATCATGTTAGACTTGCACGCTGCTCAAATTCAAGGCTTCTTCGATATTCCAGTTGACCACTTGATGGGTGCTCCATTGTTGGCTGACTACTTCTTGACTCAAGGTTTGGATAAAGATGCTGTTGTTGTTTCACCTGACCATGGTGGGGTGACACGTGCACGTAAGTTAGCTGAATTCTTGAAAGCACCGATCGCAATTATCGATAAACGTCGTCCGCGTGCCAATGTTGCTGAGATCATGAACATCATTGGTTCAGTTGATGGCAAACGTTGTATCTTGATCGATGATATGATCGATACAGCTGGTACGATCACTTTAGCTGCTCAAGCATTGATGGATGCAGGTGCGATCGAAGTTTATGCTTCCGCAACTCACCCAGTCTTGTCAGGTCCAGCGATCGAACGGATCGAAAAATCACCGATCAAGCAATTGGTAGTGACAGACTCTATCCAACTTCCAGAAGAAAAACAGATCGATAAGTTAGTTCAAGTTTCAGTTGGGCCACTTATCGGGGATGCGATCAAGCGGATCCACGAAAACAAACCGGTTAGTCCATTATTTACGACTCGTTTCCGGAGAAAATAGCTCAAACTAATTAGGAGAAAGCAACCTAGCTCGGCTAGATGCTTTCTCCTATTTTTTGTATCAAGAAAACAGTTTTTATTTTAGTCGCTTCACGACAGAAAACTCTTTAGCTTTAGCGTGTTCTTCGGCGATTGCAGTTGCTTCGTCAAAGATAAAATACGGCTTGCCATCTTTTTCTTGGGCGATCAAGACTGGTTTAGCAGCCTTGTGGTGATAGATCTGTGCAGCAACATAGGCATTTTCAAAGTCAAAATCACTAGCGATCGAGTCACCAGGATTAAAGAAGATATTTTCACTCATAAAATTCACGCCTTTCATATGGTTTCAACTACAAATCAATTGTAGCACTAATTTATCTCAGTGCGTAGAAAAACGGTAGCTATACGAGTTGACATAGTTTAAATACTGACCTACTCTGATAGTAACAGGGGGTAGGAAATGCAAGCAACACAGACGCTAAGTAAGACGCAATTATTAGTCTACTTTATTTTTTCGATCTTTTTAAATAGCTTAGGCAATGCTTTGACTGTTGCGATCAATTTAGGGAGTGCCCTATGGACCGCAGCGGCTGTCAATCTTTCTAAAGTCATGCCGATCACGTTGAGTGCGATGTTGATCTTATCAGGGATCATTGTGATCGTGACTAACATCATCATTTTGAGGCGGTTTGATCTCAAACGAGTTTTGGGCAATTTGCTCTTTATGGTGCCATTTTCGTGGTTAGTAGGCGTTTTTGAAGTCCAATTACTGAAATTACACATCACGCAACTCCCACTGTGGATGCAAGTGATACTGGATTGTTTGGGCGTTGTCTTGATCGCAGTCGCAATTTCAATCTATCAGCGAGTCAATTGGATGCTTCATCCAGTCGATGACTTGATGCAGATCGTGCGGTTCAAATATCTACATGGTAATGCGACGGTAGCTCAATTGATCGTTTTTACACCACCGATCGTGGCGATCGTGATCTCGCTAGTAGTGACGCATCAGCTATATGCGATAAATATTGGCACACTTTTTGCTTTGGCTTTTCAAGGCACGATAGTCGGGATAGCCGACAAAGTTGTTTTTCCAAATCTTAAACACCAAAATTTAGCAACGGAGCTTTGAGTTTTTGGTGCAGTAATATGTTACAATAGAAATTATAACTTAAAGAATGCGAGGAAATATCATTGATCACAGTAAGCGATGTAAGTTTGAACTTCTCAGGACGTTTGCTCTATGATGACGTCAATTTAAAATTTACACCAGGTAACTGTTATGGCGTTATCGGGGCCAATGGTGCTGGTAAGTCGACTTTCCTAAAACTATTAGAAGGTAAATTGACACCAACGACAGGGACGATCACGACTGGACCAAATGAACGGATCTCTAGTTTGAACCAAAATCACTTTGGTTTTGAAGAATTTGAAGTGCTTGAGACCGTGATCCAAGGCCATAAGAAACTCTATGATATCATGAAAGAAAAAGATGCTTTGTATGCCAAAGCTGATTTTACTGAAGAAGATGGGTTAAAGGCAGCCGATCTAGAAGCGCAGTTTGCCGAAATGGACGGTTGGAATGCGGAAGCAGATGCCTCTCAATTGTTACAATCAGTTGGGATCCCAGAAAGCATGCACACCCAAAAGATGAGTGAATTATCGGAAAGTGAAAAGGTCAAGGTATTGTTAGCTCAAGCACTTTTCGGTGAACCAGACATCTTATTACTCGACGAACCAACGAACGGTCTAGATGTGCAAACGATCAGCTGGTTGGAGGATTTCTTGGCCGATTATCCTAAGATCGTGATCGTTGTTTCACACGACCGCCACTTCTTGAACCAAGTCTGCACGGAAATGTGTGATGTTGATTTTGGTAAGATCAAGCTTTATGTGGGTAACTACGATTTTTGGTTGGAATCAAGCCAATTAGCTGCTAAATTGCAAGCCAATGCGAATGCCAAAAAAGAAGAAAAGATCAAAGAGTTACAAGAATTTATCGCTCGTTTCTCGGCTAATGCTTCTAAGTCTAAACAAGCTACTTCACGTAAGAAACAGTTAGAAAAGATCACGTTAGATGACATCAAGCCATCTTCACGGAAGTATCCGTTCGTTAAATTTGAGATGCAACGTGAATTGGGCAATGACTTGGTTCGGGTCGAAAATGTTTCCAAGACGATCGATGGAGTCAAGATCTTAGACAACGTCAGCTTTATGATCCGCCCGGGTGAAAAAGCAGCGATCATTTCGAGAAACGATTTGGCAACGACAACTTTGATGCAGATCTTAGCTGGTAAGTTGGAACCAGACACTGGTTCTGTAACTTGGGGGCAAACTGCGATCCCAAGTTATATGCCACGTGACTTGGATGCTAACTTCAACAATGATGAATTGTCGATCTTAGATTGGTTGCGCCAATATGCGGATAAGGAACAAAACGACAATACTTTCTTGCGCGGCTTTTTAGGTAAGATGCTCTTCTCAGGTGATGACATCGATAAGCAGATCAAGGTCTTATCTGGGGGCGAAAAAGTACGTTGTATGTTATCCAAGATGATGCTCGAAAAGGGGAATGTCTTATTATTAGATGACCCAACTAACCACTTGGATCTGGAATCGATCACTTCCTTAAACGATGCGTTGATCGACTTTAAGGGTTCGTTGATCTTCACTTCTCATGACCATCAATTTATCCAAACGATCGCTGACCATATCATCGAAGTATCAGGTAAGGGTGTAGTTGATCGCTTCGATACGACCTACGATGAGTTCTTGAGTCACGAAACAGTGCAAAAGCAAGTCGAAGAATTATATTAAAAAAACAGTTCAAATAACGCGGGACCGCTCAAGTACACAGCTTGGTCGGTCTCGCGTTATTTAGCTGGCTATTTCAATTTCTTTTTTAGATATTCGAGCCAATGAGGTAAAGCCTCACTTAGATCAGCATAGGTCGTTGAAAAATCGCCGGTATACCAGGGATCGGCAACGACATGATCTTCTTTGTCTGGAGTTAGTGAGTAGACTAATTTGACCTTATCAGCGGCTTTTTTATCAGGTGCCATTCGTTTAGCATCCCGCAGGTTATTTTTATCCATGACTAAGATAAGATCAGCACTGTTAAAATCAGTTTCATCTAGTTGGCGGGCGATCATACCAGTGGCTGGTAGCCCGTGTTTGGCCAGTTCTTTGACCGTGCGACTATCAGGAGGCGATCCGAGCTCGTATGTGCTTGTAGCGGCCGAATCAACTTGGATCTAAGAACTCAGTCCAGCTGAAGCGATCATCTCTTTAAACATTGCTTCAGCCATCGGGGAGCGACAGATATTTCCAAGACAAACAAAAATAATCTTCATATTATTACACCTTCCTAACTTTGATAACTTCACCAGAATTCAAGACTTGTCCGTTCTTTAAGACTAAGGCACCGTGGTCATTGATGTCGATCACTTGTGCTTCTAAGGTACCGGTCGGGCGTTGGATAGTGACATGTTTGCCGATCAATTCACAGTGAGCTCGGTATTCATCCATAAAAGAACCAGTCGTATAATTTTGGTAGATTTTGAAGAATTCATTTAGATAAATTGCGATGAAACGATTACGTGAGAGCCGATTTTTTTTGACATAGGGGGCTAAAGTTCCAACGCGCGCTTGAAGCTCAGGGGGAAAAGTTGAGATCTCGGTCAAAAAGTTGATCCCAGTTCCAACGACCACTTGGCTCAAACTTTGGGTCTCTAGATCAGCGACCCCTTCGGTCAGGATACCGCAGATCTTCTTATCATCGACTAAGACATCGTTGACCCATTTGATCGTGGGCTTTAGCGCCAGTGTTTTCTCTAAGGTGCGCGTGACCGCGATGGCAGTGGCCGTCGTAAGTAGTCCAGGGTCAAAATCAGTGCTCTTGTTGGCTAAGAGGATACTGAGATAGATCCCTGTGTTTTTAGGTGAGATGAAATCTCGTTGATAGCGTCCATAGCCAGCTGTTTGGTGGTCGGCGATCACAACTAGTGGCGTTTGTAACGTAGTGTTTAATCCAAGTTCTTTGGCTTTGAGATTAGTCGAAGGAAGAGAGTCAAATACTTGGAGTTCTAGGTCTAAGTCCGAAGAAAGAGCTTGTAAGATCGCCGTTTGATTCAAAGTATCACTATCGGTGTAGCGGTAGCCCACATGTGGTTTGCTGTCGATCTGATAGCCGGCTTCTTTTAGTTGTTTGATCGCTTTCCAGATCGCGGCTCGGGTGAGCTGTAAACGGTCAGCTAATTCTTGCCCAGAAAGATAAGTTTCACTTCTTGTCAATAACTCTAAAACACGTTCAGACGTTTTCATTGGGGCACATCCTTTTCAAAGTTTAGATATATTTTAACATGTTAGAGGCTAAGTTGTGATATGGTTAAATAAACTGATTTTTGGAGGGACTAAAATGAAAGTCAACACCAAAACATGGCTCAAGCTAGCCTTGATCTTGGTCAGTGGCCTATGTTTATATTTGTTTTTGCGCAATGATGCTTTTTTATATCAACAACCGATCGGAAAAGTGGTCGCTGTTAAGCAAGCTGCACCGGAAAAAACGACCGATGTGTATAATAACAGCGATGAGACGACCCAGCAGACCTTGACGTTAGAGATATTGAATGGTAAATACCGCGGGCAAAGTTTTAAAGTCAACAATACTTATTCAAGATCAGGTGGACTTGATCAAAAATATCATCTAGGGCAACAAATATTTGTCAATATCCATGAACATCGTGGACAAAAAGACATCGTGATCTCACACTATAAACGTGATGTCTATTTGATAATGCTGAGTTGGGCAGTCGTAGTCTTACTGTATTTAACGATACAGTTTCAAGGGATACGTTCGTTGTTGAGCGTGATCTTAAATTTCGTCTTGTTTTTATTGATAGTCCAAGTAGATGTCTTCTTGAATCTGACGAACTTCTTTTGGCTTTTTGCAATAGCGGCCTTGCTTTTTACCGCATTATCTCTGGCGTTAGTGATCGGGCTAAACAAGCAATTTAGCGTGACTTTTTTGGCGATCTTTCTCGGGACGACTAGTGCACTAATCATTGGCTGTTTAGTTCTGTATTTTACTAAGAGTAAAGGCGTGCACTATGAAGCTTTAGATTTTGCGACCCAATCACCTAAGCAACTTTTCTTAGCGGCGACAGTGATCGGTTTGTTAGGAGCAGTTATGGATGCGGCGACTGATATCGTTTCAACACTTTTTGAGATGAAACGCAGCCAACCCGAATTGACGAAACAACAATTATTTAAATCGGGTCAAGTGATCGGACGTTCGGTCATGGGACCACTAGTCAATGTTTTGTTGCTGATCTTTTTTGCAGAAACGTTTGCGATGTCGGTCTTATATTTCAAGACGGGTAACAGTATCGCTTATACGTTTGAGTGGACCATGGCTTTAGGGATCGTCCAAGCGTTGATCAGTGGGATCGGGATTGCTTTGACTGTTCCGTTAGCTAGTTTTTTAAGTGCCCAGTTTTTAGGGGGGAAGTAAAATGTCGGCAATTAGTATTTTAACGCTTATTTTAGCAGGTTTGATGTTACTTGTTGGTGGTAAAGCTGGTCTAACTGCATTTTTTAGTGCCGTATTCAACTTTGTCATTTTGTTTATAACAGTCATCTTGATCACGGGTGGTTTGCCTCCAGTCTGGGTCGCCTTTTTTGCGGGAGTTTGTATCCTAGCGATCACGATCTATATGGGAAATAAGGATGAAAAAACGGCCAATATTGCTTTTAAGGCGACGTTGATCGTGTTGATCGTGATGCTGATCTTGATCATTCCGCTGGATCATTTCGCTCAGATCAAGGGTTTTGCTAACGAGCAATCCGAAGAGATCGAGGCGTTTGATCTTTTGGTCGGAGTCAATTTCGAGCAGTTGATCATTGCCACAACAGTCTTGAGTACTTTAGGGGCAATTGCAGAAGCTGCGATCGCGGTCGCAAGTGGGTTAAATGAATTGATCGAACAAAGACCGACGATTACTTTACCCGAGGTCTTCAAAAGTGGTAAAACGATCGGCTTTCAGATCATGGGGATGACGTTTAATACGTTATTTTTTGGAATGTTTGGCAGTGATCTAGCGCTATTTATTTTGTTGTACAAATTAGAGGCAGGCTTTAGTTATTACTTAAATTCCAAGATCTTTGTCAAAGAATGCTTAGCGGTACTTTATTCAGCAATCGCTGTGATCTTGGTGATCTGGATCACAACGTATTTGGTCGGGAAAAAGCTCAATGAAAAACGAGCCCAGATCGATAAATGAGTGCGCAAAATGGTATAATGTAACTGTAAGATCATTATGCTGTTTGTTTAAAGCGGAAAGGAAAAGCTATTTTTTAATAGTCGGCTGATAGTTATGAAAAAACAAAGAATATTAACGTTGGGCTGTTTGCTTTTTAGTGTGCTATTTATCTTGAGTGCCTGTTCGAATCGTCAAACAGAGACTAAGACTAGCGAAAGCACTAGTCAAACAGTTCAAGCCAAAGTCAATGAACGCTATCAAAATGCACTTTCATATTTGGAATCAGGTGAAAATAAGCAAGCTTATGATGAGTTGAATAAGATCAAAAATATCAAGCAGGCCCCAGCACGTGTGCGGGAATTAAAAGCTGATCTTGCTTCGCTCTTGGCAGCTAAAAAGGCTGTGACCGCAGCTAAGTTGACCGAAGCGGAGAAATACTTAGCTCAATTAGAGAAAGTTGAATCACCGACAGCTTTAGTCAAACAAGTCAATGAACTTGAAAAAGAATATCAAGCCGTAAAGTTGGCTAAACATTATGCCGATGAAGTTGAACAATACTATCAAGCTGGTGCTTATCAAGCAGCGGGCGGTAGTTTACAAGCGTTAGATTCGCTTTCTAGTAAGTATCAAGCTGTGGCGATGTTACAAGAAAAAGAAGGTGGCTATAAAGCCAAGATCGCTTCGGCACAAGCGACGACTAGCTCTGAACAAAGTAGTACCGCTACTAGTACAAGTGAGGTAACTACTTCAAATAACGCAACGTCTAAGGCTGGATACACTAACGCCCGGAGCTCGAAGTTACTGAGTTCAGAGTATAAAAAAGAAACTGGTAGCGAGATCGCCAGTGCTCCAAGTGAGGCTGTCTCCTCAATGTCAGCTAAGATGAGCAACCAAGATGTCTTGAGTGCTTTTCGTAAGGCGACTGCGATCCCACAAGAAGCCGGTGACCAATATTATGTTCAAGATCTCGGTAATGGTCACTACCAGATCGAGATCAGACATACCAGTCCAAGCGATCCGCAAGTTTCCAATTTGAAAGGTATGTATCAATTTGACCTGACCAGTGGAGTGGCACAAAAGTTAAATGAAGTCAGTGGACAGTACGAAAAACTTAATTAATAAATAATGGGTGAGAAAAGAGAATGCAATTTGTCAAAGAAAACATTTGGCTCAAAGGTGATCTAGTGATCGCAGGGATCGTGTTGCTTTTAACGATCATTGGGCGTTTGACTAGCAACCATATTTTAGTTTCAGATATTTTATTTATGAGTGGATTAGCGTTATTGTGTTTAATGATGTTTGACATTTTACTACACGCTAACTTGTTGGCTGGTTGGTTCCAACGCCAACGCAAGGGTGAAAGTGATGAAGAATTTGCCAAACGCAAGATCGACATCAAGCGGGTAGCTTCAGAGAAGAAAAATGCACCGATCTATTTTAAAAAGTTTAGCTTCAATTGCTTGCTTTTAGGGAGTTTTATGATAATTTTAGCTGTCATTGTGACACTATAACCAATGAAGGCCCCATCATGATGTTTTGCATCACGATGGGGCCTTCGTTATCCACTGGCCACTGCATTAGATGAGCCGGTCATTTTTAATGTGCTCTGAAAATTCTTGATAGTAAGGTTGGAAGACTTCTTGTTGGTCTTCAGGAGTACCTAACATTTGTTTTGGAAAGAAGAAACGTTCGTCACCCAGTTCTTTATCAGTCACAGCCTTGACTAGAGGTGAGACCTCGGATAGTTCTTCTAGGTCGCCATTTGGCTGGATCAAATTGATCTTAGCTTTAGAATCATAAAGCGCATAGGGTAAGTTGAAACTATCATTAGTTGCAGTGTAGTAATTAGCGTCATAGCCTGAATTGGTCACGAGTGAGGCTAATTTTGGTAATAGATCAGCTTGTTCTTCTGTGACGCGCACTGATTTTAAAGGCTGACGATCTAAGAAACGTTGGGCTAAGTCACTTAGGATCGGATCTTTGGCAGTCCGCCAGTTTTCAAAGCAAGTATTTAAGATCCCATCGTCAAGGCGCAAGTAATCGGCTAGTGTAAAATCTTTTTCGAAGAAAGGCTGTAAAAGCTCGGCGGCAAAATCTTTTGGTAATTTACCAGCTAAATAGAGGTCTTTAGCTCGCTTGAGCAAATGGCCCAGAATAACTTCCATTGAGCGGGAAACGGGATGGAAATAGACTTGTTGATACATTTGAAGGCGACTGATGATGTAATCTTCGACTGCATGCATCCCGCTGTATTCAAAGACGATCCCATTTTTACTTGGGCGCATGACGCGTAAGATCCGCGTCAGATCAAATGTTCCATAGTTAGCCCCAGTGAAATACGAATCGCGTAAAAGATAATCCATCCGGTCAGCGTCGATCTGACTAGAGATCATTTGCACGACTTGGAGATTGGGGTAAGTCTTAGCGATCACGCTGGCAACTTTTTCGGGAAAGTCAGGTGCGACTTGTTTTAAGACCGCATTGATCTGGGTATTTTCTGATGTGATGATCGTGCGGGTCATTTCTTCATGGTCGGTTTCAAAAATATGTTCAAAAGTATGTGAGTAAGCGCCATGTCCTACATCGTGTAGAAGTGCAGCGCATAATGCTACTAAGCGCTCGTTATCATCCCAACCACCATCACCCGATATTTTAGTGGCGTAGTTTCGTGCAAATAGATCACAGATCCGACGGGTGATCTCGTAAACACCGACCGAGTGTGTAAAGCGGGAATGCTCGGCACTATGGAAGGTGTAATTGGTCGTTCCCAGTTGTTTGATCCGACGCAAACGTTGGAACTCGCGGGTGTTGATCAGGTCGAGAATGACTTGGTGTTTGATATAGATATAGTCATGGATCGGGTCGCGCAAGACTTTTTCTAACGGCAACATTTTTGAGGTATAGCGAGTTGTGATTTTAAAGCCCCCTTCGTAATAATTATTGTTATAATAAGTATATACGTTGAGTGATCAATTGTACATGTTTAGAAATGGGGTAGAGCGTTTTGACAATGCAGGTACCAGTGGAAATAAAATTAAAAACGGTCCAAACTCAGGCGGGTGAGATCGAAAAATTTGAATTGCTCGAACAGGGTGAGTTGACGCGTAAGGGAGAAACGGTATATTTGCGGTATACCGAGGCTAAAGCTGGCGCCCAAACGATTTTAAAGATCAAGCCAGCTGAATTATTGCTGACTAGACGCCAAAAGGAGTTAGCTTTGCAATTAAATTTAGCTGAGGGTCAGCAAACCAATGCTAAGTATAAGACAGCTTATGGGATCATTCCGTTGGCGGTCAAGTGTACGACTTACAGATATGAACAGCTTGCTGAAACTAGCGGTGAGTTAAAGGTGGAATATCTCTTATATTCGGGTGAAGAATTATTGGGAGAATACAAATTAGAATTGCAATTCAAGGCTTAATATTGTAAGATGAAGAGTAAACTGTGGAAAGGACGTGTACCAGTTTGGAGCTAGAAAAATTCAAAGATGCTAACCGCAATGAATTATCAATGGTCGAAGTTGCACACGCAATTTTAAGTCAAAAAGGTGATGTGATGGCCTTTGCTGACTTAACAAATGCAATTCAAGAATATCTTGGTAAGAGCGACCAAGAGATCCGTGACCGTTTAGCGCAATTTTATACAGATTTAAATGTTGATGGCAGCTTCATCTCTTTAGGGGATAATCTTTGGGGCTTACGCTCATGGTATCCATTTGAATCGATCGACGAAGCACTCGTTCACTCTGAAGACGAAGAAGAAACTCGTCCACGCAAGAAGCGTAAGAAAGTCAATGCTTTCTTGGCTGATGCGACTGACGATGATGACGTGATCGATTACAATGATGATGATCCAGAAGATGTCGATCTAGATGATGATTATGACGATGATGACGATGATGATGAAGATCGCGAATTAAAAGCTTATAGCAAAGATCTAAGCGATATCGACGATCCAGAAGATGAAGAAGATGATCTTCCAGATGGGATCGAAGGTCAGTTGACTGAATTATCAGATGCTGATTTAGAAGATTAATAATTTTGTGCTTGACGTCAAGCAGTGTTTTATGTAAAATTCAATATGGGCGCTTCACTTATAGGTGAAGTCAGACGTACGGCAAGGCAAGCTCCCTATTCTAAGAGATGAATAGGGAGCTTGTTATTTTTGTTAGTTCTACCCTGATAAATTAAATTAAAGGAGCATTTAATAATGACCAAGTATATTTTTGTTACGGGCGGCGTTGTTTCATCTCTAGGCAAAGGTATTGTTGCCGCTTCACTAGGCCGTTTATTGAAAAACCGCGGATTAAAAGTTACGATCCAAAAATTCGATCCATACATCAACGTTGACCCAGGGACGATGAGCCCCTATCAACACGGTGAAGTTTTCGTGACCGATGATGGCACAGAGACTGATTTGGATCTCGGTCACTATGAACGCTTCATTGATATCAATTTGAACAAATACTCAAACGTTACAACTGGTAAGATCTACTCAGAAGTTTTGAAAAAAGAACGTCGTGGTGATTACTTAGGCGCAACGGTCCAAGTTATCCCACATATCACAAATATGATCAAAGAAAAGATCATGCGTGCTGGTACGATCACCGATGCAGATGTTGTTATCACAGAAGTTGGGGGAACAGTAGGGGATATCGAATCACTTCCGTTCCTTGAAGCGTTGCGTCAAATGAAGTCTGAAGTTGGGAGTGAAAATGTAGTTTACATCCACACGACTTTAGTACCATACTTGAATGCAGCTGGTGAAATGAAGACCAAGCCAACACAACACAGTGTAAAGGAATTACGTGGCTTAGGTATCCAACCAAATATCTTGGTCGTTCGGACAGAAAAACCAATTTCTCAAAGTATGCGTGACAAGATCGCTAACTTCTGTGACGTAGAACCAGAAGCTGTGATCGAATCAATGGACGTAGATACACTTTATCAGATCCCATTGAACCTCCAAGCACAACACATGGATGATATCGTATGTAAGAAGTTGCATCTTGAAACACCAGAAGCTGACATGACTGATTGGAGTAAGTTAGCTGATAAGGTACGTAACTTAAATGGTGAAGTTAAGATCGCTTTAGTTGGTAAGTATGTTCAATTACCAGATGCATATATCTCAGTCAACGAAGCCTTGCGTCATGCAGGTTATGCGATCGATTCTAAGATCAATATCGATTACTTTGATTCAGAAAAATTGACTGCTGAAAATGTAGCCGAACAATTAGGTAGCTATGATGGGATCATCGTGCCAGGTGGCTTTGGTGACCGTGGCCTTGAAGGTATGATCCAATCGATCCGCTATGCTCGTGAAAATGACGTGCCATTCTTAGGTATCTGCTTAGGAATGCAAATGGCATGTATTGAATTTGCCCGCGATGTGTGTGGTCTTGAAGATAGCAACACAGCAGAAGTTGATCCTAATGCTAAGAATAAGATCATCGATCTAATGGCTGATCAAGCTGAAATTCAAGATATGGGTGGTACACAACGGCTAGGTCTTTACCCATGTAAATTAAAACCGGGTACAAAGACAGCCGAAGCTTATGGTAACCAAGACGTGATCCAACAACGTCACCGTCATCGTTATGAATTTAACAACCAATACCGTGAGATCATGGCTGAAAAAGGCTTAGTCTTTGCCGGTACTTCACCAAACAACCATTTAGTCGAAGTTGTGGAAATTCCAGAAAACAAATTCTTTGTGGCTGCGCAATACCACCCAGAATTCTTATCCCGTCCACAACGTCCAGAAGGTTTATTTGCTGCTTTCGTAGCTGCAGCTGCTGGAAAATAGACCATTTAAAAGCACTTCAATTTGAGGTGCTTTTTTTAATAGCTATAATTATTGAGTTGTAGTTAACAGCGATAAGTAGTAGGATCAGCGTAAAATGACTAAGTGAGAAGGTTAGTGATGGCTAAAAAATGGTCAATATTTTTACTTATTGCAACAATGATCAGTGTGCTAAGTGGGTGTGGGAACAGCTCCGCACCTAAAAGAGAGCAGCATACTTCGAGATCTGAAAAAGTATTTAAGAGTAAGCCGGAAGATACTTCAAAAGAAAAAAGGATAATAAAACTATACGCTCAAAGAGGGATAAAAGTCGATATAAGTCCATTTAAAGCGGGCTATCAAGTGATACCGAGGGATGGTTCGCTATTGGGAAATTTACGAAATAATGATAAAGATGGCTATATCCAAAACCAACTCGTTCCAATTTCAAAAATTATCAGCCAAGAAAGTAACGCTAAGATCTACCTTAAAGCAAATGATCCGAATAATGTGCTGTTAGCGGTATGTAATAACGGGGAAATTGAATATACGCTGCTCAGGTGAGCTGATTTTTAGCATTGTGATTTGAAATATATTTCGAATTGCAATGCTGTTTTAGTGTAATTTAAAAATTAGCTAAGATATTTCACTGATAAAGCACTAATTTACATTGAAACCTTAGCTTTTATCCTGTAAAATTCAATATGGCGCATTGTTTACTGTTTAATGATCTGCGCAGACTATTTGATGATGATTCGAAAAGATATATATTTATTTAATTGATTTAGTGAGGAATTTAACAAAATGAAAAAAATGATTGTCAAGGGTTCGCAAAAATTGTCAGGAGAAGTGACGATCGGCGGGGCCAAAAATAGTACTGTAGCTCTTATTCCAGCTTCCATTTTAGCTGATACACCTGTTGAATTTGATTCTGTTCCTGATATTTTAGATGTGCACAACTTAATGTTGATTTTAGAATCAATGAACGTAAAATCATTTTATAACCGAGGAAAACTTACCGTTGATCCAACAACGATCGAATCCACTCCACTTCCCGGTGGAGCTATTCGCAGTTTGCGAGCTTCTTATTATTTTATGGGTGCTTTGCTTGGTAAATTCGGTAAAGCTGTCGTAGGTTTCCCCGGTGGTGATAATATCGGGCCACGTCCGATCGACCAACATATCAAGGGCTTTAAAGCTTTGGGCGCTAAAGTCGTTGAAAAAGATGATACGGTTTATATCACGACTGGTCCAGAAGGCTTACAAGGTGCCCGGATCTTCTTTGATCTAGTTTCGGTCGGTGCGACGATCAATGTTTTATTAGCTGCGGTCAAAGCTAAAGGGACAACGATCATGGAAAATGTTGCACGTGAGCCAGAGATCGTTGATCTAGCAACATTTTTAAATAACATGGGGGCTAAGATCCGTGGGGCTGGAACGGATGTGATCCGCATACAGGGTGTTGACAGCTTAAAAGCGCAAAACATTCACACGATCATTCCCGATCGGATCGAAGCGGGAACATATTTGTCATTTGCAGCTGCAAACGGTGAAGGGGTCTTGGTGAAAAATGTGATCACGGAACATTTGGATCCTTTTATCGCTAAGATGCAAGAAATGGGCGTGACCCTTGAGATCGATGAAGATAAGATCTATGTTCCTGGGGGCGACCTTCTAGCCCCAGTTAGCGTCAAAACCGCACCTTTCCCAGGCTTAGCCACTGATCTACAGCAACCCTTGACTCCACTTTTAATGAAAGCTAAGGGCAGTTCAACGATTATTGATACCCTTTATCCACAAAGAACTAAGCATATTCCTGAAATGCAAAAAATGGGTGCTAAGATCTCCAGTCAAGATGGTGTGATCACGATCGGTCACGCTAAGAAGTTGATCGGTACAACGGTAGAAGCTGGTGAGATCAGAGCCGGCGTATCATTGTTAGGTTTGGCTTTAATGGCAGATGGTACAACAACGATCACCAAGGCGGACAACATTTTACGTGGGTATGATCGGATCGTTGAAAAATTCCGCGGGTTAAATGTTGATCTGAAAGTTATCACTGAGAGTGAAACACTAGATTTTTAAAATAATTACGATAGAGGCGATCGCATGTCAGAAATGCAAACTTTAGAAGACTTACAAAAAAAGACGTTAAAAGAATTATATGAGTACGCACGTAAGTATAAGATCAAATACTACAGCCAGATGAACAAAAAAGAACTTTCCTTGGCTGTTATCCGTGCTCAAGCAGAAGAATCAAGTTTTGTCATGAAGGGCGTCTTAGAGATCTTTTATGATGAAGGTGGCTACGGCTTTTTACGTCCATTGAATTATAATCAATCCAAAGAAGATATTTATGTCTCGGCTTCTCAGATCAAGCGCTTTGGCTTGCGTAACGGCGATGAGGTCGTAGGTAAAGTCCGACCTCCAAGACAAAATGTCGCTAACGACCGCTATGGAATGCTTTATATCGATTCTGTTAACGGAAAAAGTCCAGAAGAAGCCAAAGGTAGACCGCATTTTCCAGCGTTAACGGCAAAATATCCTGATCAACGTTTGATCTTAGAACATGATCCTAAAAAATTATCGACACGAATGATCGACCTATTTGCCCCGATCGGTTTTGGCCAACGGGGGCTGATCGTGGCACCACCTAAAGCGGGTAAGACTACCTTTTTAAAGGATATTGCGGCAGGGATCTCGAAAAATTATCCCGAAGCAAAGCTATTAGTCCTTCTGATCGATGAACGACCTGAAGAAGTGACCGATCTGGAAGAATATTTAGCGAAGATCAATCCAAATGGTGAGGTCGTCTACTCAACGTTTGATCAACGTCCAGAAAACCATGTGCATATTTCTGAGCTGGTCTTAGAAAGAGCGATGCGGTTAGTTGAAGACAAACAAGATGTCATCATCTTATTGGATTCGTTGACACGTTTAGCTCGAGCATATAATCTAGTCGTCCCAGCAAGCGGAAAGACCTTATCTGGTGGTCTTGATCCAACGGCACTGTATCGCCCTAAGAAGTTCTTTGGGGCTGCGCGGAATGTCAAAGAAGGTGGGAGCTTGACGATCTTGGCGACCGCTTTAGTTGATACTGGTAGTCGAATGGATGATATTATTTTTGAAGAGTTCAAGGGGACCGGTAACCAAGAACTGCAATTGAGCCGAACCTTAGCCGAACGTCGCATCTTCCCAGCGGTCGACTTGAAAAAATCAGGAACGCGTAAAGAAGAATTACTCCTTTCAGACGATGAATTGGAAGCAGTTTGGAAACTGCGCCGTGCGATGGGGGATGACACGCTAAAGGACACCGAACAGATCTTAAAGATCTTGCGCCAAACCAAAAATAATCAAGATTTTTGTATGCAGATCGATCAACTAGAACTTTCAAATAGTTCGACACAAAATCGCAAAAGATAATTGCAACGAAGTAAAATTCATGGTATCATGTTGTTTGTTGTATAACACGAAAATAACTCTGACCCAGCAAATGGATCAGGGCAAAGGAGCGAAATTAGAATGAAACAAGGAATCCATCCAGATTATCACAAAGTTGTTTTCATGGACTCAGCTACAGGTTACAAGTTCTTGTCTGGTTCAACAAAGACAACTGAAGAAACAATTGAATGGGAAGACGGTAACACATACCCATTGATTCGTGTGGAAATCTCCAGCGACTCACACCCATTCTACACAGGTAAGCAAAAATTCACACAAGCCGATGGTCGTGTGGATCGCTTCAACAAGAAATACGGTTTTACAAACTAATATATTTCATGAAAGCTACGGTCTTGACCGTGGCTTTTTTATTTTAAAGCAGTAACTGCGCTAAGTGTTGCTGATGCAATTGCATTTGAGAAAACGTATCTAAGAATAATGCCTTACAATGCTCGGGGATCCCCAGCTCATACATCAATTTATCTGGACCAACTTCTAGATCGGTCGTCGCGTAGTAGTGACATAAAAGCAAGATGATCGCAAATCGATCGGCCTCTGCTTCAAAGTGTGAGATAAAACGACTATGGTTCATATATTGGAGCAATAGTGGTCTGATCCCTTTATGGAGCAAAATATGCCCTAGTTCATGTGCGACGACAAAACGTTGCGTAGTAGTGGCAAGGTGTTGGTTGAGATAGATCAATGAGACATCACAGTAAGTGGTTTTAAAGCCTAGAATATCGCCAAGATCAAAGTATAAGATCTCAATATCTAAGGTAGCACAGAGGATATAAGGATCAAAAGTCCGATCGTATCGTTTGAGAGTAATGACTTTTTCAAATAAGCGCTCCATTTTTAAACCTCCTGAACGTATGTTTGGTTTTAGTTTAGCACTTGCCTCAGAAAAGTAAAATAAAAAGTCCTCTAAATTAGAGAACTTTTCTAGTTATTATCATAATGCTCTGCTTGCTTGCGTTGGCTGAGTTCTAAGCCGATCTCAAGCGCGTTGGCAAGTAACTTGCGATTGTCAGATGTTAGAGGTAGGCCGTCAAAGTTTAGATCGGGTTCATTTTCAGTAAGAGCGATCAAGTCTTTGATCTTGCGTGCGAGATCTTTTGCAGTTTGTTCATTATATTTGTGATAAAGCTTTTCTCCCTTAGGAATATCCGCAGACTTTTTACCTAAGATAAAATCAGTTGAGACATCGAAGATCTCGGCTAGTTTTAAGATCTCCTCTGCGCGTAATGGGCGATCACCATGTTCGATCCGCCCCATAACGTTTTTATTTAAGCCCATCAGCTTAGCAAGTTGTGCTTGCGATAGGTCGTGACTTTCTCGAAGTGTGATGATCACTTCGGGGATCGTTGACTTCATATCACACCTCCTTTATCAATTCGACCAAATAAAGCGCCAATGAAAAAAGTGGGTGCAAAATGAAGATAATTTATTGACATACCTATTTTGGAGTGATATATTCATAGTGCAAAGGATTTAGGTATATCTAAAAATTGTCTCTATTTTGTTTGCTTTGTTGAAAGGATCAGTATTACTTTCCCGTATACTGATCCATGTCCATTGACGATATTGAAACTTAATGCCAGCAATTGCGCCAACAATTAGCTGGTCAGCTTTGATCAATTATTCTGACACAATCATAGCATAATTTTTATATCCTGTCATTTTCAAGTTTTAGGCTAAGCGGTGAAGCCCCGCTGTATCAGCCTTAGGGCGTTAAAAGCTTGTCGTCCTGAAATCAGTCAAGACCTGATAAAACATTTTTCTGGCATTATAAGTTATAGTGGCGGAAAGCCGATCTTTTTTGATCGAGCTTGTTCATACTTATCGGCATAAGGGGGGCCTGATGTGGGAACCCCTTTTTGCCTTACTAAAAATTAGGGGGAATCGACATGTTACTTATCAAGAGTAATAACTCAAAACAACAAGTGTTGAATCAAGCACTAAAAAAGTTGACAGAAGATCTACATTTGAAGCTGGTTGCGTTTGCAGCTGATGAATTTGGGGTCAACGAAGCAGAAATGGTCGTTTTTTTACTGGACCAACAATCACGCTTAAAGTTACCACTGCTACAAGAGGGATTATCGGAGTGCAAGATCAAAACTAAGGTGCTTGAAACGGAAAATTATGGACTTTTCCCAACGATTTGATGATAATCGCTTGCGAAAATTGTGTGCTTGTCCTTTAATTAATACATAGCAGTATTTTTTGAAGGGAAGAAAAACATGCAAAAAAGCAGTTTTAGTGAACGTTGTTTGAATATATTTTTACTGTTCGTCGTTATTTCGATGGTGTTATCCTTGGGCTTTACAGTCAAGGATGCTCTATTAGGTCCCACAGCAGAGCAAGGAGCAGCTTGGTTTTTAGCACTTGAGATCGTATTAGGTTTGATCATTGTACTGATCCCCAAGTGGGTCGCTAAGCGCTTGCGGATCTATTTACCACCAACATTGTATTTGTTCTTTGCCCTCTTTATTTATGGGTCAGTCTATTTAGGGACAGTCTATCATTTCTACAGTGTTCCATATTGGGATAAAGGGCTGCATTTGTTAAGTGGTGCATTGTTAGGTGGTTTTGCCTTTTCAGCCTTTGGCGCTTTAGTTCCAGATGATGCTATCGAAAAGATCTCACCCTTTTTTATTGGGATGTATAGCGTAGCCTTTGCGGTCTTTTGTGGTGTGTTATGGGAATTTTATGAGTTTACGTGTGATAGTTTTGGCATGAACCTCCAACGTTACATGCAGGCGGGACGTCCGTTAGTTGGACGCGCTGCGTTGATGGATACGATGGGCGATCTGTTCGCTGATTTTATCGGTGCCTTGCTTTTCGCAGTGATAGCTTATGTACAACTAAAGAAAAATCGTAATTGGTTAAAGAGTTTCTTCTTTAAACGAATTGAATAGTAATAATGATTTAAGGCTTTTGTGGTGCAAATATCACAAAAGCCTCTTTTTTTGAAAAAATAATAAAAAATTAAATATTATTTATTTTATGTTAAGAAGTTTGATTTGCTTATGAAATAGCATGCAAAAAGGTGAGATACCTGTTAAGGTTAAGACAGGGACAAGAAAGGCGTGATGTCATGAAAGCATGGATCAAATGGAGTGTTTGTTTCGGAATGTTTCTCCAAGCTGCTTTAGGAGGCATCGTGATCGCTTGGTGGTTTTTCCCACAGGCAAGTATCTTCCAAAATATTTTTGCCTATCTACTGACTGACTTTGGGCAAAAGGTCATTTTAGGCCTTGGGATATATCTAGTTGTACTTGCAGTTTTGTGGCTTAGTTGGACGATCAGTCGTCCGACGACACAGGGCAGTATGACGATCCACCGCGATCATGCCAGTAAGGTTCAGATCGATCAAAAGGCAGTTGAGAATAATGTTCGTTTGACGCTTGGTAAGTATGATCTGTTTAACATTGAGGTCAAAGTTAAGTTGTTATCTAATCGAAGGCAAGCTGATGTAGTTGTTGTGGCGACGTTATCGCAAACGACCGATCCTACAGTGTTAGAGTCACAAATCACCCAAACTGTGAGGCGTGATTTAAAGGAGATGTTGAATATCGAACTAAGACGTTTAAATTTAAAACTTAAACCATATCATTATGATCAAAAAGTTACTATTGTCTAGGGATACAAAGAAATTGCGAGGTAAGCGATATGGAGAAAGAAAAGTTAGAACAGAAATTGACCTTTGATGATCAGGTGATCGAAAAAATTGCCGGGATCACAGCAAATCAAGTTCCCGGGATCATTTCACTTGATGGCAACATGTTCAGTGAATTTACCGATAAACTGACCCAAGGGACCGATAAGACCAAGGGGATCGAAGCTGAAGTCGGTGAAAAGCAAGTGGCGATCAAAATGGATGCCACGATCGAATATGGTAAAAGTGCCGAGACGATCTTTGAAGAGGTCTCAAGCAGAGTCCAAAAAGCTTTACGCGAGATGACAGGGCTAAATTTAGTGAAATTTGAAATGCATATCAACGACGTAAAAACTAAAGAAGAATTGCAACAAGATAATAAGTAGGAGGACCAAAAATGAGTGAAGAAAAATTAAAAGGCTTAAAAGACGAGGCAGTAGGTAAGGTCAAAGAGACTGAAGGAAAATTGACCGATGACAAGGTGCGCGAAACGCAAGGTAAAGCACAAGGATTGTTGGGTAAAGCGCGTGAAAAAGCAGCTGATCTGAAAGAAGATATCGAACAGGGTGCTGAAAAACTAAAAGAAAAATTTGAAAAAGACGATAAAAATAAATAAGGAAGTGATTTAAATGTTACATTGGCTTTGGGTATTGATCGTTGGTGCGATCATTGGTGCAATTGCAGGTGCCTTGACGAAAAATGGTGGTTCGATGGGCTGGATCAGTAATATTTTAGCTGGTCTGATCGGTTCATCATTAGGTGAAGCTTTACTAGGTGCTTGGGGACCACAGGTTGCGGGGATGGCGATCATTCCTTCGATCATCGGTGCGGTGATCTTGGTACTTATTGTGTCGGCTATCTTTAGTAGAAGAGCACATGCATAGTTAAAACGGCTTAGACTAGGGGCAATTGTCACTAGTCTTTTTTTGTAGACGGTTCAATTATTAAATATTAAAATTATGGTGAGGGGGAAGATACAGAGAGGATGGGCAGGATGGATATCTTAAAATTAAAAAATGTCGTTAAAATTTATAAAATGGCTGGAGGTGGCACCTTTGAGGCGTTGAAAAATATCAATGCGACCTTTTCAGCCGGTGAGTTAGTCTCGATCGTCGGTGAATCGGGGAGTGGAAAATCCACGTTGATGAATTTGATCGGTGGCTTGGATTCTGACTTTGAGGGTGAAATCAGTTATCGCGGTAAAAATTTGCGCGATTACACTGCACAAGAACTAGCTGATTACCATAAGAAAAGCATCGGGTTTATCTTTCAAAACTTTAATTTGATCCCCCATTTGAATTTGATCGATAATGTTGCCTTAGCGATGACGTTATCTAATGTCGATAAGGAGACGCGGGTCAAACGCGCTAAGGAACTGTTAGAAAAGGTTGGTTTAAAAGATCATCTCTATAAAAAGCCAGATCAGATCTCTGGCGGCCAAAAGCAACGCGTTGCGATCGCCCGGGCTTTGATCAATGATCCCGATGTTATCATTGCTGATGAACCTACGGGGGCTTTAGATGCTGAAACGACAGACAATGTTTTGGCTTTGATCAAAGAGATCGCGCAAAGTGGTAAGTTAGTTTTGATGGTGACTCACTCAGATCGTGTAGCTGCCCATTGTACACGGGTCTTGCGGATCGATAATGGAGAACTGGTTTCAGATGAAGTGACGGGTAAGTTAGAGCCCTTAGCGACGAGAACAGAACATGACGCTATCGAAGTCAAAAATATGAGCTTGTTCAATGCGATCAGATTAGCCTTTCTCAATATGAAAGCCAAATTGGGCCGTAATACTTTAGTTGCCTTTGGGACTAGTATCGGGATCATGGCAGTTGTTTTGATGTTATCGATCGGGCGGGGCGTAACTACTTATATTAAAGATACGATGAATAGTTACACCAATCCTAATGTGACAGAAGTCCATCGCCAAAGCATGATGCCTGATCCTGATAAGCAACCGGATATGGACGATCATGCAGAGATCAGTCGGATGCAACAAAACAATATGGCAGCTTTGACGGGCTCGGGAACAGATAATGATTTTACGACAAAAGATATCACAAAACTTAAAACTATCAAACATGTCGATCGTCTGGAAAAGGGCTATTCGACGCTTTCGTTAGGCACAAACAGTGTTAGTTATGGTGATAAAAATGCTACGATCATGACGTTACAAACGATGTCGAGCAATATCACCAAGTCAAGTATCGTTTCAGGTAAAGCCCCTGGAAAAGATGAGGTATTACTTGATAAGGGAACGGCAGATCTCTTGGCCAAGAATATTGTTGGTAAAGAAGTAACGTTCAAGCTAACGATCGATGGTAAGCAAGTCGAGCAAAAATTAAAGGTCAGCGGGACATATGAACAGCAGGGGTCTAACTTCAGCACTGCAATCGTCCGTTATAGCGATCTAAAAGATATTTTTGCTCAAAATGGACAGACGTTGAAGCCTAATGTTGTCTATCTCTATACTAAGGATAAAGACAATACCGAAAAGATCAAAGATGAGGTCAAAAAGCTTGGTTTCAGTGGCTCGATGCAAGAAACGATGACTGAGATGTTTACTAAGATGATGGATGTCATCAGCTATGTCTTAGCCGCGATCGCCGCCGTTTCGTTAGTGGTCTCAGCGATCATGATCTTAGTAGTCTTGAATATCTCGGTGGTTGAACGCACTAAAGAGATCGGAGTCTTGAAAGCCTTAGGTGCTAGAAGAAAAGACATTCGCCGGATCTTTGTTTCAGAAGCTTTCTTGATCGGTCTCAGCTCAGGAATACTGGGAGTCGTGTTGACTTGGATCTTACAAGTTTTAGTCAACCATTTTACGGTAGCGCAGTTTGAGGTGCCAGTAGTGATGATGACGACTAACTATATTTTGACAGGGATCGTGATCAGTGTAGTCATCAGCATGTTAGCGGGACTTTTGCCAGCCGATCGCGCTTCAAAATTAGACCCAGTTGAAGCTTTGCGAAAAGAATAGTATATAAGGCCCTCACCACGTGGCATCGTGGTGAGGGCCTTGTTGTTATGTTAGTTTTGTTTGTTACATATTTTTTAGTAATAAAAGGGTCTTTTGATCATGTTCACCGTGAAAAAATTTATCCAGTACAGCTTGAAAAATGGGGTCGTTACTGGCTTTAAAAAAGAGTGTCATTGACGACTTGAGCTTTAGATCATCGGGAAAACCAAAGATCGTTTTAGCGTTATTGGTCGGAACTTGTAACAGAACTTCACACAATTGACGTAAATTGTTGCCTAAATATGGATCGGCCAAGAAGGCTTGGGCTTCATTGAGATCAGCTATCCCGTATAAGTGAGCGGTCTGACTTTTGCCTAAGCCACGTAATTGGGGAAACATGAACCACATCCAGTGGGAACGTTTCTTTTGTGCTTTGAGTTCGGTCATAGCTAGTTTGAAATATTGTTGTTGCGGAGCGGTAAATCTTGCTAAAGTCATTATTCATTTTCCTTTCCGATAGGGGAGTTATAGACCGTGTCGTGCAAGATATCTAGCAACTGTTTTTTAGCTGGTGTCATTACTTGAGTCGCACGTGTGACGATCGAGAGTAAGAATTTGGGCTGTTGTTCGTCTAGGAGTTCTAGAACGGAAAAGTCATCGTTGGGGCTGATCGCAATGTCTGTCAAACAGGCGATCCCCGTGTTGCTTACGACCATGGATTTTAACACGTGGACGTAATTAGTACGGTAGATGACATCAGGTCGGAAGTGCTCTTTTTGTGCTAAGAGTTTGAGGACCTTATCATGAATGAAGCCTTCATTATGCACGATAAAGCGCTCGTCTTTTAATTCGGAAAAATAGACGGCCTTTTTTGAGGCTAGGGGATGTTGCTTGCTGACGATGATCTTAAATGACGCTTGAGCAAAAGTTTCAGCTTTTAGAGCGGGTTGGGTCAAAGGTTCAAGTGAGCCTAAGAGACAAAAATCAAGCGAGCCATCTAATAAGAGCTTAAGTAGAGTTTGTGAACCAGCTTCCCTAGTCTCGAGTTGTTCGATCAAACCAGTCGCGATCAATTTAGAAACGATATTGGGGAAAAAATAATTGCCGATGATCGGTGGTAGCCCAAAGAGTAATTTTTCTTGTTTAGCACGCAAAGCTTCTTTTTTAGCGATAGCTAACTCGTTTAAGATCACTTTTAAATGGGCATCAAATTGGTAGCCACTAGGGGTGACCAGTAATTCTTTGTGTGAGCGATCCCGGATAAAAAAGGTCGTTTCAAATTCTTCTTCGAGCCGCTTGATCGCTAATGTGACCGTTGGTTGGCTAACAGAGAATATCTGGGCAACTTTGGAAAAATTTTTTTCTTTGACTAATTGGTGGAAATATTCAAAATCTCTAATATTCATCTTCAGATCCTTGATTTGACAGCTTTTTAAAAGCTCATATTAATTTTACTAATAGTGTACCACAAAGTTGACTATAAAAATCGCACCGTTTTAAAATGAGTGACATCAATTGAGATCTAGTAAAAAAGGAGCCGATAAACATGGCAGATACAATGAACATTTTAAATAATCCTTTTTTAAATAAAGGAACAGCTTTTACAGTTAAAGAACGTAAAGAACTTGGTTTGACAGGTGCTTTACCAGCTAAGGTCCAAACTTTACAAGAACAAGCAGACCAAGCTTACGGTCAATTCAAGCGCAAATCAAGCCAATTAGAACAACGCCAATTCTTGATGACGATCTTTAATACGAATCGAACACTATTCTACTATTTGATGGGACAACATATCGTAGAATTTATGCCGATCGTGTATGATCCAGTGATCGCTGAATCGATCGAACAATACAGTGAAATCTTCACGCGTCCCCAAGAAGCAGCTTTTATTTCTGTTGATGACCAAGACAGCATCGAAGAGTCCTTGCGAAATGCGGCTGACGGGCGTGACATTCGTTTGATCGTTGTAACTGATGCTGAGGGTATCCTTGGTATGGGTGATTGGGGCGTTAATGGTGTTGATATCGCAGTCGGCAAATTGATGGTCTACACAGCAGCTGCTGGTATCGATCCAGCTCAAGTTTTACCAGTTTCACTTGATGCCGGAACAAATAATGAAAAACTATTGAATGATCCTCTTTACCTTGGTAACCGCCATGCACGTGTTTATGGTGAAAAATACCATGCAATGGTCGACAAGTTTGTTGCTGCAGCAGAAAAACTCTTCCCTGAAAGCTTACTGCACTTTGAAGACTTTGGACGCTCGAATGCAGCGGTCATCTTGGAAAAATATCAAGATAAGATCTTGACCTTCAATGACGATATCCAAGGAACAGGTATCATTTCGCTTGCTGGTGTCTTGGGTGCGATGAATATTTCTAAAGAAAAGATCACCGATCAGATCTTCTTGACTTTCGGTGCTGGGACAGCTGGTGTCGGGATCGCCAATATGTTATTTGATGAATTGGTTCGCGAAGGCTTGAGCGAAACAGAAGCTAAAAAGCACTTCTACTTAGTCGATAAACAAGGGCTTTTATTCGAAGATACAGAAGATCTAACTCCAGGTCAAAAAGCTTTTGTGCGCAAACGTTCAGAATTTGAGAATGCTGATGAGTTAACGAACTTAGAAGCTGTCGTTAAAGCAGTTCATCCAACTGTTATGATCGGGACCTCGACACAACCAGGTACATTCACGGAAAGTATCGTTAAGGAAATGGCAGCTCACACGAAACGTCCAGTGATCTTCCCATTGTCTAACCCAACACGTTTGGCTGAAGCTAAAGCAGAAGATCTTTTGAAATGGACAGATGGTCGTGCTTTAGTTGCAACAGGTATCCCAGCTGGTGATATCGAATATAACGGTGTAACTTACAATATCGGTCAAGCAAACAATGCTTTGGTCTACCCAGGTGTTGGTTTTGGTGCGATCGCGGCTAAAGCTAAGATCTTAAACGAAAAGATGTTGGCCGATGCAGCCCACGCTTTAGGTGGTATCGTTGATCCAGATCAACCAGGTGCTGCAGTGTTACCACCAGTTTCTAAGTTACAAGAATTCTCACAAACAGTTGCTCAAGTCGTAGCACAATCAGCGATCGATCAAGGCCTTGCTGGCGTGACAGACGCTAAGAAGGCAGTGGCTGATATGAAGTGGGAACCTAAATATTAATAAATTGATAAAAGGCCACTTGTTGGTCTTTTATCTTTGGTAGAAGAAAAAGGAGAATTATTATGGCAGTTTTTTTAACTTCCGTCTCAAGTGTGCTTGTGATCGTATTGATCATGGCACTTGGTTATATTTTACGTAAAACAGGTTGGTTTGCCGATTCATTTGGTGGCAATATCGCATCTTTGATCACTAAGATCGCTTTACCAGCTTCGATCTTTATGGGTGTGATGGATCACTTGACTCGGGAAAGCCTCTTAGGTTTAGGAAAAGGTATTATTTTCCCAGCCTTAGGTGTGATCATTGGTTATGTGATCGCTTGGTCAGCAGTTAAAGTCTTAAAGATCAAGCCGGGTCGTCGGGGGATCTTCATGAATGCGGTCGTTAACGCAAATACGATCTTTATCGGGATGCCTTTGAACAATGCGCTTTTTGGTGAAAAGGCGATGAGTTATTTCTTGATCTATTACATCATCAATACCGTTTCAACTTGGGCTTTTGGGGTCTACTTGATCTCAAATGATGATCCAACGGTCGATAAGAGTCAAAAGAAAGCTCATAAGATCAATTGGAAAAAAGTTCTACCAATGCCACTCGTTGGTTTTATCGTAGCGATCGTGTGGTTGCTATTAGGGATCCCAGTACCAAGTTTTATGGGACAAACCTTGTCTTATGTCGGTGCTTTGGTGACACCATTGTCCTTGATCTATATCGGGATCGTGTTATGTGATGCAGGTTTGAACAATTTCCGGTTCGAACGCGATTCGATTTTGGCATTATTAGGTCGTTTTGTGTTATCACCAGTCGTGTTGATCTTGTTGATCAAAGCAGGTGCAAGTTTTGGGGTCGACTTACCGACATTGATGCGTCAAACATTAGTTGTTCAATCAGCAACTCCAATGTTAGCCGTCTTACCTATTTTGGCAAAGGAAGCTCATGGGGATGTTAAATATGCGACTGATGTGGTCGTGATGAGTACTGTTTTATTTGTAGTCGTAGTACCGATCTTGATGGCGATCTTACAATTTATTTAGTGTAATATAAAGTCAGTTTTAGTGCTGTAAGCATTAGAACTGACTTTTTTAAATTTTTGGAAAATTCCTTGCATCATAGCCAAATTTGACTAAAATAAACTTACAAGTGATCAGCGAACTTTTCTTTTGTAATATTTAACGCAGGATAATATAATCTATAAGAAGATCATAAAAAAGGAAGTTTAATTTGAAACAACGAAAAAAAACGCAACGGATCGCCTTTTTAGCGCTATTTACAGCGATCATTATCATCCAAAATTTTATCCCATTTCTGGGTTATATTCCACTTGGCCCCCTTAATTTAACGATCATCCATATCACTGTGATCGTGGCTGCACTCGTTTTAGGACCTAAAGATGGTGCGATCGTCGGTGGAGTCTGGGGCACGATCACCTTTATTCGCGCCTTTGTTTGGCCGACGAGTCCCTTGGCAACGATCGTCTTTACGAATCCACTGGTCTCTGTTTTACCTCGGATCTTGATCGGGGTCGTGGCAGGCTATACATTTATGTGGTTATCTAAACGCTTATCCTCAAAGATCTTAGCTGCAGGTATCGCAGCCGTTTTAGGGTCATTGACTAATACATTGTTAGTTTTAGGCCAGATCTATCTCTTTTATCAAGGGCAAGCACCAGCCATGTATGCCTTGGATGTAGCAGCCTTGTTACCATATCTATTGGGGGTCGTGGCAACAAATGGGTTACCAGAAGCGGCTTTGGCAGCGATCATTGCCCCCAGTGTTTCGCTTTCTTTACTGAGAAAATTAAAAGCGTAGGTTCTTGATTTTTAAGAAAGGCGGTATTTTGTGGCACGTCGAAAAAAGAAAAATTACTCACAGTTACTTTTTTTAGGTTTTATAGTGCTACTAGCGGTAACATTTCTTACGGGCATGGCAGATAAATATTTTGCTACTAGTGAGACACCGCAAGCGACAACTTCAAATGATGAACAAGCTAAACAAAATTTTATCAAGCAACTTGCTCCGATCGCGCAAGCCGAACAGCGCCAGTATGGTGTTTTAGCAAGTATCACCTTAGCTCAAGCAGCCTTAGAGTCTGATGGGGGCAAAAGTGAACTTTCTGCTAAGTACAATAACTTATTTGGGATCAAAAATCCGAACGGGTCTTTGATGACAACGCAAGAATATGTCGATGGCCAATGGACTACGATCAAGGATACTTTTGCAGTCTATGGCAGTTGGGAAGATTCGGTCAAGGCGCATACACAACTTTTTGTTGATGGAACGGACTGGAATACCGATCATTATGGGCCAGTACTGCAAGCCAAAAATTATGAACAAGCAGCGTGGGCTTTACCAAATCAAGGCTACGCGACTGATCCTAATTATGCCGAAAAGTTGATTGCCTTGATCAAACAGTATAATTTAAATCAATACGATTTATGATACATTTCAGATATTTTGGTGTAAAAGCCGAATATTTGAGCTTGAAAACGAAAAATAGTTATGCTATTCTAGCTACAGGTTACTTATATAATGCCATAATCTGGTTGGCGAGTTTCTACCCAAGACCGTAAATCTTGGACTATGAGTAAAAAAACGTTAGGAGACCAGACTTTTGTTTTTGCCAAAGTCTGGTCTTTATTATTTTTAGGGGGCTATAGCTTGAAAGTATTAGAAGAACGCATCAAACAAGATGGTGTTGTTTTACCGGGAAACGTATTAAAGGTCAATCAATTCTTGAACCATCAGATCGACCCACAGTTGATGTATGAGATCGGCCAAGAATTTGAGCGTTTATTCAAAGATGAGGCTGTGACAAAGATCTTGACGGTCGAAGCTTCAGGGATCGCACCAGCTATCATGGCTGGACTCGTGATGGATGTTCCAGTGGTCTTTGCGCGCAAGAAAAAGCCATCGACCTTGGATAGTGATGTCTATGCGGCTGAGGTCTACTCATATACTAAAAAGGTGACCAATACGATCTCAGTTGACCAAAAATTTTTATCGGAAACTGACCGCGTGTTAGTGATCGATGATTTCTTGGCTAACGGGCAGGCAGTCTTGGGCTTACTTGAGATCTGTCGCCAAGCTAGTGCCCATATCGTTGGAGCAGGGGTAGTTGTTGAAAAATCGTTCCAAGATGGGGCTAAATTGATCAAAGAGCGCGGGGTAAGATTGGAATCACTTGCGCGGATCGCTTCTTTTGAAGACGATAAAGTGCACTTTGTGGGGGAATAACACGATGAAAAAAGCAAATAACAGTCAGGCGGCTTTACTAGGTTTACAGCATTTATTAGCGATGTATTCTGGAGCGGTGGCCGTTCCCTTATTGATCGGGACAGCCTTGAATTTTAACACCGAACAGATGACTTACCTGGTTTCGATCGACATTTTTATGTGTGGGTTAGCTACTTTACTTCAGCTTATGCGCAATCGTTATTTTGGGATCGGCCTGCCCGTTGTTTTAGGGTGTGCGATCCAAGCTGTCGAACCGTTAAAGATGATCGGAAGCCAATTTACGATCCAGACGATGTATGGGGCGATCATTGTGGCGGGGATCTTTGTTTGTCTAGTCTCGGGCCAGTTTTCGAAGGTCAAACGCCTCTTTCCACCTGTGGTCACAGGGACGTTGATCACTGTTATCGGTCTGACATTGATCCCGATCGCGATCCAAAATATCGGTGGTGGTAATGCTAGTGCTAAAGATTTTGGTTCACTTACCAATATCACTTTGGGCTTTTTGACGGTGATCTTGATTTTAGCGATCCAAGTCTTTGCAAAGGGCTTTTTGAGTTCAATCGCAGTCTTACTGGGATTAGTGATCGGGAGTTTAGTAGCTGCAGCGCTGGGGCTAGTTTCCTTGGCGCCATTACATGAAGCACCGTGGTTCCACGTACCACAGCCTTTTTACTTTGGGATGCCTCACTTTGAATGGTCATCTTCAGTTACGATGATCATCATCGCTTTGGTTTCCATGGTCGAATCGACGGGTGTTTATTTTGCTTTGGGGGATATTTTGAATAAAAAGATCACCGAAAAAGACCTCAAACTTGGATATCGCGCTGAAGGGATGGCTGTCATTTTAGGTGGGATCTTCAATACTTTCCCATATACGACATTTTCACAAAATGTTGGCTTGCTTGAGCTTTCAGGGATCAAGACCAAGCGTCCGATCTATTGGTCAGCAGGACTTTTGATGCTGTTAGGGCTGTTGCCTAAGGCGGGGGCGTTAGCGACGATGATCCCGACACCGGTTTTAGGTGGGGCGATGCTAGTGATGTTTGCGATGATCAGTGTGCAAGGAATCAGGATCTTAGCTAATGTTGATTTTACCGACCAACGAAATATCTTAGTTGTGGCGGTTTCGATCGGTTTAGGTCTGGGCGTGTCGATCTATCCAAATATCTTCCAAAATCTACCGCGTGCAGTTCAACTATTCTTAGGTAATGGGATCGTGGTGGCAAGTTTAAGTTCAGTATTATTGAATTTGGCCTTCAAGGGTAGAGCAGGACTAGCTAAAAAAGATATCAAGTAACAAGTGCGTGTTTTAGAAGATGTAGACAAATAATGTGTGAAGCAGGTGATAGCCTACTTTTTTTGTTAGGTGGCACAAAATATATTTTTAAAAATTTACATTGTTAAAATACTGTCTTGCTGAGTAATGTGGTAAAATAGAAAGTAAGTATTAGTGATACGAGAGGTTGTGAGAGAATGGAACAAGAGATCCTTTTTCCAGGCGATACTTTAGGGATCATCGGGGGCAATCCCAACGGCATCATGTTAGCACGGGCGGCTAAGAAAATGGGCTTTACTGTGATCGTTTATTGTTCAGACGAAAGTAATCCCGTGTTAGCCGAAGCTGATGTAAAAATGGTCGGTAAGTTGAACGAAAAAACAAAGCTCCAAGATTTTGCACAGCGGTGTGACTTAGTAACTTATACCTCAGAAAACATTGATGTTGAGGCGGTCAAATTCTTGCAACGCTTCACGCGGGTCCCCCAAGGTAGTGATACGTTGGAGATCACGCAGGACCGCTTATTAGAACGGGCTTTCTTTGAACAGCTCAATATCAACGTTGCACCGTACGCTACGATCGTCAGTTTAGATGATGTTTACCAAGCAGTCAGTTCGATCGGTTATCCATGCATTTTAAAACCGATCCAAAAAGGTTTTGGTAAGTGCCGAAAACAGATCATCAAAAAACAAACCGACATTGCTAAGTGTGCGGACATAATCGATCTAGGGACCTATATTCTCGAGTCATGGATCCCGTATGAAAAGGAATTATCCCTGACTTTAGCCCGAGATAAAGACGGTAACTTGACGTATTTCCCGATCGCAGAAGATTATTATCGCGAACACCGTTTACATGCGACCTTGGCACCAGTAGCTTTAGATGGTGAAGTTGCAGCTGAGGTCAAGCGCTTGACAGCTGAGATCGTCAAAGAACTGAATTATGTTGGGGTCTTACAAGCAGAATTTTTCTTGACTAAGAGTGGTGCTTTGTATATCAAACGGATCATTCCGGCATTATATGCTTCAGGTTATGTATTTGATAAGGCAACCGACGTTTCGATGTTTGAACAACATTTGCGTGCCTTGGCACAGATCCCTTTGTCTAAACCTAACTTGGTAAAACCAACTGAGATGGTGATGATCGCGACCAAGGATACCGATGCTTTGCGGACACAATGGGTCTTAAAGGATAACTGGCATTACAATTATTTCCGTTATCCTAAATCGCTTCATCCCGTTAAAGCTGAAGGCTATGTTCTAGTGACCGCTGATTCGAGCAAACATGCCAAGGAACAAGTCGAAGCAACTGGGATCTGGGATGAGATCACAGCTGATGATGAAATAGTTGAATAGTATTTTTTAAGACGCACGGTATTTATATCGGCGTCTTTTTACATCTTGTTTGCTAAGATTTAAGTAATTTTAAAGAATAGGGCTGTAATATTTGCTATAATAGGCATTGATTGAAAATTTTAGAGGGGATTTGAAAATTTTGACAGCAAGAAACTTATTAGATGGCATGAATGATAAGCAAGCAGAAGCTGTAGCCTGCACTGAAGGTCCACTACTCATCATGGCCGGTGCCGGTAGTGGGAAAACACGGGTCTTGACACACCGTGTAGCCTACTTGATCGAAGAAAAAAATGTAAATCCTTGGAATATTTTAGCGATCACCTTCACCAACAAAGCAGCGCGGGAAATGCGTGAGCGGATCAATAAGTTGATCGCTGAAGGTGCAGAAGATATTTGGGTCTCGACTTTCCACGCTTTATGTGTCCGGATCTTACGCCGTGATGCTGAAAAGATCGGCTATGATCGCAATTTTACGATCGCAAGCACAAGTGAGCAACGGACTTTGATGAAACACATTTTAGCGGATAACTTAAACGTTGACGTTAAAAAATTCGAGCCCCGGGCCGTTCTGAGTGCGATCTCGAACGCCAAAAATGATTTAAAGACACCAGCAGAACTAAGAAAAGATGCAGCTGATCCATTTTCACAGGTGGTAAGTGATGCTTATGAATTATACCAAAAGCAGTTGCAAAATAATCAAGCTTTGGATTTTGATGATCTCATCATGCAAACGATCCGGTTATTTAAAGAATCACCAGAAACATTGGCATTTTATCAACGTAAATTTCACTATATCCATGTGGATGAATACCAAGATACTAACGAAGCTCAATATCAATTGGTCAGCATGTTAGCTCAAACATATCGTAATCTATGTGTTGTGGGGGATGCTGATCAAAGTATTTACGGTTGGCGTGGAGCTAATATGGAAAATATCATGAATTTTGAGGAAGATTATCCTGATGCGACCGTGATCAAGTTGGAACAAAATTATCGTTCAACTAAGACGATCTTGCAAGCGGCTAATGAAGTTATCGAAAATAACATCAATCGTAAAGCTAAAACATTATGGACACAAAATGCAGAAGGCGAAAAGATCCATTATTATCGTGCAGATAATGCCAACGATGAAGCCTTTTATGTCGTTAAGCAGATCCAGCAAAAGATGCGCACTGAAGGTAAGCATTATGGCGATTTTGCTGTCTTATACCGCACAAATGCCCAATCACGTGTGATCGAAGAAACATTTGTCAAAGCTAATATCCCGTATAAATTAGTTGGGGCTCACCGGTTCTACGATCGAAAGGAAATTTTGGATATTTTAGCTTATCTGCGTTTAGCTGCCAATCCGAATGATTCCTTGAGTTTTGCGCGTGTTGCTAATGAACCTAAACGGGGGATCGGGGCAACTAGTTTGGCTAAATTGCAAGCATTTGCTGAGATGAACGGTCTTTCCTTGATCGAAGCAGCAGAAAACGTCATTATGACTGGCGTAAGTGGCAAGGCAGCTACCCAATTAGAAAGTTTCGCTAAGTTGATCCGGCGCTTCAATGAATTGGAGAAAACTAAGAATATCACTGAGTTGACGGAGATCATTTTAGATGAATCGGGCTATAAACAAAGCTTACAAGCTAAAAATACGCTCGAAGATCAAAGTCGCCTAGAAAACTTAGAAGAATTCATGTCTGTAACAAAGCAATTTGATGAAAACTGGGAACCAGAAGAAGAAAATAGCGATCCGTTCGTTGATTTCTTAGCTGACCTAGCTTTGGTTTCTGATCAAGATAGCGTTGATGAAGATCCAGATGAAGTGACCTTGATGACATTGCACGCCGCTAAGGGTCTGGAATTTCCAACAGTCTTTTTGATGGGCTTAGAAGAAGGGATCTTCCCGTTAGGCCGAGCTGTGATGGATGAAAGTGAGCTCGAAGAAGAACGGCGCTTGGCCTATGTTGGGATCACCCGGGCTGAAGAAGAACTCTACTTATCAAATGCCTTCTCGCGGATGCTCTATGGACGGCGCCAGAGCAACCAAGTTTCCCGCTTTATCAGTGAGATCTCCGATGAATTGTTGCAAAGTGATAACGAAACTTTAGCTGATTATCAACCAAAAACCAAAGTCGATGTTCCTTTTGCTAAGAAGCCAGTTTACCGCAAACCAGCTGGAACTGTCGAAAAAAGCCAAGGAACTGGGGCTGAAAAGAAACAATGGAATATCGGTGATAAGGTCTCCCATAAAGCCTGGGGTACAGGGACTGTGGTCAAGGTCAGTGGTAGTGGTGGAGATATCGAACTTGATATCGCCTTTGCTGGCCAAGGGATCAAGCGACTATTAGCGGCCTTTGCACCGATCACTAAGATTTAAAAAGAGGTAAAAGAGATGGAAGCAAAGACTTTAGAAGAGGTCAAAGATCTACGTGCTCAATTGAACAAATGGAGCCATGAATACTATGTGTTAGATCGACCAACAGTGGAAGATCATGTCTATGACGCTACCTATCAACGTTTGGTCGAACTTGAAACTAAGTATCCTGAGCTCGTAACTGATGATTCACCTACTAGACGTGTCGGCGGTCAAGTTTTAAGTGGCTTTGAAAAGGTCGAACATGAGATTCCGATGCTTTCACTAGGCGATGTTTTTTCAAAAGCAGAACTAGCCGAATTCAAAACCAAACTAGAGGAAAATGTAGCCAAGACTTTTGCTTATAGCTGTGAATTAAAGATCGACGGCTTAGCGATCTCATTGGTCTACGAAAAAGGTGTCTTTGTCAAAGGTTCGACCCGTGGCAACGGGATCATCGGTGAAGATATCACGGAAAACTTAAAAACGATCAAGGCGATCCCTTTGCGTTTAAGTGAACCGATCGACGTTGAAGTCCGGGGCGAATGCTATATGCCAAAAGAGTCATTTCTAAAATTGAATAAGGCGCGCGAAGAACAGGGCCAAACAGTCTTTGCTAACCCAAGAAATGCTGCAGCTGGTTCATTGCGGCAATTAGATACCAAAGAAACAGCCAAGCGTAATTTAAGTGTCTTTATGTATTATTTGATGGAGCCCGAAAAATTTGGGGTCGCGACCCAAAGTCAGGCTTTAGCTCAATTAAAAGCATGGGGCTTCAAAGTCAATGAAGAAGCGATCGTAGCGAGTGAAATGGCTGAGATCGATGACTATATTGATAAATATCAGGCTAAACGGGCACAACTAGCTTATGAGATCGATGGGATCGTGATCAAAGCTGATCCGTTTGCGATCCACGCCGAAGTTGGAAATACGGTCAAAGTTCCGCGTTGGGCGATCGCTTATAAATTTCCACCAGACGAACAAGAAACGATCGTCCGTGAGATCGAATGGACGGTGGGACGGACTGGAGTGGTGACACCAACGGCCGTGATGGATCCAGTGACTTTAGCGGGGACCGTGGTTTCAAGAGCTTCTTTACACAATCCTGATTATTTGCAACAAAAAGACATCCGCCTCGGTGATACTGTCAAATTACACAAAGCAGGCGACATTATTCCAGAGATCTCAGAAGTTGTGTTGGCTAAACGTCCAGCTTCAAGTCAACCTTATACGATACCGACAGAATGTCCTGAATGTGGCGCAAAACTGGTTCATTTGGATGACGAAGTTGCGTTGCGGTGTATCAATCCGCAGTGCCCAGCCTTATTAAAAGAAAGTCTGACGCACTTTGCGTCGCGAAATGCGATGAACATAGATGGGTTAGGGCCACGGATCATTGAACAACTCTTCGACAAGAAATTGATCAAAGATGCGGCGGGGCTATATAATTTGACCTTTGATGAATTATTGACGTTAGATAAATTCAAAGAAAAATCAGCCAATAATTTGTTACAAGCGATCGAACAGAGCAAAGCTAACTCATTAGAACGGTTACTTTTTGGCTTGGGGATCCGGCATGTGGGGGCCAAAGCGGCATTTATCTTAGCCCAACACTTTAAGACGATCCAAGCTTTAAAGAAAGCAACGGTAGCAGAGATCGTAGAACTTGACTCGATCGGCGAAACGATCGCGGATGCTGTGGTGACATATTTTGAAAATGAACAAGTTGACCTATTATTGGAAGAATTTACTGCAGCTGGAGTTAATTTGACTTTCCTAGGTCAGAGCGCTGAAGAGCTAGCCGAGCAAACAGCCGATGATCCATTGAATGGTCTGACCGTAGTTTTAACGGGAAAACTCGACAAGATCAAGCGAGCGGAAGCTAAACAGATCTTAGAGGCGCATGGTGCTAAAGTAACAGGGAGCGTTTCGAAAAAGACCGACCTTTTAGTTGCAGGTCATGATGCTGGTAGCAAATTGACTAAGGCCCAAGAATTAGGAATAAAAATTATTGATGAAGATGAATTTTTACGGCAAACAGGAGGCAATTGATGAGAAAGAAGTATTTAGCATTAGTTAGCTTATGTGCAGGTACCATGTTACTTTCAGCCTGTGGTAATTTAGGAAGCAGTGGCTCTGGCAATTCAGTCACGCAATCAACGCAACAATCCAAAAAGGGTTACCAAACTACGGGTCAAGTAGATACCTCCGATTATCAAGGTGTGATCGAAAATGGACGTTATTTAACGAGTAAGGCTCGTGGTGTCGGGATCGTTCAAAATTCAGAAAATATGTTGAATTTAAAGAGTTTTGAAAGTGGCATGACAACTTTATCTAAAGAGGAATTTCCCACCAAAGATTACATTTTCCGCGAAGGCCAATTGTTGACCAAAGGCACGGTTCAAGATTGGCTCGGGCGTAAGTCAAAGGATAACCCGACTGGTCTAAATCCTGAAGATAATGGCGAAAAAGACGCAGACAAGCGCAATCCGATCTATATCCAACAGATCGAAGAACAAGATTACATGAAAGAGACCGATGGCAAACTGGAATTAGCTGGGATCACGATCGGTATCGGAATGAATCGTAAGGATTATTACCAAAAAGAACAGTATGGTGCGATGTACACCACTAATATCTCCAAGGAAAAAATGGAAGAAGAGGGTAAAAAAGCCGCAGCTGAAGTCTTGAAGCGGGTCAGAAAACTCGATGGTGCATCAGATGTACCGATCTTGATCTGTATGTATGAACAAGCGCCTAATGATAGTTTGGTCGGGGGAACTTTCTATGCTTATAGTGTGAGTGATGGTGATACTTTGGGGAGTTGGAAGGAAACTAATCTCCAAACCTCAGTCTTGCCATCAACAGCAGAAAATGGTGCGGTCAACGATAATGATGAAAGTTCCTTCAATGCTTTCAAAAATAAGACGCAAAGCTTTTTCCCTAACTTAGCTGGGGTAACGGCTCAAGCCAAGTATAAGAATAAGTCACTCCAAGAACTGCACGTTAAGATCACGACCCAATTTTACAGTGAAACTGAGATCAGAAGCTTTACGCAGTTTGTTTCTCAGATGGCAAAGACCTACTTGCCGGGTGATATTCCGATCGATATCACGATCAAAGGCTCAGATGGTGAAGTTCAAGCCTTTCTAGCTCGCGAAAAAGATAGTGGTAACTTCTATGCCCACGTCTTTGATGATTAGAATAAAATCGACTATAAAAAAGTCAGCAGATCTATGCTAAAATATTAAGCAGATATGCAAGAAAGAAGGATGAAGATGGCGATCAGCGCAAATGAAGTAAAGCACGTTGCAAGTTTGGCAAAGCTTGAATTTAGCGATGCAGAATTACAAAAATTCACCGGTCAAATGGACCAAATCATCAATATGGTACAACAATTGAGTGAAGTCGATACGACAGATGTACCGGTAACGACAACTGTGACGGATGCCTTTAATGTGATGCGAGAAGATATCGCAGTTAAGGGGACCGACCGTGAATTGTTGATGGAAAATGTACCTGAAAGAAAAGATGGCTTTATCAAAGTGCCAGCAATTATTGATGAAAGCGAGGAAGGCTAGCCCATGGATTATTTTACAACTGATCTGACCAGTTTACATGAAAAATTGGTCAACAAAGATTTGAGCGTGGAGGAGTTAACGAAAGATACTTTCAAGACGATCAAAGACCGTGATCAACAGATCGCTGCTTTCCTAGCTTTAAACGAAGAAGCTGCTTTGAAGCAAGCTAAAGAACTTGACCAAAATGGGATCGATCCAGCTAATGTTTTAGCTGGGATCCCGATCGCGATCAAAGATAATATCGTGACAAAAGGCTTGCGGACAACGGCTGCCAGCAAGATGTTAGAAAACTTTGACCCGATCTATGATGCAACAGTTATGGAAAAATTAGCTGCTGCTCAAATGATCAATGTGGGTAAAGTCAACATGGATGAATTTGCTATGGGTGGTTCGACTGAAAGTTCAGCCTTTAAGGTAACTAAGAATGCTTGGGATCAAACTAAAGTCCCTGGTGGCTCTTCTGGTGGTTCAGCAGCCGCTGTTGCTTCGGGCCAAGTTTTAGCTGCCCTAGGTTCAGATACCGGTGGTTCGATCCGTCAACCAGCAGCATATAATGGTATCGTTGGGGTCAAACCTACTTATGGTCGTGTATCTCGTTACGGCTTGATCGCTTTTGCTTCTAGCTTAGATCAGATCGGACCATTGACACGCACAGTCAAAGACAATGCCTATGTCCTAAATGCGATCAGCGGTCATGATAGCCGTGATTTTACCAGCTCTAACCGTGAAGTTCCTGACTTTACCCAAGGCTTAGATGGTGATATCAAGGGTATGAAGATCGCCGTGCCAAAAGAATACTTTGGTGAAGGTGTTGCTGAAGATGTTAAAGAAGCGATCAAAGAAGCGATCAAGACATTTGAAAGCTTGGGTGCGACCGTTGATGAAGTTTCCTTGCCACACAGCAAGTATGGGGTACAAGTATACTACATCATTGCCTCTTCTGAAGCTTCATCTAACTTACAACGTTTTGATGGGATCCGCTACGGCTTTAGAGCCCAAGATGTTAAGAACTTAGAAGACGTTTATGTTCGTTCACGCTCGGAAGGCTTTGGCGATGAAGTTAAACGCCGGATCATGTTAGGGACATTCTCACTTTCCGCTGGGACTTATGATGCCTTCTTCAAGAAAGCTGCTCAAGTTAGAACCTTGATCTGCCAAGATTTTGCGAAAGTCTTTAACGACTATGACTTGATCTTAGGACCAACTGCACCAACAACAGCTTATGGGATCGGTGATGAGATCAATGATCCGATCACGATGTACATGAATGATATCTTGACGATCCCGGTAAACTTAGCTGGTCTACCAGGGATGTCACTTCCAGCTGGTTTCTCTAACGGTTTGCCGATCGGGATGCAATTGATCGCACCACAATTTAGAGAAGATACGATGTATAAAGCGGGCTATGCTTTTGAACAAGCAACCGACTTCCATAAACAAGTTCCAACGATCGGGGGTCAAAACTAATGAACTTTGAAACAACAATCGGGCTTGAAGTCCACATTGAAATGAAGACAAACTCCAAGGCTTATTCTCCCGCACCAGTAGTTTACGGGGCAGAACCAAATACGAATACTAATGTTATCGATTGGGGCTATCCTGGGGTCTTGCCACAATTGAACAAGGGCGCTTTGGAATACGGGATGCGTGCTGCTTTAGCACTTAACTGTGAGATCACACGGGATATCCACTTTGACCGTAAGAACTACTTCTATCCAGATAATCCAAAAGCATACCAGATCACCCAAGCTCAAACACCGATCGGACACGATGGTTGGCTTGAGATCGAACTTGAAGATGGAACTAAAAAGAAGATCGGGATCGAAGAAATGCACGTCGAAGAAGATGCGGGTAAAAACACGCATAATCCGGACGGCTACTCTTATGTTGACTTGAACCGTCAAGGCACACCATTGATCGAGATCGTCTCTAAACCAGATATCGCTTCTCCAGAAGAAGCTTACGCATACTTGACACGTTTACGTCAGATCATTCAATTTACCGGCGTATCCGATGTGAAGATGGAAGAAGGTTCAATGCGGGCTGACGTTAACATCTCAGTTCGTCCGATCGGTTCAACTAAGTTTGGGACTAAGACGGAAATGAAGAACTTAAACTCCTTTGAACACGTGAAAAAAGGTTTGGAATATGAAGCTAAGCGTCAAGAACGTGTCTTGATGGCTGGTGGTGAGATCCAACAAGAAACACGGCGTTTTGATGAACCAAGTGGTGAAACGATCTTGATGCGTGTCAAAGAAGGTAAGAGCGATTACCGTTACTTCCCAGAACCTGATCTACCACCGATCCATATTTCTGATGAATGGGTCGCTGAAGTCAAAGGTTCGATCCCAGAAATGCCTGACGTTCGTCGTAAACGCTATGTCAACGACTGGGGCATTACTGAATATGATGCGGGCGTCTTGACGCAAACAAAAGAAATGTCTGATTTCTATGAAGCAACTGTAGCTGCTGGAGCGGATGCTAAATTAGCTGCTAACTGGTTGATGGGTGAAGTTAGTGCTTATTTGAATGCTCAAAAAGTTGAGTTAGGTCAAACGGCATTGACCCCAGAACATTTGGCAACCATGATCAAGTTGATTCAAGATGAAACGATCTCATCTAAGATCGCTAAGAAGGTCTTTAAAGAGATCATCAAAAATGATACCGAACCAAAAGCATGGGTCGAAGAAAAAGGCATGGTACAATTATCTGACCCAGCTAAATTGCAACCGATCATCGATGAAGTATTGGACAACAACGAACAATCGATCGAAGACTTTAAGAATGGTAAAGATCGTGCGGTTGGCTTCTTAGTGGGTAACATCATGAAACAGACCCATGGTAAAGCTAACCCTAAAGTTGTTAATAAATTGTTGATGGCAAGTTTAAAGGAAAGATAGACGCAAACTGCGCCATGAGGGAATAATTATGCAAAAGCGTTGCCGAATTATTTATAATCCGACATCTGGACGTGAAGCTTTAAAAAATGATCTAGTTGAGATCTTAAATATTTTAGAACGTGCTGGTTATGAAACGAGTGCCTTTGCAACGACGCCTGAACCTAATTCTGCTCAAAATGAAGCTAAACGAGCAGCTCAAGCAGGCTTTAACTTGATCATTGCTGCTGGTGGTGATGGCACGATCAATGAAGTCGTTAATGGGATCGCCCCTCTAAAGCATCGGCCAAAGTTGGGGATCATTCCCGCCGGTACAACTAATGACTATGCGCGTGCTTTAAAGATACCACGGGAAAGTCCGATCGAAGCAGCTAAAGTTATCGCCAATGGTAAAACGGTCAAGATGGATATCGGGCGGGCTAATGACAAATATTTTGTCAACATTGCAGCTGGTGGTCTCTTGAGTGAATTGACATATGCGGTGCCATCTGAATTCAAGACGCTCTTTGGCTATTTGGCTTACCTAGTTAAGGGGGCTGAATTGTTGCCACGGATCAAACCGATCAACATGCACCTTGAATATGATGATGGGGTTTATGACGGAAAAGCATCGATGTTTTTCTTAGCTTTGACTAATTCAGTTGGTGGCTTTGAGCAGATCGTGCCCGACGCCAGTTTAGACGACGGAAAATTTACCTTGATCGTGGTCAAGACGAGCAATCTGTTAGAAATGATGCGTTTGATCACAATGGTCTTAAACGGTGGTAAACACATCAACGACGCTAATATCCTCTATGTTAAAACATCTAAGTTGGTCGCTAAACCAGTCGACGAAAAAATGATGATCAACATCGATGGTGAATACGGTGGGGATGCACCGATGAAATTCAAGAACTTGAAACGTCACATTGAGATCTTTGCTAATACCCAAGAGATCCCAGAACGGGCGATCACGGAAGTCAAAGAAGATGAAGATATGGACGAAGCCAAGAAAAACTTTGTTGATGGTGTCCAAGAACTCGATGAATCTGACAATATCAAATTAGATAAGTAGTTAAGAACTCGTTGTTCCAAGATGGAGCAGCGAGTTTTTTTATCTAAATTTCTACTTGCCTTATAGTTCACTTCAGGGTTTATAGTTATTCTTGTAAATAAGTGGAAGCATAATATGCTCAAAAGTAAAATGAGAGAAGTTTTTGGATGACAAAAAAGATATTTTAACATGGGCAAAAGAGGTAATAGAAAAATGAAAAAAGTATTGATCATGGCAGCTAATGGACAAATTTCGCGTTTAGTTGAGGAACGTGTCTTAACTGAACCAGAATTTTCTGATGTTGAGTTGACGTTATTTTTACGCGATAAAAAACGTTTGGCAGCTTTAGAAGATAATGACCGTGTGACGTTGATCGAAGGCAGTTTGAATAATTATGCTGATGTCAAACAAGCTATTTTGGGTCAAAATCTAGTCTTTGTAGGCGTGGTCGATCATACTAGTGATAACCATCAAACTAAATATGTGATCGAGGCGATGAAAGAAACAGGTGTTAAGCGGGGCGTCTTTACCAACATTTTAGGGATCTATGATGAAGTTTTAGGTGAATTTGGGCGTTAGAACAAAGAGATGGTTGCACCTGGCTTGGAATCAGCTGAAATTTCTGATAAGCTGTTGGCAAGATCAGGTCTAGACTATACGACTTTACGGCTCCCATGGTTAAATGATCGTGAAGTGGCTTATGAGATCACTCATAAAGATGAAACTTATCTCGGTGTTTCAGGTTCGCGTAAGAGTATTGCGGATGTGGTCTTAAGGATCATTGCTGATCCAAAATTTTTAGTCAATGATAGTGTGGGCATCGCTGACCCTAAGACTGAGGGCAGTGAGCGTCTAGTGTATTAATGAGAGGGGTAGATAGGATGAAAGCGGCAATCTTTGTAGAACTAGGCAAAATGGAAGTTACGGAAGTCGAAAAACCAACACTTCAAAAATCAACTGATGCGATCATCAAGATCGTGCGTGCTTGTGTCTGTGGTTCAGATCTTTGGTGGTATCGCGGGATCTCTAAACGTCAAGCTAACAGTTTAGTTGGTCATGAGGCGATCGGGCTCGTTGCTGAAGTTGGAGTAGATGTAAAAAATGTCAAAGTTGGTGATTTCGTGATCGTCCCCTTTACCCATGGTTGTGGGTACTGTGCGGCATGTCAAGCAGGCTTTGATGGTAACTGTTTAAATCAAGAAGCCGGCGGTAATGGGGGCTATCAAGGTCAATATTTGCGGTATTATAACGCTGATTGGGGCCTAGTCAAGATCCCTGGTCAACCAGCTGATTATACTGATGACCAGTTGAATTCTCTTTTAACTTTATCTGATGTCATGGCAACTGGCTATCACGCTGCTTTTACGGCTGAAGTCAAAGCCGGTGATACTGTTGTTGTGATCGGTGATGGAGCTGTTGGACTTTGTGGCGTTATCGGTGCCAAATTACGTGGGGCTAAGCGGATCATCAGTTTGAGCCACCATGAAGATCGAGCTAAATTAGTCCGTGAATTTGGAGCGACTGATATCGTTTCTGAGCGTGGCGATATGGCAGTTCAAAAAGTACTAGAATTGACAGATAGTGCGGGTGCAGATGCTGTTTTAGAATGTGTAGGGGCAACTTCAGCGATCGAACAAGCCGGGCAAGTAGCTCGTCCAGGTGCAGTGATCGGTCGTGTAGGCGTTCCGCAAACTGAACCAAGCTCTAATCAACTATTTTGGAAAAATATCGGTTTACGCGGTGGGCTCGCTTCGGTCACGACTCATGATCGAGCCGTACTATTAGCGGCAGTCTTAGAGGGCAAGATCGAACCGGGTAAGGTCTTTACCAAACGTTTCACATTGGATGATGTCCAAGCCGCTTATGAAGCTATGGATAAACGTGAAGCGATCAAATCATTATTGATCATAAGTCAATAGGTCAAGGTACTTTGGGCTTCAGACCTATGAAAAAATCAATTAGGCAGCTAGGTAACTGGCTGCTTTTTTGTTAGAACAAGTATTTTGATTTTATTTTTACAAACTAATGTTCGGTGTGATAGAATGGAAACGATAGATAAACGGAGGTGAGAGCATGCAACAAGGATCGATCTTTGAGGACCAAGCTAATGAACCGCTAGCTAGTCGTTTACGACCAGAGAATTTAGATCAAGTTTTCGGACAGACGCATTTATTGGGACCAGGTAAGATCTTACGAGAATTGATCACGCAAGATCGAGTGACTTCGATGATCTTATGGGGCCCTCCCGGTGTGGGGAAGACGACGTTGGCTCAAGTTATCGCTAAGCAGACTAAAGCCGGTTTTATCTCATTTAGTGCGGTCACAAGTGGGATCAAAGAGATCAAAAAGATCATGCAAGAAGCCGAAGCTAATACTGCTTATGGCCAAAAGACGATCGTTTTCGTAGACGAGATCCATCGTTTCAATAAGGCGCAACAGGATGCTTTCCTCCCATTTGTGGAAAATGGAAGTATCGTTTTGATCGGGGCAACGACAGAGAATCCATCTTTTGAGATCAATTCAGCGCTCTTATCCAGATTGAAAGTCTTTGTCTTAAAGCAACTGACGAAAGAACAATTAGTTGAATTATTGGATCGTGCTTGTCGAGAAGGATTTGAAAAAGAGCTCACCGCCTCAAAGACATTATTAGAACAGATCGCGATCTTTAGTGATGGGGATGCGCGAAATGCTTTGAATACCTTGGAGATGTTAGTTGATAATGGAAATGTCAGCCAAGATGGAACTTTAGAACTGAGCGATGATCTGTTAAGTCAAGTTTTAGGGGAAAAGACGCTCAAATATGATAAGAACGGTGAAGATCATTATGACTTGATCTCAGCGCTGCATAAATCCATGCGTAATAGCGATGTTGATGCAGCGATCTATTGGTTGAATCGGATGTTAGCTGGTGGTGAAGATCCTTTGTATATTGCCCGACGCTTGTTGCGGTTTGCCAGTGAAGATATCGGCTTAGCTGACAACAATGCTTTGAATCTAGTGGTCAATGTTTTTCAAACGTGTCAATTTATCGGAATGCCCGAATGCAATGTGCATTTGACCCAAGCGGTGATCTATCTATCTTTGGCACCTAAATCTAATGCCGTCTATAAAGCAACTACAAGAGTCGCTAAAGATGTCAAACAGACTTTAAATGAACCTGTACCCCTGCAGATCAGAAATGGGACGACCAAGCTGATGAAAGAATTAGGCTATGGTAAAGGTTATGAGTTAGCTCATTTTGCTAAAGACAAACTGACTACAATGCAAACGATGCCGGATAATTTAGTGGGACATACTTATTATTTACCAACTGAGCAGGGAAACGAGATCCGTTTCAAACAACGCTTAGAACAGATCAAGGCGTGGCATCAACAACATGATAAAGCTTAAGAGTGGTGCGCCACTCTTTTTTACTTGACAAGATCATAGTTTATATATAAACTTACTAATTGAATTGTAAGGAAGTGGTAAGATGAATCGAGAAAGTTTGATCTTTATGCGTATTAGTCAGTTACAACGGCAACTTTTGGCAAACAGTGCAGAAGTCTTACAGCAAGCCGGGATAACCAACGCACAATATGATATTTTGAATCATTTATATAATCATGCTGGTTGTACACAAAAAGAATTGGCGACAACTTTGATCGTGACTAAGGGAAATATCACTCAAATCATCACAAAGATGGAGAAATTAGAGCTGATAACGCGAAAACAAGTTGGAAAGACAAAGCAACTATTTGTAGCTGAACGTGGAAGTAAGCTATATTCGATGGTAACACCTAAATTAGAGGCTGCCCATGCTGAGGCATTAGCTGGATTAAATTCAAACGACCAAAAGCAACTTTTAAAACTGTTAAAATTAGCTATGAAGGGATGAAAAAGATGCAGATCTTTCGTAAAGAACAAGCGGTCAATAATGGACGTAAAAGCTTTTGACATCAAGAATCCACGCCAGATGAGGATGTAGAGATGTTACAGATTTTTATTCGTCCACGTGAACAATATCTGAGTCCCAACGTGCAATTTTTTGACCGCAAGATCACGCGTGATGGTGCTTGGAATTTGTTAGCAGGTCCAAAAAATACGGCTAGTCCTTTGACGATCAGAGAAGCAACTTATCTCTATAATGCTCATTTTGATAAGCAAACTAAAACAACTTTACCAAATCTAATGGGATATAGACCCTGGCTATATGTAATGGAAGGTAAGCTCAAAGTGAACGGACAAAAGCTGACAAAGGGAGAAGCAGTAACCGGTGACCCAGTCGAATTAGAGCGGGTCAAGGCGTATCCGGGAACAACTTTAGTCTTATTGTTAACAGATCTACAAGCAAAAATGACTTATGCGGGGAACTTTAGTGGGATCAAGCGTTTTGAGTATGTAGCTGAATAATAAAAAATGGTGGCGCTTTGCCACTTTTTTTGTGTTCCCGGACTTGGTAGAATAGATAATAATGATAAAGAAAGAAGTTTGATGATGAAATTTTATTTGATTTTACTGCTTGCAGTTGGGTATATGTGCTCTAAAGCGTTCAAGTTTGAGAAGGTAAGTCGGTTAGAGGCTGTAACGTTACCGTTCTATGCTTTCTGGATGTTTTTAGCTAACTTTACTTGGAATTGGAAAAATGTAGGGATAATGTGTGCTTTATGCATAGTTGCAGTGTGCTTAGGTTGGTATCAGACAAGGGATGCAGAGCTCAAAGAAACTACTAGATTTGATAAACATGGACGTCCGATCAAGTTGCTCAAAAAAGGAAAAGCATATAATATTGGCTGGTTTTTGGTCTTTTTAGTGGGGATCATGTTAGAAGCTGTAGCTGAGCATGGGATCGGCTTTCAAATGATTTTAGAAAAATTGCAAGAAGAAGTTGAACGTGACCTCTTTATCTTTAAGTATTTTAGCACGGGCAGTACTTGGTATTTATGGGAACTTTCGGCTGTGTCGAACTTAGCTTGTACATATTTTTTAGAAAAGAAATTTCCTAATTTAAGGACAGCTTTTAAAAGAACAAGTAAAACTAAAACAAGTGAGGATAAGTAATGAAACGGAAATTACCTGTAGTTAAAAATCAAAAAGTAGAAGCGAAGATCGTGGATCTGACTTATCAAGGAATGGGTGTCGCTAAAGTTGACGGATATTCACTTTTTTGTGATGATGCTTTACCTGGTGAAAAAGTTAAACTCCATGTGTTAAAGGTCGGTAAAAATTTTGGTTATGCTAAAGTTATCGAACGCTTAACGACCAGTCCTGATCGGGTGACGGGGAAAGGCAAAGCTTATTCACAAACAGGGATCGCACCATTACAACACCTGGCTTATCCAGCTCAGTTGAAATTCAAACAAAAATTAGTTAGTGATTTATTGCAAAAGGCGCATCTAGCCGATCTAGCAGTTGAACAAACTTTGGGGATGGCAGAACCATATGCCTATCGTAACAAGGCCCAAGTCCCAGTCCGTGAGCTTGATGGGAAATTGACAGCTGGCTTTTTCAAGCGCGGTAGCCATAATTTCTTGCCACTAACAGGCTTCTTGATCCAAGATAAGCGGATCGATGAAGTGATCCAAAAAGTGTTGGCGATCTTACAAAAATATCAAGTGACAGCTTATGATGAAGTTATACATAGCGGGATCTTACGGCATATCATGGTACGGCGAGGACACTATTCTAAAGAAGTGATGGTCGTTTTGGTGACGCGGACCAATAAGCTACCAAATAAAGAAGCGATCGTGACCGAGATCATGGCTGCTTGTCCTGATGTGGTGAGTTTGCAACAAAACATCAATTCTAAACAGACCAATGTGATCTTGGGTGACAAGACCCGGGTATTAGCGGGCCAAGAATATATCACAGATCAGTTGAATGGACTTAAATTTGAGATCTCAGCAAAATCATTTTACCAAGTCAACCCAACGCAAACCGAAAAACTTTATCAAGAGGCGATCAAGCGTGCCGGCTTGACCGGAAATGAGACCGTTATTGATGCTTACTGTGGTATTGGGACGATCTCATTATCTATGGCAAAGCATGCTAAAAAAGTGTATGGGGTCGAGATCGTTGAAGCTGCGATCGCGGATGCCAAGAAAAATGCGGCGTTAAACAACTTGGATAATTTGGAATTTGAAGTGGGCAATGCCGAAGACTGGATGGCAACTTGGCAAGAACAGGGGATCAAGCCAGATGTGATCATGGTCGATCCACCACGCAAAGGTTTGACGCAAAGTTTGATCGAAAGTGCCACTAAGATGCAACCACAAAAGATCGTTTATGTCAGCTGTAATCCAGCAACTTTAGTCCGTGATCTGCAAAGTTTCATGGAACTTGGATATGATGTGACCCAACCGATCTTGCCAGTCGATCAGTTCCCACAAACAGCACACGTTGAGACGGTAACGGTATTGGAACGGAAAAAATAGTTCAGCAGAATTGGTCGGAAGGAGTGACATTGTTGGAACAGGAGATCAGCTTGTTTGATGCAAAAAAATATGATTTGAATCGTGAAGAAAATTTTGAGTTGGTAACAACTGAAGATGGAAAATTGATCAAGACTAAAGAGCGAGTTCAGCATCATGGTGAAGTATTTACCCCTAAATGGATGGTTTTAAAGATGCTAGCAGAGCCGGCGATTCAAAAAAAATCAACGATCTACATGCAACTTTTCTAGAACCAAGTGCTGGCGAAGGAGCTTTTTTAAAGGAAATACTTCATCAGAAGTTAAATTATGTAGATGAGATTTCTAATAAGACTAATTGGAAAGAAAATGCTTTGTGGGCACTAATGAGTATCTATGGAATAGAGTTATTGGTGGATAATCTAATGAAAGCCAGAGCAGCAATGATAGAGATATTTGTTAATCATCATCAAGCTAAAATGCAACAACACTTAAGCATGAATAGCGATTTATACAAAGCGGCCAAATATATAATTGAAGTAAATATTGTTCAAGGAAATACATTAGAATACGTGAATAATCAAGGGCAACTAATAGAGTTTAGTCATTGGATACCGGTAGAAGAAAAGGTGCGGCGAGAAGTTTTCACCTATAAATCACTTTTTAATAATGGTGATGTTGAAGACATCAATGCAGAATCCGGCCAATTAAGCCTATTTGATGTTGAAGATAATAATCTAGAAAACAAGTATAAGGTGTGCCCGGTAACCAAGGTATATAAGGAGGAAAAGGTAAATGACTGAAAAAGATCAATTTAAATTCGACGTTGTGATTGGTAATCCACCTTACCAAGAGGAGCAAAAGTCAACGGACATTGAATCGTCTAAAAAGAATTATGCTTCTCCTATTTATAATTTGTTTATCGATGAAGCGTATGAGGTGGGGAAAAAAAGTTGAACTTATCCATCCGGCTCGTTTTCTGTTTAATGCAGGGTCAACACCAAAAAAGTGGAATAAAAAAATGCTTAATGACCCATATCTTAAGGTTATTTATTATGAATCTGAAAGTAAAAAAGTGTTTGAAAATGTTGATATAAAAGGTGGTATTGCAGTTACTTACCACGATAATTCTAAAGACTTTGGGGCAATCAAAGTGTTTACTCAGTATTCAGAATTAAACGAAATAATGAAAAAGGTTGTCGAGCAACCTAAATTCATCAGTTTGATTGAAATTGTATATTCACGTACAGCATACAGATTGACGGATTTAATTCATAAGGATTACCCCAACGCAATTGATAATTTAAGTAAGGGTCATGCTTACGATATGGCATCAAATATTTTTGAAAGATTGCCTTTCATTTTTTATGATGAAAAGCCTTCTGATGAAAATGACTATGTTAAGATTATTGGGCGAGAAAATAATAAACGTTGTTGGAAATATATAAGACGTGATTATATAAATAGCCCTGAAAATATCGAATCTTTTAAAGTGTTGATTCCACAGGCAACTGGGAGAGGTGCCTTTGGTGAAGCTCTACCTGAACTGATAATCGGGGAACCACATATGGCTAATACGGAAACTTTTATCAGTATTGGAAACTTTAGCACTTCTGTTGAGGCAGAGAATCTTAAAAAATATGTTAAAACAAAATTCTTAAGAGCAATGCTTGGAATGTTGAAACTAACTCAAATTGGAAATAGACCAGTTTGGGGAATGATTCCTCTTCAGGATTTCTCCGCAGCTTCCGATATTGATTGGACCAAGTCAATCCCGGAAATTGATCAACAATTATACAAAAAATACGGACTTTCTGAAGAAGAAATGAACTTCATTGAAACTCATGTAAAGGAGATGGATTAGATGGCTACGCCTAAGATTAAACCATTTAAACGCATCATCCCAATGATTTACGCCTACACAACACCTAACGATATTTCACATGATGGCTGGACTAAAATTGGTTACACTGAGAAACAATCTGTTGAAGAGCGGATCAAACAACAAAGCCATACAGTTGATGCGAAAATCAATTTGTTGTGGAAAGGCAATGCGCGTTATCAGGATGGTTCTGATGAAACCTTTACTGATCATGAATTTCATAGATACTTAACCCAAAAGCGAAAAATTGAACGCAAACCTGAAACGGAGTGGTTCCACATTGATGGTGATACAGCCCATCAATATTTCTACAAATTTGCTGAACGTGATTTTAGCGATATTCAAGGTAGTGTTGAAGGAACGCAGTATGAATTACGTAAGGAACAACAAAAAGCAGTCGATCAAACCATCGCATACTTTCTCAGGCATGGTGAAGGAAGCGAATTTTTATGGAATGCTAAGCCAAGATTCGGCAAGACGCTAACAACTTATGATTTGGTTAGAAAGATGCAGATGCAAAATGTGTTGGTTGTTACTAACCGGCCTAGCATCGCTAATTCTTGGTTTGATGACTTTGATAAATTTATTGCTTGGCAAACTAATCTTAAATTTGTTAGTGAAACAGATGCATTAAAGAACCGGCCGGTACTTTCGCAAAAAGAATTACGTGATCTTATAAGACAGGATATTGGTGATATTGGTCAAGTAGCTTTTGAAAGCCTTCAAGGCCTAAAAGGCTCGCTGTATTTTGGTGGGAGTCATAAAAAATTAGAGTGGATTCGAAAATTAGAATGGGACTTACTAATTATCGATGAAGCTCATGAAGGTGTTGATACTTATAAGACTGATAAGGCCTTTGACAAGATTAAGCGTAAGTACACTTTGCACCTAACAGGTACACCTTTTAAGGCTTTAGCCCTGGGTAAATTTGCGGCCGATCAGATTTATAATTGGTCATATGCCGATGAACAACAAGCTAAACTTGATTGGAATGAAGATGTAGCAGGTAGTAGTAACCCATATGGAACCATGCCACGCTTAAACATGTATACCTACCAATTATCTGAAATGATGAAAGACACGTTAAAGCAAGGAAGTATTTTGGATGATGGTGATAAAGCTGATCCAGCCTTTGATTTGAATGAGTTCTTTAAAGTGCAAAATGGCAGGTTTGTTTATGATGAAGCGGTTGATAAATTCTTAGATTCACTAACAACTGGCGAAAAGTATCCATTTTCAACACCAGAATTACGTGAAGAGTTAGCACATACTTTCTGGCTATTAAATCGGGTAGACAGTGCTAAAGCATTGGCTAAGAAATTAAAGAAGTACCCTGTTTTTAGTGAATATGAAATAGTTTTAGCAGCCGGTGATGGTAAGCTAGATGATGATCAGTTGAGTGAAGCTGATCTTGATCAGGCTAATATCAAATCCTTTGATAAGGTGCAAGCAGCAATTGCTAAGTATGATAAGACAATTACTTTGAGTGTGGGGCAATTAACAACTGGTGTGACGGTAAAACCTTGGTCAGCAGTTTTAATGCTTTCAAGTATGAAGAGTCCATCTGAATATATGCAAGCAGCTTTCCGGGCACAAAATCCATATCAATTTGAACGAAACGGTGAATTAGTTCAAAAAGAAAATGCCTATGTCTTTGACTTTGATCCTACCTGGACGTTAATAATTTTTGATGAGTTCGCTAATGATTTAATGGCAGAAACCTCTAATGGTAAAGGAACTGCTGCTGAACATGAAGCCAATATCAAACAGCTTTTAAACTTCTTCCCGGTAATTGGTGAAGATGATGAAGGTAAGATGGTAGAACTCGATACGGCGCAAGTAATGTCGATTCCACGTCAACTTAAGTCGCAAGAAGTGGTTAAGCGTGGCTTTATGAGCAATTTCTTGTTCACTAATATTTCTAGGATATTTGCTGCTCCTGCTGAAGTTCGTGAAATCTTAAATGGACTTGTAACTGCCAAAGAAGGTAAAGCACAAAAAACGGATAAAACAGCCATTGAGGGAGCTGAGGATGTTTTAGTCAATGATGATGGTGAAGTAGAAATTCCAAAAGAGCGTGTAATAGGCAAAGCCAAGGAGTTATTTGGTGATAAATTATATGCTGATGTTAGTGATCAGTTAGTAGACTCTGTTTCAGAGGCTGATGCTACTGATTTCAAAACCGTTGCTAAGGACATTGCAAAGCAAATCAACGCTTCAGCAAATAAAGAGGTTATTGATCGAATTACCGATGATTACGGTTTGACCAAAGGTGAAGCTAAGAAACATCAACAACGAATCGAAAAAGAAACCAACCAAGCATTACTCAAGCTGGCTGATGAATTTAACGATCAGAAAAAAATCGTTGATGCTACCTTTAAAGAAGAGCAAAAAGAAGCTAAAAACCAAGCTGAATTGGATGAATCTGAGGCAAAATACAAGGCTAAAATGAATGAAATTGTGGATAACTTTAGTAAGGACGTGAAGAAACAAGTAGAAAAAAATGTTGCGGATGTCTCTGCGACAGTTATCGAACGCGTGGAAAAAGATAAAGAGGAAAGAAAACTCAAAAATGTTGAAGAGGATGCTCGGGCTCACCTGCGTGGCTTTTCCCGTACGATTCCAAGTTTCATTATGGCATATGGCGATGAAAAACTAACGTTACAAAATTTTGATGATTATACAGAAGATGATGTCTTTAAAGAGGTAACTGGAATTACCGAAGCACAGTTTAGGTTTTTACGTGATGGTGGCGACTACATTGATGCCCAAACTAATGAAATGAAACATTTTGACGGTCACTTATTTGATGAAGTAGTGTTTAACGATTCTATCCAACAATTCTTGGAAAAGAGAAAGCAGTTAAGTAACTATTTTGAAGATGATATGACAGAAGATATTTTCGACTACATTCCACCACAAAAGACTAACCAAATTTATACACCTAAAGCTGTGGTTAAACATATGGTTGATGATTTAGAAGCTAATAATCCGGGAATTTTTGATGATCCAAATAAAACCTTTGCCGATCTGTACATGAAGTCTGGTTTATATATCACTGAGATCATTAAGCGTTTATTCCGTAGCGAAAAGATGAAGCAACTCTTCCCAGATGAACAGGAAAGAATTAAGCACATTATGGAACATCAGGTATACGGTTTTGCGCCCACTAAAATTATCTATCTGATTGCGACTAACTATATTTCCGGCTTCGATGAAGGCTTAAAGGGTACCTTAATGGAGAAGCATTTTAAACAAATTGATGCTGCTGAATATGCCAAAGAAGGTACTTTACAAGAAATTGTTCAGCGCGAGTTTGGAAAGGAAGAATAGGATGAAGGCGGATAGTGTACGACTATTTGAATTTTTAGGAAGTTCGAAAACAATTTTTGAGATTCCGGTTTTTCAGAGAAATTATGAATGGGGAAAAGAGCAATGTGAGCAACTCTTTAATGATTTAATCAATGTAGCACAAAATAATATCGACCATTTTATTGGGGCGATTGTGTATGTTACAGAAACTGGGAATCAGATGAGTAGAATATACCGTATTATTGATGGCCAACAGCGACTTACGAGCTTGACATTACTACTTAAAGCCTTGGCTGATACGGATAAACAAAATAAGGCCGAAATTGAAGAGCAATACTTAACTAATAAATACTTGAATGATAATAACCATTTAAAACTAAAACCGGTAGAGCATGATTATGAGGCATTTAACTCAGTTATGAATGGAACTGTGGCTTTTAAAAAGCCATCCAAAGTTATTGAAAATTATATGTTATTTAAAAGGTTAGTTAAGAACTCAAACATTGAAAGTGCTAAATTATATGAAGCAATGAATCATTTCAATATGGTTTACATCGAGCTAAGTAGTAATAGTGAGGAGAATCCACAAGTTATTTTTGAAAGCTTGAATTCTACAGGGGTATCGCTTTTACCGTCTGATTTAGTACGAAATTTTCTTTTGATGAAGCTTGATTCACAAAAGCAGTCCGAACTTTATAAGAAGTACTGGATAAAGATTGAGCAAATGTTTGTTACATCGGTTTTTGCTGAATTTATACGTCATTACCTGGTCGTAAAGACCCATACGTCAGTTAAGAAAAATGAGGTTTATGAAAGCTATAAAGAATATTTTAATACTAGTAGATTAGATTCAGAGGATGCTTTGGCAGATTTGTTTAAGTTTGCTGGGTACTATAACCAACTACTACATTGCCAATCTGATGATGACCAATTCAATAAAACAATGGAGCACATTAATATGATGGATAGTAGAGTTTTATTCCCATATTTAATGTTATTGATGGAATTGGTAAGTTTAGATGTAATTAAACAAGAAAAAGCCAATAAGTTGGCACATATTTTAGAAGGATATTTATTCCGATTAAAGGTTTGTCAAATGCCAACAAATGGGTTAAATAAAATGGTGGTTTCGCTGTGTGATTTATCTAAATCGGATGGAAAATTGGAGAACAGACTACTACGTTTGTTGAAAGCTAAATTTCCTGATGATCGAAAAGTAGCTGATAGTCTAATGAAGGTCGACATTTACCATCAACGAAATCATCTTGCTAAGCTAGTATTGACTGTTTTAGAAGAAAATCGAACTAAAGAAACGATTAACTTTGATGATGCACAAGTTGAACATATTATGCCACAGAGATTGAATGCTGAATGGCGGTTGCAGGTTCCAAATGCTGAAAGAGTTAAGGAACAGTATGGTGGGACAATTGGTAATTTAACACTTACGAAATATAATCAAGAGATGAGTAATAAATCATACTCTGAAAAGATTGAATTCTATAATAATTCAAATATATCACTTACTCGTGAAGTAGCAACCATGTATGAACAATGGGGCAAAGATGCTATTATCGAACGGACTGGAAAACTTACTGAAGAATTACTAAAAATTTTCCCAATGCCAATGATGAAAGAAACTAGTGAAGAAGAAGTCACCGGTGAATATGCAATTGACCAAACCATTGATGTGACTGGTAAGAAACCTGTTGCAATTACCATTAGTGGCAAAGAATATCAGATTAATTCATGGCGTCAAATGTTGATTACTTTTTTAAATGATATTTGGAATAAAGATAGCTTGAATTTTGAACATGTTAAGAATAATGACCAAGTTGGGCGAATGTTATTTAATAGTGCTAGAAATCCAGAAAAATTAGATAATGGGATGATTATAGAGACTAATTTCTCTTCTATGGTTATAGTCGCTATAATTGCAAGGGTTTCTGAAATTTGTAATATAGCTGATCAGGTATCTTATACAATAAAGTAAAGATGTACTAAAGGACATTAAAGCATGATTTAGGTTACCGCATGGCTTATTATCAAAATACGCTAGGTGTTAACTCACTAAAGAGTGGAACTCCCTTTGCTAAAAAAATCATACTTACGTTATTTTTATCTGTGATTATGATCCATTCGGCTTAGATTTACCTAGATATGATATTGAATAAAACAAGACTTATCAATTACGGTAGAAACTGGTGAGCATAATATAGCCTTTAACGCTAGAGCTAAAAAATGGACTGGCATTTCTAAAGGTTTAAGGGCATTCTTAACTTACATTCATAACAACCGAGTAACCGATGAGTTTACGCAAGAATTGGACAATAGTGTTAAAGAACTGAAGAAAAATACAGAAAGGAAGGGAACCTATATGACTCTTGAAAGAGAACTAATCGAAAGATCCTACTATGCAAGACAAGAAGGTTTACAAGAAGGCGAGCTACAAAACGCAATAAAGAATGCTAAGCGAATAATAGAATTGTCTTTGCAACAAGGACTTGATGAAGATTATATTATCAACTTTGCCCATGAAGTAACTGATTTAAGTGTTGAAGAGCTTAAGAAAATCTACGATGAAACAGTTAGCGTAACATCCTGATAATTAGTTCTGTATTTATAAAAAGTGATGTAATTTTTATTGCATTGCTTTTTATTTATTATGGGATTTTTATCTAATTCGTTAAGAGTGAATAATTTAATTCTCCCCACACCCCAACCTTAAACATCAGCAAGTAAATCAATCTAAGAGTGAAAAAGCCAGTCATACCAAGGGGTTAAGAGATGTCTAATTGATAGTATCAGCTCGTGGCACGTTGAGACGGTTGTATTGATGTCAAGGGCTGATAAGTAAGACTGTAAAAAGGTAAGTAAATAAAGGCTTTCCGTGATTTGAGGTCTGGTTATAAACCGGAAGGATAATCACGGATTTTTGCTTTATGGGAAGATATCTAAGAGTGGTGAGTTAGAAAAGTTATCAGCCGATATATTTATTGAGTTGGTGAGTTGATAAGCTGCTTGGCAAAATAAAGGTGAGTTGACAATACGCATAATGAAAAGTAATTGGCTTCAGACTATTTTTAGCCTATAATCAGACTGGAAGATTGGAGGGGCTAATATGGGTAACGAATTAGTTTACTTAGACACATATATTTTGCAACAAGATATGAGAATACGTTTGCCAAAAACAATTCTACAAAATATGAGTGTAGAAAAAGGGGGAGACACATTTCGATATATATCTGAATAGGGAAGATCAATCACTTATTCTGAAACCAACTAAAAAGAGATCGATGAATGATACGGCTATTTAATGACACTAATTTTGAATATGTCGAATCTGAGGATTCTTTAACCATATTCAATGACTGTATATCGACATTAAAATCAATTAAGGATAAATCAGTAGATTTGATTTTTGCTGATCCACCTTATAATTTAGGGAAAGATTTTGGTAATGAAAGCGATTCATGGGGGTGAAAACGAATACCTAAATTGGTGTTACAGATGGATCGACGAATGCTTTAGAGTTTTAAAGGATAACGGTATTCTATTTAATGAATTCGACCCAGAACATGTCTTATATATCCATTATAATTAATGATATTGTATGGGTATATGATAGTTCTGGAGTTCAATCTAAGAAGAAATACGGTTCCCTATATGAGCCAATATTGATGGTCGCAAAAAGCGATAAAACAAAGCATACTTTTAATCATGAAGATATTTTAGTTGAAGCAAAAACCGGAGCTAAAAGGGGGGTTAATTGATTATAGGAAAAATCCACCCCAACCTTATAACACACAAAGAGTACCAGGAAATGTTTGGGAATTTCCTCGTGTTCGATATAAACATGAATATTTGGAAGAGATAAACAAGTCCACAAGAAGTTATGAAAGGAGTGGTTAAATGTCGAAAAAGGATTCCAAACAAGATATAAGAAAAAATGGGTGTAATACTTCCTCTCACACTCATCATCACAGAGATAAATCAGATTCACAAGCTTCATGTATCAGTGTCGTTCCGATCTTTAATCATTTAGAAGAAGAGCAGATGGATGAAATTATGAAAGTGATGAAGTCAATTTCATATAAAAAGGGTCAAATGGTTTATCGGGAGGGAGATACATCCAATGCCTTATATGTTGTAAGTAAGGGTAAAATTAGAATCTACCGTTTATCTGAGTCTGGAAAAGAACAATTATTGAGAATTTTAAATCCTGGAGATTTTACTGGAGAACTAGCTTTGTTTCGTGAATCGATCCATGAAGCGTATGCAGAAGCAATGAGCAATACCGATGTGTGTATGATTAGTAAAAATGATTTACAAGAATTTTTATTAAAGTACCCTACGATATCTTTGAAGTTCTTATCAGAACTTTCTAACCGATTGGAAACATTAGAAAAACAAACAACCAGATTCACTACAGAAAAAGTGGATGCTAGATTAGCGCTGTTTCTTGCAGAATGTATGGATGATGGTGAGGGTTCAATGGAAATTGAATTGCCAATGAATAGAAAGGATTTAGCTTCTTACTTAGGAACTACACCTGAAACGGTAAGTAGAAAGTTGGCTGATTTTGAGAATGAAGGTTATATAAAACAAAAAACAAGTAGAAAGATTGAGATTTTGAATTTAGATGGTTTGTTGTTAGTATAAATGATAGTCATAAAATGAAACATAAAACAGTTGGAGTCACTTCAAAACTTCAACTGTTTTATATTTTTAGGCAAAAAACGCAAATATTTACGCAAAAATGCATAAACTTGATTTAGGTCAATTTAATTTCTTTTAATCGCTTGTATGATGTAATCAAGTCAAAGATAAAAGAAAGAAGGAAAAACATGTCAAAACAAGTAAAATTTAATCAAGAAAAGGAAACTCATTTAAAACTATTGGCACAATATGTACCAGTTGTAGCACGAGTTCATGGCGGTAATCACCCGGAATCTCACCAAGTGCGTAAAGTATTTGATAGGCTTGTAAAAAAAGTAGAAGATGCAGGAGCGGGAAAACCTGACTTAGTAGATGAATTTGTAAAGTTGCGTGAAATTACAGATAATTATACAGTTCCAGATGATGTTTGTGAAAGCTATGAAGCAGTATATAACATGTTGGCAGAAATAGATAGAGCCTATGGATCATAAAATAAATCAATACTAGATTACTAAAAATTATAAGATGAAGGAGCATGAATATGCAAAAATTCATTTTAGAAAAGAAGAATCATATTACCATAGTAAGTGCAATTTTAATAATAATTGCATATGTTAGTAAATTAGGATTTAAAAACGAACCTATAGCCATATGGTCACTAATAATCGCCTCCGTTTTAGGAGTTATACCGATTGCTATCCAAGCGTATCAAGCATTGAAGGTCAAAGTTGTCAGTATCGATGTTTTAGTTACTATTGCAGTTATCGGAGCTTTTATAATCAAGAACTATGAAGAATCGGCAATCGTTACGTTCTTATTTCTATTTGGAGCTTATTTAGAACAAAGGACACTTAATAAAACACGTTCTGCAATAAAAGAATTAACTGAAATGGCGCCAGAAGTTGCTCTAAAGCAACTGAAAAATGGTGAGTTTGAAGAAGTCGAAATAGAAGAGGTTGATGTCGGTGATATTTTACTTGTTAAAACAGGTGCAAAAATTCCAGTTGATGGTACAGTGTTGACAGGAGAAGGGCACATTAATGAAGCAAGTATTACAGGTGAAGCAGTTCCAGTAAGCAAAAAGAAAGATTCAGGAGTATATGCTGGAACAATTTTAGAAAATGGCACACTGCAAATCACAGCTGACCGTGTAGGTGAAGACACTACTTTTGGTAAAATCATTGAGTTAGTGGAAGAAGCACAGGATTCAAAATCAGAGGCAGAACGCTTTATTGATAGATTCTCTAAATATTATACCCCTGCTGTTTTAGGTCTCTCTTTTATTGTAGGGCTCATTTCAAGGGATATTGAACTTGCAATCACGATATTAGTTTTAGGATGCCCAGGAGCATTGGTAATCGGTGTCCCTGTTTCAAATGTTGCAGGTATTGGTAATGGAGCACGTCATAGTGTTCTTCTAAAAGGCAGCGAGGTAATTAGTGATTTTAGCAGACTAGACACCATGGTATTTGACAAAACTGGAACATTAACAATAGGAAATCCTAAAGTAGCGGATAAAGAAATTTATGTAGATAATGTAGACGAAGTATTAGCTTATCTGTCAAGTGTTGAAAAGGAATCCGACCATCCATTAGCAAAAGCGGTTGTGGAATATATTGGAGATACAAAATCATATACCGTTGAAAAAACGGTGGTTGTCAAAGGCGGAGGAATTGTAGCTCATGTAGAAGGTCATAGAGTTGCGGTCGGGAATGTCGCATTGATGGAACAAGAAAATGTTCTTTTAAGTGAAAAAGTTCGAGGAGATATTGCCAGATTCGAGGAGAATGGAAATTCACTGGTTCTAACATCCGTTGATGGTGAATTAAAGGTATTGATAGGAATTCGTGATCAAATTCGTCCTGGTGTCAAAGAAGATCTTCAACAGCTGAAAAAACTTGGTGTTAAAAATCTAGTCGTTCTTTCAGGTGATAATCAAGGAACCGTGGATTTGGTGGCGCGTGAACTTGGACTCACCGAAGCCCACGGACACATGTTGCCGGAAGATAAATCAGCATATATTAAAGCACTGCAAGAAAGAGGTCAAATTGTTGCATTTGTTGGGGACGGAGTAAATGATAGTCCTTCACTAGCTCTAGCACAAATAGGAATTGCTATGGGAAGTGGAACAGATGTAGCCATTGAAACTTCAGATGTTGTTTTAATGAACTCTGATTTCAGCCGCTTGCCATATGCACTAGGTTTAACAAAAGCAACAGCTAATAATATGCTTCAAAATATAATTATTGCAGTAGGAGTTGTATTAGTCCTGCTTGCCAGCGTATTCTTTAGTGAATGGATGAATATGTCAATCGGTATGTTAGTACACGAAGCGAGTATATTAGTAGTGATTCTAAATGCTATGAGACTTCTTCGCTATAAATTATGAAAATAAAATTTTTAATCTAAATCAATTTAAAATAGATAAATATATCAAAGGAGAAATGAAATATGCAAAAAGCAACGATTCAATTAGAAACATTAACTTGTCCATCTTGTATGCAAAAAATAGAAAACGGTGTGAAATCCTTAGAAGGGGTAAATAAAGAGAGCGTAAAGGTACTATTTAATTCAAGCAAGGTAAGAGCAGAATTTGACGATGAAAAAGTATCGATAAAAGATATCGAAAATTCTATTGATAAATTAGGATATGAAGTACTAAAATCCCAAGTAAAAAAAATTTAAAGTGGCGAATCAGTTAAGTCTGTATAATAGTAGAAGTCGTTGAAGGATCATCTTTATAATTTTGTTGATAATGTACTTTAATACTTAGTTCCATTACCCTCTTGTTAGGATATGGGAATACTAATGTTGACGGTAGTAAATAAAATTAAGAAAGGAAAAACTATATAATTCTTTCTCAAATATATTCAAATGTAACAAGTTGAATATGTTTGATTACATTTTATATAGCAGGTCTCGAAACACTATGAATAATGTTGTCAGCAATGGAGCGCTGGTTGCTTTTCATCCGGGATATTATGTAAAACAATATTTAAGTTCTCAAGGAATAAAGCAAAGTGAGCTTGCTGATCGTTTAGGGACGAGTGAGAAGACGATCAGTAACTTGGTCAATGGCAAAATCGAGAAACTAAGTCCTGAACTGATTCGAGGATTGGCATTATCTTTTGGGACATCAGAGATCTTGTGGAAAAATTTAAATGAGCGATATTTAGCCGAACTAGATTTGATAAGGAAAGCCTAGCAACTTGAGGAGGATAAAAAAGTTTTCAAACAGATGAATTATTCCTTTTGGGTCAGGCATGGTTGGGTCAAGCAAACATCGAAAATAGAAGAAAGAATTGAAGAATTAAGACGCTATTTGAAAGTATCATCTTTGACGGTTTTGCAGAATAGTAATTTTTTGGTGCAATATAAGACGGCAGTGACAGAAGTACAAGAGAAAAATGTGATAAACGCAAATGCATGAATCCAAACAGCGATAAATATGGCTAATAGTACGGTAACTAAGCCTGTAAACTTAAAATATTTAAGTTCTAAGCTTGATTGTATCTGTAAAATGACATTAGAAGCTCCTGAAGATTTTTTACCAAAGTTACGTAATGTTTTTGAAGAATCAGGAATAGCCTTTGTTATGGTACCAAATTTGAAAAATTGTGGTATCAATGGTGCAGTAAAATGGCTGAGGGAATATAAAGTTTTATTAGCGTTGAGCGATAGGCGTAAGTATTCAGATGTATTTTGGTTTGCGTTATTCCACGAGATCAGGCATGTTTTTCAAAAGAAAAAAGCTCATATTATCGTTTCTGTTGATAAAGATATTGAGGTCAATAGCAAAATAAACATTGAGAATTTAGAGGCCGATGCTGATAAATTCGCACAGAATTTTTTGATCAAGCCTAAGGATTATGCAGAATTTATTAAAAGTAAGGATTTCTCACGTGCTGCGGTGGAAAAATTTGCTGAGGATATTAAAATTCAACCTGGAATTGTTGTTGGTAGACTACAAAGAGATGGATATATTGATTTTTCACATTTAAATTCTTTAAAGCAACGATATGAGATCGTTATAAATTAGGAAAATTAAAAGGTCAAGACATTATCTTGGTAAACGATCAGGAAATGGTATGGATAGCCTAGAAGTATATGATTTCTGATAGTATTTTGAGGGCCCCCGTAGTGAGGAGGGGCCCTATTTTTGTACAGTTTATAAAAACGCTTACTTTTATTTAGCGAATCATCTAAAATTTATGATATACTCTATTTGTTACGATAGAATCAGCGAAAGGAGTGGTTAACTATTACCAAAAACATAGAATAATGTAGAAAAATTTGTTATAACAAACCATGGAAAGAAGTAAAAATGTGGGTGGTTATTATGACAATGTTAAAACCGAAAGAAATGGCTGAACGTTTAGGTGTTACAGTCAGAACTTTGCAAATTTGGGATAGTAAAGGTGTGTTAAGACGATAGCCAAGTTGCAACGTGATTATCGCAAAGTAGCTAATATTCAACATGATATTATGCAGAAGTTTACAACTCAATTAGTTGAAGAATACGACAAGATCGTAATTGAAGACTTGGCGGTTAAAGAAATGCAGATGACTCATGTCGCTTCCAAAGGGCTACAACGTTCAATGTTTGGTTATTTCAGACAGATATTGAGCTATAAGTGCGATTGGAACGGTAAGAAACTTATCTTAGCTGATAAATATTATCCAAGTACGCAACGTTGTTCTAAATGCGGTCATATTAAGACTGGTGAAGAAAAAGTTGGGCTTAATGGCAACCTAAAATATGGAACTAAGCATAACGAATATATCTGTTATGAATGTGGAAATATTATGGATAGAGATGAAAATGCGGTTTACAATCTTTTGGCTTTAATTAATTAAAAAATACAGGGGTGGGCTACACCCTTAAACTGTAAGAGTTAGTCACTGTCATCACCCTCTCGTTAGGATATGGGAATACTAATGTTGACGGCAGTAAATAAAATTAGGAAAGGAAAAACTATATAATTCTTTCTAACAATGTAGAAGAATGTACTTAAACTTCTATATTGTTCTACATTTTATATAGCAGAAAGATCATCGAACTTAGTGCCAAGAATATTCAAGTAGCATACCAACAAAAAAATGTTATCTCGGATCTATCGATAGCATTTGAGCCAAACAAGATCACCACGATCATAGGAGCTAACGGGTGTGGGAAATCGACTTTGCTAAAGGCTTTGACGCGTTTATGGCCGGTCACAGAAGGTGAAGTTACTCTTGATGGCAGACCACTTTTGAGTTGGGATACAAAAGAGATCGCTAGAAGAATTGCTTTTTTACCGCAGTCACCTAAATTAACGACAGCAACAAAAGTCTACGATCTGGTGTCTTATGGTCGCTATCCCTATCAAAAAGGCTTTGGACGTTTGACTGCAGGCGATAAACAAAAGGTCGACTGGGCGTTAGAGCTTACCGCAACTGAGCATTTAAAAGATAATTTGGTCGAAGAATTGTCTGGTGGGCAGCGACAACGAGTTTTTATCGCAATGACACTGGTCCAAGACACCGACATTATCGTGCTTGATGAACCAACGACGTACCTCGATATGAATCATCAACTTGAGATCATGGAAATCTTACAAAAGTTAAGGCAAGAAGAAAATAAGACGATCATCATGGTCTTGCATGACCTCAACTTAGCAGCTCGTTTTTCGGATGAATTAGTCGCAATGAGTGCGGGAAAGATCGTCAAGCAAGGTGGGGTATCTGAGGTAATGACGCCAGAAGTCTTGCGTGAAGTCTTTAGAATAAATGCCCAGTTGATCTCAGATCCAACCAGTGGCCGACCACTCTTATTGAATTATCAGTTATGTAAATAAAAGGAGATTTCTATGAAAAAAGCACTTGTCTTATTTAGTTTATGTTTGACCTGTCTACTGTTAGTTGCTTGTGGTAAGGCTAACACGACCCAAAATGAAAAATTATCCAGCAAACCTAAGATCGAAGGCTTTCATTATTATGGTGCGATCCCAGAACGACCTAAGCGGATCGCAAGCCTTTCGTCGACGTACACAGGTTATTTGCTTAAATTAGGCTATGAACCAGTAGCTGTGACACCTTATGATGCTAAAAATCCAGTGTTAAAAGATAAGGTCAGCCAAGCCAAGGTCTTATCCAGTGAGGATCAAGAAGCCTTAGTGAATTTAAAACCTGATCTGATCGTGATCGACTCAAGTGATAAAAATGTCGATAAACTAGCTAAGATCGCTCCAACGATCGCGATCGATTATGGTAAGCAAGATTATCTAAATATTTTGACGAGTTTTGGCAAAGTATTCGATCAAGAAAAGCAAGCTAAAGATTGGATCAAGAACTGGAATGAGAAGACGGCTAAAGCAGGAAAAGAGCTCAAAGCTAAATTGGGTGAAGATGCGACATTTACAGTGATCGGTCTCTATGAAAAAGATATTGATCTTTTTGGCAATAATTGGGGCCGTGGTGGTGAAGTTATCTATCAAGCACTTGGCTTTAAAGCACCGCAAAAAGTTGTTGATGATGTATTTAAAGCTGGATATTTAGAAGTATCCCAGGAAGTTTTACCTAAATACATTGGTGATTATGCGATCGTTGCTGCTGAAGACGAAAAGACCGGCGCTTCACTCTATGAAAGTGATGTTTGGCGTTCGATCCCGGCAGTCCAGCGGGGCCATATCTTAAAAGTCAATGCGAATGCCTTTTATTTCAACGATCCACTGAGTTTGGAGTATGAATTAAAGACGATCGAAAATGGATTAAAAGCAATGGAATAGGGGAATAAGATGTCTTTTAGCAACAAAAAGTTTGCGGTTTATCTCATTATTATTTCACTGCTTTTCTTACTGGGACTTTACTGTGGTCTACGCTTCGGCGCTATTTCGTACAGTCAACAAGAACTGCTGACGACATTGTTACATCCGTTTAAAGAAACGGCCACGCAAGATATTTTGATCGATCTGCGTTTGCCCCGCGTTTTAGCAGCTGGGTTAGTTGGAGCTGCCATGGCCACGGCGGGGGCGATCATGCAAGGTTTGATGCGAAATGCGATCGCTGATCCAGGGCTTTTAGGGATCAATGCTGGAGCGGGATTAGCCTTAGCATTGGGCTATCTATTTTTTAAGAGTTTACATTACAGTATGATCTTGTTACTTTGTCTACTCGGGGCAACCGTTGCTGCGTTTTTAGTGTTAGTCTTATCGTATCAAGCCCGGATCGGATTTTCAGCGCTGTATCTTTTGTTAGCTGGTGCGATGGTCTCGGCCTTGTTCACCGCTTTAGGGCAGGGACTAGTCACGTATTTTAAACTTTCCCCGACGATCATCGGTTGGCAAGCAGGGGGCTTAGTGGGCGTCAATTGGGCGATGTTAAAGGTTATCGCACCGTTTATTTTGGTGGGATTGCTGTTAGCCTTTATCGGGGCTAAACAGCTAACGATCCTTAGCCTAGGACAGACTTTTTCGGTCGCCTTAGGTCAAAAAACAACGCGCTTTATGGTATTTTTCCTAGGTCTAGTCTTGATCTTATCTGGCGCCGCTGTTGCCTTAGTTGGAAGTTTATTTTTAGTGGGATTGATCATTCCGCATGTTGTCAAACAGTGGACGGGTCCAGTCTATCAAAAGATCTTACCGCTAACGGCTTTATTAGGAACAACTTTTATGATCTGGGCGGATCTACTCAGTCGCTTCATCGCGCCACCATATGAGACGCCATTGATCTCAGTTGTCAGTGTGACTTGTTTACCGTATTTTCTATGGATGATCCACAAGGGGGAATTTTATGACTAAAAAGAGATTTTTCCTCATTACTGGGAGTCTATTCATAGTTAGTGTCGTGTTGGCGTTGGCACTGGGGAATGCTAAGCTTGATCTCGTTGAACTCTGGGATGTTATGACAGGACAAGCGACTCCAGCGCAAGATTTCGTCCTCTTTGAACTGCGAATGCCACGTATTTTAGCGTGTCTGCTAGCGGGTGCTTCACTTGGCTTGAGCGGTTTATTACTCCAGACACTAACGCAAAATCCGCTGGCTGATTCAGGAACATTAGGGATCAACGCGGGTGCAGGTCTGCTGATCGCTTTTGCTTTGCGGTATTTACCCCAAGGATCCTATATGTCGCAGGTCTTACCGCTATTTGCAGTCATTGGTGGCTTACTTGTTAGCTGGTCGATCTATCAATTAGCCAAGAAGCAGCAAAGTACACTTGACCCGATCAAATTTATCATTACAGGCGTGACGCTTTCTGCGATCTTATCGACTAGTATCTTGCCCGTGGTCGGTCACGTTGAACAAGCTAAGTTGACCTATATGCTCGATTGGTTATCGGGTAAGATCATGGGCGATAATTGGACAAGTTTGAGCTTAGTGGCCCCCTTGTTATTGATCTTGTGGGGACTTATTTATTATCGCAGTCGGATCTTTGATTTGTTGACCTTGGCTGAAGAGTCAAGTTTGGCTTTAGGCTTAGATTTACGTAAAGCCAGGCGGGATCTTTTGATTTTAACTAGTTTATTGGTATCATTAACTGTGATCATAGCAGGAAATATTGTGTTTATTGGACTTTTAGCAGGCCATATGAGTCAGCTATTCGTTCCGGCTGGGCATCGGGTTCGGATCCCGGCAACTATGCTGTTAGGGGCACTGATACTTTTAGTGGCTGATACGCTGACACGAACATTTTTGATCGGAAATACTTTGCCGACAGGGATCGTGGTCTCAGTTATCGGTGCTCCGTATTTTCTTTTCTTGATGAAAAAAGCCCAACGTTAGAGAGGTGGTTTCTTATGGATAAAGCTGAACTTCGCCAAAAAATTGGGGACCTTGCTTATGAAGTGACCCAAAATGCTGCGACTGAACGAGCATTTACTGGCAAATATGATGATTTTTTTGAAAAAGGGATCTATGTTGACGTCGTGAGCGGACAACCCTTGTTTTCTTCCAGAGATAAATACGATTCTGGATGTGGTTGGCCTGCTTTTACACGTCCGATCGAACAAAAAAATTTGACGACTAAAGCTGACTATTCGCACTTTATGCACCGGACCGAAGTCAAGAGCAGCCAAGCTGATTCTCACTTAGGTCATGTTTTTAATGATGGACCAAAAGCTCAAGGTGGTTTGCGTTATTGTATCAATTCAGCCGCTTTGCGTTTTATCCCGTATACTGAAATGGAAAAAGAAGGCTATGGGCAATATTTAGATCAATTATAACGATGAAGGGGATGCAACTGGGCATCCTTTTTATTTTACATTCGTATTCAGGTCACCATGAAATATTGATTAGAGTAAGTCTGCCTTTACATTGAATGCGGTTAAATGGGATGATATAATTACGTTTGAAATATTGATCAAGAAATTTCACCTTTACGGGTGATTTATTTTAGAGTAGTAGGCTAGTTACCCATAAAATCGGAAAGGACTTTCTGTGGGATCCAGGAAGATTTTTAAAAATAATATTTTGGAGGTGCTAGAAATGTTATATCCATACGCTGAGTTTCCAGGTACGTTGATCGTAACTCATTCACAGGAAATGGAAGATGGCACAATACTTGTACACTTTGAGCAACCTTGTGACTGGGGATTTAAGGAAGCAAGATATGTTTTGCCAAGTAAAAACAACCTTTACAGTGAGGGGTTCACAGAAGCTGAGAAAAAGAATAACGAAAGAATACTTAACAATAATGCAAACTTAATTACTAAGTATGCTAAAATTGGTGGTGTTCCACTTGCCTAATGTATTGATATTCGGTAGTTATATATTATTCTTTTGGTCTAATGAGGGTAGTGAACCAGTGCATATTCATGTAGCTGTTAAGAGACCTAGTAGGGTTTCAGCTAAGTTTTGGATATTAGAAGATGGTAGTTGTAAGTTAGCCAATAATCATGCTGATATTCCAAAGAAGGATCTAAAAAGAATTTCTGAATTTATTCAGGGAAATATTGAAGATATTTTGAAAGCATGGAAAGATTTTTTTGTGGAAGAAGAAATAAGATACTATAAATAATATTTTTTGAGGATGCGACGGGGCATCCTTTTTATTTTGCATTGATATCTATAATTAATAGATAGTAGTTAATGAAAAATCATTGATGCAGCGCGAGTTATAGCTGATTTAAGCTAAAAAGCTCGTGCTTTTATTTTGAAAAAGAGTGTGTTATTGTTGAAAAAATTTCTCAGATATGCAAAGGGGGAAAAAGGATGCAAAAATTGGGGGAAGTTTTTCAAAGGTTTCGTAAAGCACGGGGCTTAAAGCTAAAAGATCTGGCCACAGCGGGCGTTTCGATCTCACAATTATCACGGTTTGAACATGGGGAGTCAATACTATGAATCCGCGTTATGAACCAACTAGTTGGCAAGTCTGGTACATTTCTTGATCGCATCTCATGGTATTCACAGGTACGATCTATTTGGGCTTTCTCAAGATGTACCTGTGTTTAGATGGTGTAGGCGTTGTCGGCGATGGCGCGCATACAGATAAGGAATTTGCTAAAGTCAGTTCAATGATCGAACGGGCTAGTTTGCTGGCTGAATTTATCAGAGCACAAGAGTAGGTGAAGTGATCTGTTGTGCAAAAGGCAAAAAAGTTGTGTTTGCCTAACACATCCTGTATATTTTTAAGTAAAGAAGGAAAAGGAGGTGCTGGGATGGACATGTTATTTATCGTTTTACACGTGCTCTTTGGCTTGGGTTCATTTGCAGGCTCATTGATGTTAGCAGTTGGCTTCAAAGATAAATTCAATGAACTCAACACATTGCAAAAATCTGGTATCTTATTGACGATCATCAGTTTGTTTGCAACGATCGCAGTTACGATGGTCTCTAAGGGCAATATGATCGCTGCAATTATTTTTATCGCATTAGGTGCCGTAGCTTGCGGTTACTTGGCATTTGCTAAGACAAAAGAGGCGTAATCATAATTGAATAACTAACTTTCCCTCTTGGCTCATTTGATCAGCAAGAGGGTTTTTGTTGGTCAAAAAGCTTGTCAAAAGGGATAAAGAGTGTATAATAGCGACACTAAAGTTCTTTGAAAACAAGATCATATCGAACTTAGTGCAGAGAAGTTGAACGCTTTGCTAAGATATCTCGGAGGTTAAGTCCTCGTAGTTTGCTAGTTGGGATACTGGCTAGTGGCTATCAAAGTGGTGGTGACATCATGGCGTTTTGTAAAAGCAAAAGAGGCTAAGAGGTATGCAAATGTAGCCCAGAATTAACGTACCGAACTTTTCCACACGATAATAGACGCTCAGTGAGAAGAAGCTAATATTGCTACTATTCAGGGATGAATATAGTTTACATTGGTAATATCCAACCAAGTGTGTTGCTGTGAATGTTAGAAATAACAGTATAAGAAAAGAAGCAGGTACATCGCTCAAGACGGCAGTTATCATACAAATATATGAAAATGCTGAATGTTCGGGTCGATGTTGGAAGTTGAAACACTTGCCACGGTCGAGTAATGCATAAGAAAGTAGTGAGTCGCTCTCACTGCTCAGCTCTTATGAAATGTTGACGGAACGAATTCGCAAGCTACAGGCGTAGAGAGAAATACTCCGATATGATCTTGTTTTGAGAGAACTTTAGTTAAAAGAGTGGGCGACCAGTGCTGTATGAACAACAAGGGACCTAGCATGATGTATGTGTGTGCATCGAGCTAGGTCCCTTGTTTGATAGTAGTATTAATGAGATTTACGGTATTTTTTTATTCGCCAACTTTACGTTTATCCTAAAAACTAGTAACGTTTTGTTTGTCTGCTAGCGTATAATTGATGAGCGCACGCAGTAAGTCGTATGGGATATCTTGGCCAAATTGGAGCTGGAAAGTCTTTTTACCATGTTTGAGCTTCAGGTCTTTGATCTGTGATAAAAAGTGCTCAAAAGTACGCATTTCAGGTGCCACAGTAAAATGCTTCGTGGCAACACTAAAGCCGATGATAAAAGTTCCATGATGGGTGAACATTGGCTGATTCCATTTGTATTCTGGCTTTAATTCAGGAAAGTCAGTCATTAACCAGTTGATAAAGTCGCCAAAGATCAAACGGTTATCTGGATCATCGATACGTTGTATATACTCAAGGATCTGTTCCATTGTTAAGTCCTCGCTTTTTTGTTGTGTGCAATTATTGTATCATGGTATGGAAGGGAATGGTTAGTTTATGATCAGAAAATTTAAAACCGATGATTTAGAACAAGTCATGGAGCTTTGGTTGGCGACAAATATTTCAGCCCATGATTTTATTCCGGCTAAATATTGGCAGGACAACTATGCATTAGTTAAAGAAATGCTGCCTCAAGCTGAGATCTGGGTCTATGAAGCGGGAAATGAGCTTCTAGGCTTTATCGGACTGCAAGCTGATCACATTGCTGGGATCTTTGTGGCTAGCAAGGCACAAGGCAAGGGGATCGGAAGCAAGTTGTTAGCTAAAGCCAAACAAGAAAGAGAGCAGTTGAGTTTAGCCGTCTATGCTAAAAATGAACGTGCGTTAAAATTCTATCGGCGCGCAGATTTTGCCGTGGTGAACGAACAGCTGGATGAGGCGACCAGTCAAGTAGAGTATCAGATGGAATGGAAAGCGAGATAATACGAACATAAAAAGTGATCAGGCCGTCTCTCGTAATGAGGTGGCCTGGTCACTTTTAATCTTTAAAGGTAGCGACTTGTTCTAAGGTCAGTTTATTAGGACTAAAGCTATTTAAGGGGTCAGTTGAAGCGTAGCCTAAAGCCACCCCAACGGCTAAAGTCTCACTGTCAGGGATCTCCATGATCTCTTTGACAAGAGTAGGGAATTTGACTAATTCGTAAGCCGTGATCGATGCAAGTCCTTGAGCGGTAGCACTTAGGACTAATTTTTGGGTAAAAGCCCCGATATCATGGACTGACCAAGGGGATAAATCTTTTGGAAGCGTGATATAGATGAGTGCTTGAGCATTGAAGAGCTCAGCTTGACTTTTACGAAAATCGACTTCACCAGGCTTGAAGCGTTGCTTGAATTCAGTCGTCCAAGCAGCCATATTTGCCTGTGAACGTTGATCCCACTTATCACGACTCAAGACCGGATATTCTGGTTGTCCAAGGTCGCCTTGTTTAACTGCTTCACGGTGCTTTTCTTTGATCAAAGCTAGAGTTTTTCCCGTAGCAACATAGACGCGCCAAGGTTGGGAATTGACCCAAGATGGTGTTGTTAGAGCATCTTGAATGATCTGCTCAAGCTGTGATCTAGGGATAAATTGGTCGGTAAAATCACGTGTCGAATGTCTTTTCTGAACGAGTGTGGTAAAATCCATCACGATCATCCTTTCATTTATAAACTACGGTAAGTATAACATTTTGGTGAAAACGCCACCATCAAAAACGTTTGGAAGGCCAAAAGTAGTTAAATTAAAAAATAAGGTACGAAATTCAAAAAATAAAGATTGCAATCTAATCATTTTAAGGTAAAATTAAACTAACTAATTGAGAAAGGATGACATTTATGGATCTTATTATTCCAAAAGATTATGATCCCAAGCTTGATGTCAAAAAGACACAAGAAGCGATTCGATATATTCGTGAGACCTTCCAAGATGAATTTGGCAAAGAGCTTGGCTTATCACGTGTTTCAGCACCAATGTATGTAGAAAAGAGTTCGGGGTTGAATGATAATTTGAATGGTTATGAAACACCTGTATCTTTTACGATGGAGAGTATCCCAAATGATACCATCGAAGTCGTCCATTCTTTAGCTAAATGGAAACGGATGGCCCTAAAGCAATACGGCTTCAAGCTACATGAAGGGCTATATACTAACATGAACGCGATCAGAAAAGATGAAGAGTTGGATAACTATCACTCAAGTTATGTCGATCAATGGGACTGGGAAAAGATCATTGCTAAAGATGAACGCAATGTTAAGACCCTTGAAGATACGGTCAGACGGATCTTCAAAGTGATCAAGCACATGGAAAATGAAGTCTGGTATAAATACCCTGAAGCAGTCAATAAATTACCTGACGACATCTTCTTTATCACAACTCAAGAATTAGAAGATATGTACCCAGAGCTCACGTCTGAAGAACGTGAAGACAAGATCTGCCAAGAACACGGCGCAGTCTTTTTAATGCAGATCGGTGGCACGTTAAAGAGTGGTCAAAAACATGATGGCCGTGCTCCTGACTATGATGATTGGAGCTTGAATGGTGATATCTTATTCTGGTATGAGCCACTCAACTGTCGGTTAGAGCTTTCAAGCATGGGGATCCGCGTTGACGAAGACTCGATGCTAGCCCAATTAGAGGCAGCAGATGCCCTTGATCGTAAGCAATTACCATACCATCAAATGGTTTTGAATAAGGAATTGCCATATACGATCGGTGGCGGGATCGGACAATCTCGTTTATGTATGTTGTTACTAGGTAAAGCGCATGTTGGTGAAGTTCAAGCAAGTATTTGGCCAAAGGAAATGATCGAAACTTGTCGCGCACATAATATCAACATTTTATAATAATCGAACAAACAGAGACCAATGGATGATTCTGTTGGTCTTTTTTTACGGAGGACATTATGAAGTTCAAAAAAATACTGACCGGATTTGCGGCAGCTTTGATGCTCAGTGGTGCGATCGGGGCACCGGTAACGGCCAAAGCAACTACTCACTATGGTGGCTGGCGTACACATCAAAAAAATAGCTCGAGTGGCTCGGGTGAACTAAAAAAGAGCACCCCATCACAACAATTAGCCCAAACAGTTTTGACACCTGATGTTGTTAAACAATTGGGCGGTGAGCAAAATCTCAAATGGAACAACAGTGGGGCTTTTATCGTTAATAACAACAAGGCAGATCTAAAAGCTAAGGTTTCTAGTGCACCTTATGCAACAAATGAAGTCGATAGCTTGAAACGTCCGACGGTGGCAAACGCCCTTTTGAATAGGACAACGCGTCAATACAAGAATCGCCACCAAACTAATAATGGTTCGACTAAATGGAAACCACAGGGCTTTAAGCAACTCACTAACTTAAGTGGCGCCTACAACCATGCTTATGATCGCGGTCACTTACTAGGGTATGCTTTAGTTGGAAATATTCGTGGTTTTGATGCGAGTGAGAGCAATCCTAAAAATATTGCGACTCAAACTGCTTGGGCTAATGAAGCTAATGCAAAGTATTCAACAGGCCAAAATTATTACGAAAGTCTTGTTCGAAAAGCCTTGGATCGTAATAAGACTGTCCGTTATCGTGTGACAAATATCTATAGTGGTAATAATTTAGTCCCAGCAGGAGCTCACTTGGAAGCCAAATCAAGTGATGGTTCGTTGGAATATAATGTTTTTATCCCTAATGTTCAAAAGGGCTTAAAGATCGACTATGCTACTGGTCATGCGACAAAAGTGAACAACTGATGGATAGATGTTCAGACTTGTGATACAAGGGCCGTACCATGATGTAAAACATCATGGTACGGCTTTTTATTATTCATACGGTGCTGACAGTATTATTTTATGCCCATTTTACTAGCTTTTACTTATTTTTTATGTTTTAATTTTTATGTAAAAAAGGATGTGAGTAGATGGATAAATTAAAACGGATCGGTAGGATTTTTTTATGGACACTTCTATTGATGATCCTATCATCGATTCCAATGGGGCTGATCATGCTTTTTACGGGCTTATTGATGGCTGCTTTTTCGGGTGATCTAGGAGATATTTTTTCACCACTAGCACTAGGCTTGGGCTTGATCGGTGAGATAATCGTTGTTTTCATCTTGAAACAAGAGTATAAAGGTGATCCAAAACAGTTACATCAGATCATGCCATTTGATAAAAAAGGCTCGTTTTTACGCTATGCTACGGGCTATGTCCTCGGAATAGCATTTTTTGCTTTGATCTGGGGGATCACGGTCTTAGGTAAGGCATTTAGTGTGAGTGTCATCTGGCAAAATTCCAATTGGGCAGTATTATTAGCCTTTTTGCTAGGCTTTGGGATGCAAGGGATGACCGAAGAAGTGATCTTTCGTGGCTATTTACAAGGAAGATTGGAAAAAGAAGTTTCACAACGTTGGGCGATCCTCATCTCGGCGTTGGCATTTGCCGTTGCTCACTTAGGTAATAGTGGGATCGGGATCAATGCGCTCGTTGGCTTGACACTCTTTGGAATCTTGATGAGCTTGTTTCGGACCTATACCGGCGATCTTTGGTTGGCCGGTGCGTTTCACAGTGCTTGGAACTTTGCCGAAGGACCGTTATTTGGTACCCCAGTTTCGGGGATCAATGGTACAAGTGTGGTCCTAGAGTCGCATCCGGTCTCAGGGTACGCGATGTTAAATGGTGGTACATTTGGGATCGAGTCCAGTTATTTGGTCTTTGTAGGCCTCTTTGTTTTAGTGATCCTGACCTATTATTTAGGCCAAAATTATGCTAAACCAAGCAATCGAATCAATAGTTAAACTAACAGTCGTCTAAGGGGCGACTGTTTTTTTGTGACAATTGTCATGAAATGTCATGACAGGTGGTTCTAGGGACAAGAGTAGTTTTCATTTAAAATGAAACTATCTTGAGTATGGAAGTGAGAGCAATGAAAAAAGTTATCGAAGTGGCTGGGCTAACTAAAACTTATACCAGAGAACCAGTCCTAAAGCAATTGAGTTTTTCAGTTGAGCGTGGAGAGATCGTAGCTCTTTTAGGAAAAAATGGTGCTGGCAAATCTACCTTGTTAAATATTTTACTACAGATGACCCCAAAGGATGACGGGAAAGTCGAGATCTTAGGGAGTAAGCAATTAAAAACCGAGAAGATCGGTGTCATGTTACAAAATGACTTTTCATTAGAAGGAGTAACGGTCAAAGAGATTATCGAACTTTGGCAAAGTTATTACCCTAATAGCAAAAATTATACCGAATTGTTACAGATCGCTGATCTAGCAGATAAACAACATACCTTTTTGGCCAAACTTTCTGGTGGTCAAAGAAGGCGGTTAAATTTTGCCTTATGCTTAGCCGGTGATCCTGAGTTGATCTTTTTAGATGAGCCAACAGTTGGGATGGATGTGGTAAGTCGGCAAAAATTTTGGCAACAGATCAAAAACCTGCAAGTATTAGGTAAGACCTTTTTGATCACAAGCCATTATTTAGAGGAATTACAGGAGATCGCGCAACGTTTTTTGATCTTAAAAGACGGAAAGCTGGCTTTTGCTGGAACTTTACAACAGTTGCAACAAGGTCATCAGATGGTTGGATCTAAAAAGCGGTGAGGCATAGTTAGCCTCACCGCCTTTTGTTTGCTTAAAATAAAAAGACTTCCTACGTCGAGAAAGTCCAACTATAAATGCTATAAACAAGGTGTGTCATGATCAAGCTCATCAACTAACTCATAGACACGGTTATCAGCTTCGTCATAGACGCTGATGGGTTTACTGTCAACGGCATCGATCCGCAAATGGTAGCCGTAACCATCCAAAAAAATCAGTTCTTTAGCGGTAAGGGTCTGGACCTGGCCCGCAAGTTCGCGGTGGTCGATCAAAATACGCAAGTCAGTTGTGATCTCAAGACAATGAGTTCGATTACTTAATTCATCGGTAAATTGCCAACTACCGGCATAGATCAGCGGTAGGGACACCTGTGGTTGCTTGCTTTTCTTGTTAAAATTGATCACGTTACTGAATAAAGTATGGCCTAAACTGATCAAGCCCTTGCGTTTCATTGCTTCAACCCCTCCAATTTTCTTATTGAGTATAATATACCACGATTTATACCGTAAAAATAGTAAAACACCAGCAATATTTGAAAATGAAACATAATAGAAATTTTGTCATACTTTTGGAATATTTTAACTTAAAAAATTGGGATAAATCAGCTCTTAGTACGCTAATGTTTCGAAGTCTGTTATAATAAATGCGAATGAAGAATTGAAAGGGGTTACTTATCATGAAACTCGGGATTATTGGTACTAATTGGATCACCAAACAATTTGTTGAGGCTGCAGAAATGACAGGTGAGTTTACTTTGACCAGCGTATATTCAAGGAAATTAGCCACAGCACAAAAATTTGGTGCAGATTTCAAAAATGTAACAGAATATTTTGATAATTTAAGTGAATTTTTTGAACAAGGCACTTTTGAGGTGGTCTACATTGCATCTCCCAATAATTTGCATTTTGAACAGACCCTTCAAGCCTTAAAAGCCAAGAAACATGTGATCGTTGAAAAGCCGATGTTCTCTAACCCAGCAGAACTCAAAGTCTTGCAGAAATACTTACATCATCATCCAGAACTTTATTGCTTTGAGGCAGCTAGACATTTTCACGAGCCAAATTTTCAAAGTGTCAAGCAAGCAGTCAAAGAGTTACCTGTGATCCAGGGGGCTGATCTGACCTATAAAAAATACTCCTCACGTTATGATCAATTTTTAGCGGGCGAAGAACCAAATGTCTTTTCACCTAAGTTTTCCGGTGGAGCTTTGCAAGATCTAGGTGTATACCTTGTCTATGATGCGATCAGTTGGTTTGGGATCCCAGAAGATGCCCACTATTATCCAGTAAAATTACGTAACGGGATCGATGGCTCTGGGACGGCTATTTTGAACTATCCGGGCTATGATGTGGTCTTAAATGTTGGTAAGACAGCTAATTCATATCTACCGGGTGAAATTTACGGTCTAAAAGAGACGATCGTGATGGATAATGCGGCTGAATTACAAAAAGTGGAATTGGTCGATGCCACAGGAAATGGTACAATGTTATCAGTGGATCCGGCTAAAAATCCAATGTTAGCTGAAGCAAAGGCTTTTGGAGAGGTTTTACGGGATACGGATTCACTGCAAAATAAGCAGTTACAGCAGGAGTGGTTAGCCGTAGCCGTTGAAGTAAATCATGTCTTGTATAAATTACGTCAAAGTGCAGGACTTGCTTTTCCGGCTGATGAGCATGAGGTTAACTACTGAGAAAGGTAAGTATGAATCCAAAATTTGAGAATTATTTTAAAGAACAAGGCTTTAAAGACCTAACACCGATCCAAGCGGGAGTCGCACCATTACTAGCGCGCGGTGAGAGTGTCTTAGGTTTAGCGCCAACCGGTTCGGGTAAGACTTTAGCCTACGCATTACCATTGTTAGAACAACTTTTGCCTAAGGATGGGACACAATTATTGATCTTAGCGCCATCGCAAGAATTGGCAGCACAGTTGACTAATGTGATCCGACCATGGGCTAAGTTACTTGAGCTTAATGTCTTATCTTTGATCGGGGGCGCAAACGTCAAACGCCAGATCGAAAAATTAAAAAAGCGACCTGAAGTTGTGATCGGTACTCCAGGGCGGTTATTGAACTTGATCAATGATAAAAAATTAAAATTGCATAAACTAGAAGCGATCGTGATCGATGAGGCCGATGAGTTGTTGGGTGAAGCTGAAACGTTAGCTGATTGTCGTGAGATCATTGCGCATGCGCCCGGTGAGGTGGCTGTTTCGTTCTTTTCAGCTACTAAAGCTCCGATCTTGGCAGAATTACATCGCTGGTTTGGGATCGAACCAACTGTGATCGATGTGTGCCAAGTCGATCATACCCAAGGTCAAGTGGACCACTATGTGTTAGAAGTTCCACAAAGAAAGCGCGTGGATGCTTTGCGCAGATTAGCGCAGTTAGATGAGTTTTGCGCCCTAGTCTTTTTCAAACAAACAGCAGAATTAAATTATGCATACGAAAAGTTAAAACATGCACATGTTAACGTTGCGCGTTTGAATAGTGAACAGCGTCAAGTTGAACGTGAACAAGCTTTACGCCAATTGCGCAAACGAGAAGTGGCTTTGTTATTGACCACCGATGTAGCGGCTAGAGGATTAGATATTCCAGGATTACCGGCTGTCGTGAACTATGATCTGCCTAAAAATGTCAATACGTATATTCACCGTGTTGGGCGGACAGGTCGTATGGGGGCTGATGGGACCGTCATTAATATCGGTAATGAACGCGATCTACGGATGTTTAAACAATTGGTCAAAGAAAAAGGCTATGAACTAGCTCCAGTTTACCTCTATCAACGGCAACTAGTTACTGATCAAACTGAGTTAGCTGAGTTGAAGAAACAAGCGCCTAGTCGTCCAGTTCGTAAAAAGGCGAATAAGCCAGTGGCACAAGCTGACTCCGCTAAGAAAAAGCGGAAAAAGAACCGCAAACGTGACCAAAAAAATAAAGGAAAACGTAAGAAAAGTTAGATAACTGGTGCAAAGCAGATAAAGTGATATACTGAGAGTAAAGCTAGCAGAAAGAGGAAGAGCAGATGGAAATTTCAATGAATTTGAATGTTTCAGCCGAATATTTATTTCAGCGTTTGTTGGATACGCTCCTGTATGATATCAAGCAAGAAACAGGACGTGACTTGACTGTGGCTGAGTTATCTGATCTAAGCTATGCAACTAAGTTAGATCATCAGACCAAAGCTCAACTCAAGGTCATCAAGTTGATCCCGGATCGCAGTTATCATTTACAGATCGAAACAGATCATTATGTGAAAAAAGAAGCTTATGAATTGACACCTTTAGCTAAAAATCAGGTCAAAGTCGATTATTATGAAGAGAGTTTGGCCAAAAAGCAGACTTCTAAATTACAAACTAAGATCGTTGTACCTTTAGCTAAGTGGATCAGACGGCATAATTTCATGAAATTACTAAAAGAGATCGAGGTCGGTTACTAGGATCATTGACTTTATAAGTGATTCTTCCTATAATAGAGTAGTCGTTTTTAACGACTATTCTATTTTTTGCGCTTGTAGCTCAGCAGGATAGAGCAACCGCCTCCTAAGCGGTAGGTCATCGGTTCAATTCCGATCAAGCGCATGATGTATCCTTATACTTTAGCCTTCTGAATGTACAAACACTTCAGAAGGCTTTTTAGTAGCTGATTTATCCAGGTTCCTTTAAAATCAAGATGTAAATGATTTTGTGAAAGGGTGAGTCAAATGTTTAAAAATTTAGTCCAAGGTGCCTTGGGAAACTACTCTGAAGTCAGTGTGCGTGAATTGACCCAAGAATATGGCGACTTCTTACTGACAGACGAAACGATCAGCAGTGGCTATAAACTGGTTCGCGATGCCTTGATCTTTACAAATTATCGGATGATTTTTGTTGATAAGCAGGGGGCGACGGGTAAAAAGACCGCTTACCACACGATCTATTTAGATGGGGTCGTTGATGTAACGATCGAGACAGCTGGGTTTGGGATCGATGATAGTGAGATCAAAGTGACTGTTTTGGAAAATGTTTATCAAAAGCCACATAAGGAAAATCTGACAACGATGAAATTTGAATTTCCTAAGCGAATCGATATTTTACCACTCTACCGTTACTTGTCCGAATTAGCCTTGGAAAATCGCCAACGGATAAATAAGTAAGGCTAAAGGCTGTAGGTAAAACTACAGCTTTTTTTGGTGCCTAAAAGAATAAGTGTAAACGTTTGTATCGATTAGCTAAAAGTGCTACGCTCAAAGTGAGTTAATGATAAAGAAGGTAAGCAAGATGTATCAAACAGATTATCCACATGCATTTCCCAAAGATTTTCTATGGGGTGGTGCTACAGCAGCAAATCAGATCGAAGGGGCTTTCGCTACTGATGGCAAAGGTCTGACGACTGCCGAAATCGTAAAAAAGGCTGCTGATAGGCAACAGATCTCAATGGGGAATGTGACTAAAGATTCCCTTAGAGAAGCATTAGCGGAGCAAACAGTAGGTGATTATCCTAAACGGCGGGGGATCGACTTTTATCATCAATATCCAGCCGATATCAAATTATTTGCGCAAATGGGCTTTAAGGCGCTACGGATCTCGATTGCTTGGGCCCGGATCTTTCCTAATGGCGATGAAAAGCGACCGAATAAGGCAGGGCTGAAATTTTATGATAATTTGATCGCTGAAATGAAAAAATATAACATTGAGCCAGTCGTGACATTATCGCACTATGAGATGCCTTTAGGGCTGACCTTAAAATACAATGGCTGGGCTAGTCGAGAAGTCGTCAGTGATTTTACGCGCTTTACGCAAACTGTTTTTGAACGCTATAAAGATAAGGTCAAGTATTGGATCACTTTCAATGAGATCAATACTGGGGCTTGGGGCTTTCATGAAACTGGGGCGCTCGAAGACGGCTTGACCGAGCAAGAAAAATTACAACAACGCTATCAAGCTTTACACCATCAATTTATCGCCAGTGCCTTAGCGACCACACAATTGCATGAGATGGAGCCAGAAGACAAGATGGGATGTATGCTGGCACGTATGCAGACTTATCCAGCAACGACTGATCCAGCTGATGTTTTAGCTACTCAGCAAGCAAATGACCGAAACCTATTTTGTACCGATGTCCAAGTCAGAGGAGAGTATCCTAACTACATGAACCGTTTCTTTGCTGAACATAAGATCAAGATCAAAATGGAACCTGGTGATCAAGCAGTTCTAAGAGAAGGTAAAGTTGATTATTTGAGCTTTAGCTATTACATGTCGACTGTGACAGCTGCAGGAGAAAATGAGGATCTAGGTAACTTTTCACATGGTCTCAAGAATAAATATCTTGAAGAAACACCTTGGGGCTGGCAGATCGATCCAGTGGGACTGCGGATATCTTTAAACGAGCTGTGGGATCGTTACCAAGTGCCGTTATTTATCGTTGAAAATGGGATCGGGATGCTCGAAGCACCAGATAGTGATGGTAAGATACATGATGATTACCGGATCGATTACTTGCGGGAACATATCGAACAGATGCAAGAAGCGATCGCTGATGGAGTGAAATTACTCGGTTACTTGATGTGGGGACCGATCGATCTGATCTCGTTTTCTACGTCTGAGATGTCAAAACGCTATGGCTTTATCTATGTTGATCAAGATGATGAGGGTAAGGGGAGTTTGAAGCGGACTCCGAAAGATTCTTTTTATTGGTATCAAAAAGTGATCGCAACTAATGGTAAAGACCTTGCTTGAGTAAGCTAAGGATAGGGTAAGCCCTGTCCTTAGTTTTTTGTTATTGTCTTGTAAGCAAAGCCTAAAGCTAGATATGATATAATTAGGAAAGTGAAGATAACTTGAAAAGGAAATTTGGTGACTGAATGGAAAACTACTATTATTCAAAGAATCCAAATGTCGAACATGATGAAAAATATTGGAATTTTGAACTATTAGGACACGAGTTTACTTTTGTAACAGATAACGGGGTCTTTTCCAAAAATACAGTTGATTATGGCTCGCGCGTCTTGTTAAATGCTCTAGCAACGACCGATCTTTCCGGTGCGATCTTGGATGTTGGCTGTGGTTATGGCCCGATCGGCTTAGCTTTGGCAAAAAAAGCTCCGGCTGTGACCGTTGATATGGTCGATGTCAATGAATTAGCGCTAGAATTAGCTCAAAAAAATGCAGCCCAAAACGATATCGAAAATGTCAATATCTTTGCTTCGAGCATCTATGAAAATGTAACGAAGACAGATTATCAGTTGATCGTGACCAATCCGCCGATCAGAGCAGGCAAAGCGGTCGTACATGAGATCTTGGAAGCTGCCAAAGAGCATCTAGCTGTCGGGGGCAAGTTAGTTGCTGTTTTACAAAAAAAGCAGGGAGCACCGTCTGCCAAGAAGAAAATGGAAGCAGTCTTTGGTAACTGTGAAGTTATCCTAAAAGATAAGGGTTATTTCATTTTACAAAGTGTGAAAGAAAGCTAAAATGAAACGAGAAGAGTTTATGCAAGCTGCCCTAGCTGAAGCTAAAAAGGCCCAGGCTCTAGGTGAAGTCCCGATCGGTTGTGTCATCGTACATCAAGGTCAGATCATCGGGCGGGGCCATAATTTGCGCGAAACGACACAACAAGCCGAAAAGCATGCTGAGATGATCGCGATTGCTCAGGCCAATCAAGTGCTGGATAGCTGGCGCTTACCGGAAGCTGAGTTATATGTGACGCTAGAACCTTGTCCAATGTGTAGTGGAGCGATCATCAACTCGCGGATCGCTAAAGTCTATTATGGTGCAGCCGATGAAAAAGCTGGTACAGCTGGAACATTGATGAATTTATTGACGGATCCACGTTTCAATCATCAAGTCAAGGTGCAAAAGGGACTGCTACAAGCTGAATGTGCGCAGATCCTCAGTGACTTTTTTGCGAATTTGCGTAAAAAATAAAAATAATTGATTTAAAGACTGGAAATTTTACCTAATTTCATGTAATATAGAATATGCCGCAAGGCCTTAGGGCAATGTTGTCCTTACGAAGCGTGTCAGGTCCGGAAGGAAGCAGCACTAAGTTTGGTTCAGCATGTGCCCTAAGTTAATATGAAATTAGGCTCTCGGTCATTTAACTTTGATCGAGATTTTTTTTTAAACTGAAAAAGAAAGGAAGCAATGGTTGATGAGCTATCAGGCTTTATATCGTGTCTGGCGTCCGCAAGTTTTTAGTGATCTGGTGGGGCAAGAATTTATCACGAAGACGCTAAAAAATGCGTTGCTGACAAAACAGACGACACATGCCTATCTATTCACCGGCCCGCGGGGAACTGGGAAAACTTCGGCGGCTAAGATCTTTGCCAAAGCGATCAACTGCCGGAACCAAAAAGACGGTGAACCTTGCAATCAATGTGAGACTTGTAAGGCGATCACGGCGGGACGGTTAAATGATGTGATCGAGATCGATGCGGCCTCAAATAATGGGGTCGAAGAGATCCGAGATATTCGTGATAAGGCTAAATACGCTCCAACACAAGCGGATTACAAAGTCTATATCATCGATGAAGTTCACATGCTGTCGACCGGAGCTTTTAATGCATTACTAAAAACTTTAGAAGAACCACCCGCTAATGTCGTCTTTATCCTAGCGACGACTGAGCCGCATAAGATCCCGACGACGATCATTTCGCGGACACAGCGGTTTGATTTTCGCCGGATCACTCCACGAGCGATCTTAAAGCGGATGGAGTATATCTTACAGCAAAAAGGCTTTACTTATGATGAAGCAGCACTCAAAGTGATCGCTAAGGCGGCTGAAGGTGGGATGCGGGATGCGTTGAGTATTTTAGATCAGGTGTTGTCTTTTGGGGATAACCAAGTGACATTGGATAATGCGTTACTTGTCACCGGAAGTGTTACACGTGATAACTTGACTAAGTATCTGCATCAAGTCGTGGCTAAAGATACGAGCAGTGCTTTAGCTACGATCCATGAGATCTTGGAAGATGGCAAGGATGCCAAGCGTTTGATCGAGGATCTGATCAATTACTGTCGTGACCTTTTATTATATCAACAAGCACCAAAGCTCGTCGAAGAAAGCGAGTTAGGGATGCTTGATGAGGATTTTAAAAAATTTGCTGGTGAGGTCGATCCCGAACAGCTCTACCAAATGATCGATGTTTTAAATGAGCAACAAGAAAATATGCGGTTTACTGTCCATGAAGCGATCTATTTAGAAGTACTAACGGTCAAATTGTCCCGGTTACAGGTCACAAAGGCACCGGTCACAACGCAGGTCACTTCCGATCCAGCAACTGATGCTAAAATGTCACAGTTGCAAAAGCAGCTCAACGCATTGGAGCAAAGTTTCAAACAGCTCCAAACCTCGGGTGTACCTGCTAAAACGCCGACGCCACCAAGATCAAACCGTAAAGCCACTAAGCAAAATGGTGAGTTGAAGCTGAATTTGAGCAAGATCTATGAAGTCTTAGACCAAGCTTCGAAGCAAGATCTGATGCAAGTTCGCCAAGTTTGGGGCGATATGATGAATATGTTGAATGTGACTCAGCGCGCGATGATGCAAGTCGCTAAACCGGTCGCAGCTAGCTCAGATGGTGTCGTGATCGGTTTTGAATACGACATCTTATGCCAACGTGCCCTTGAAAATCAAGAACTCCAAGATGTTTTAGGCAATGGACTGAGTCGTTTGCTCGGTGCAGCTCCACATTTGATCTTTATCCCGGGTAATCGTTGGCCTGAGATCAGAAGTCGCTATTTGAGTGAACATGGTGATGTCAGGCAAAAAGCACCTGAAAGTGATGAACAAGTGAGCCAAGCACCGTCACAGCCAGTTGTGCCTGAAGTCGTTGCTAAAGCCCAAGAACTCTTTGGGGAACAATTAGTTGAAGTCAAAAATGATTAGAATTTGAAAGGATGATTTATTATGATGCGTGGAATGAACATGCAAGGTATGATGAAACAAATGCAAAAATTGCAAAAGCAAATGCAAAAGGATCAAGAAGAATTACATGCAACGATCTTTGAAGGTCATGCTTCTGATGATGCGGTAGTGGTTAAGTTCACTGGTGATCACAAGATGACTGATATTGCGATCAAAGAAGAAGCTGTCGATCCAGATGATGTTGATATGTTACAAGATCTAGTTATCATGGCTGTTAACGATGCGATGGCTAAGATCGATGACCAAACACAAAAGACAATGGGTAAATATTCCCGCAACATGCCTGGCTTTTAAGCGTGAAAGAAGGTTAGACGATGCAATATCCTGAACCGATCGCTAAGTTGATCGATAGTTATCTAAAGTTGCCAGGGATCGGTGAAAAGACCGCAACTCGCTTGGCATTTTTTACGATCGACATGGAGGAAAGCGATGTTGTTACTTTTTCTAAAGCACTGGTCGCCGCCAAAAAAGATCTCAGTTACTGCAGTATCTGTGGCAACATCACGGAAAATGATCCGTGTGTGATCTGTGCGGATAAGACCCGCGATCAAAGTCAAGTTATCGTAGTCGAGCAGGTCAAAGATGTGATGGCTTTGGAGAAAATGCAGGAATATCGTGGCTTATACCATGTTTTACATGGTGTTTTGTCGCCGATCGAAGGTAAAGGCCCTGAAGACATCAATATTACCAGCTTACTGCGACGTCTCCAGCAAAATAGCCAGATCAAAGAGGTCATTTTAGCGACTAATGCAACGCCTGAGGGTGAAGCAACGGCGATGTATATTTCGAAGTTGATCAAACCAGCTAATATCATGACGACCCGTTTAGCACACGGCTTAGCGGTCGGAAGTGATATTGAGTATGCTGATGAGATGACACTGTATAATGCGGTGAAAAACCGCCAAGAGATCTAGTTGGGGTGAAGTTGATGTTTAGAAGAAATAAGCAAAAACTTAGACGCTCTTTTAATGAATTATTATTAGAAGATATTGATCAAGCTAAGTTGGATTGGGATCAAGCCCGCCAAACTGCAGCTGCAGTCTATGATGTTGATGATGAATTGTTAGCTGAAGTGAGTCTAGCTCGTGCGAAGTATGAGTTTCTCTACCGTGAAGCTAAATATCGTCAGGTCAAGGGCCATATTCAAGCGTCAGTGATCAATTATTAAAAACTAGCCTGTCAAGCAGTCCGACTGAAGTGGCAGGCTTTTTCTTTTTGAAAAGATGGGGTCGTGGACAGCTGACAAATGTTACAGTACAATAAAATCAATAAATGAAAATGGGGTTTTACAAGTGAGCGGATTTTTTATTACCTTTGAAGGTACTGATGGATCAGGGAAAACTAGTGTCCTAAACGCGATCGAAGCTAAGTTAAAAGCTGCCAAGATCGATTATTTACGGACACGTGAACCGGGCGGTAATCGTATTTCAGAACAGATCCGAAATGTTATTTTAGATGAAAAATTCACTGAAATGGATGCGCGGACTGAAGCTTTATTATATGCGGCTGCACGGCGTCAGCATTTAGTTGAAACAGTGCTTCCGGCTTTAGAAGCGGGCAAGGTAGTCCTGTGTGATCGCTTTGTCGATAGTTCTTTGGTTTATCAAGGGGCTGGGCGCGGCATCGGAGTAGCTGAAGTCAAGCAGATGAACCAGTTTGCAACAGCTGGTCTAGAACCAGATCTGACCATTTATTTAGCGATCGAACCGAGTCTAGGACTTGAGCGGATCAAAAAGAATCGGCAAGATGAAGTTAACCGCTTGGATAAAGAAGCACTATCGTTTTACGAGACTGTCTATCAAGCATATCAAAAACTCGCCGCTGAAAATGAGCGGATCGTGACGATCGATGCCAGCCAAAAACTGGCTGATGTGATAGCTGATGTTGAGCTAGTCTTAAGTAGTAAAATTCCCGTTAGAAACTAGGTGTTTTAAAATGAAAATGATCATTGCGATCGTCCAAGATAAGGATAGCAATAATTTGAACAATGCTTTTGTTGAAGCTGATGTTAGAGCGACTAAGTTAGCAACGACCGGGGGCTTTCTACGGTCGGGCAATACGACTTTCATGATCGGGATCGAAGACGAACGGGTAGCTGAAGTTTTAGCGTTGATCAAGCATGCATCTTCTAAACGTGCGGAATATATCACGCCACCAGTGAATGTTGAAGGTCAAGTTGAGCGGACTTATCCGGTCGAGGTCGAAGTCGGTGGGGCCACCGTTTTCGTTTTACCGGTCGAACAGTTCTTTCATTTTTAAGCAGAGGTCAGTTAGAAAGAAAAAATGTGCAACTGATAACAAGAAATAAATTAAGAAGGGAAAACTATATTTTTTCTAGTCATCCAGTCTTGATGGCGCCACATTTGATATAGTTGAAGTTTATGGAACAGTCGATCATCGAGCTCCAACCACGTTTGACAAAGCATTTTGCCAAATTGGTGGACAATAAAAAATTGGCCCATGCTTATTTATTTTCTGGTCCACGTGGGACTGGCAAAAATAAGCTAGCTCATTGGGTCGCCCAAGCCGTTTTTTGCAAGCAAAAGCAAAACGGTCATCCATGCTTAAAGTGCAGTGAGTGTCGGCGGATCGCCCAAAATAATCAGCCTGATGTGGTTGAGATCAAGCCAGAAGGGAATTCAATCAAAGTCGACCAGATCAGATATTTGAAAGCCGAATTCGTTAAGAGTGGGGTCGAGAGCAATCGGAAACTTTTTATCATTCAAAATGCTGAAAAGATGACGATCAGTGCTGCTAACAGTCTGTTGAAATTTTTAGAAGAACCAAGTGGCGATGTGACGGCCTTTTTATTGACAGATAGTGTAAACCAGATCTTGCCAACGATCATCTCACGGTGCCAGTTAGTCGAATTGTCTTCGTTGACATTGAAGAAATTAGTTGCAACGTTAGAGACTAAAGGGATCGGGGCAGATAAGGCTAATTTATTAGCACATTTGACTAATAGCCAAAAAGAAGCCCAAGAGCTTGATGGTGACGAAGATTTTAATAAATTACTCGTCAATGTTTGGGAATGGTTTAATCAAGTTTTACGAAATGATTGGCGGGCTTTTGTAGGGGTCCAGACCAAATTGATGCCGTATGCGACCGATAAAGCTAGCCAAGATCGGTTATTACAGTTGATAGTCTTATTAACACGTGATATTTTATTGTTAAAATATGGTAAAAATGAGGACGTTGCCTTTATAATGTATAGTAAAGAGCTCAATGAAAGAAATTTAAAAATTCCGGAAAATGGAGCTATCCGCGCCGTTGAAGCTGTCCTTTCGACTAAACGGCAACGAGCGGTCAATGTCTCATTTCAGAGTATCTTAGAGGCACTGACTTTGAATTTATGCAGTTGGTATCAAGCATGATAACAGGTTGAAGGTGATTTTGTGGATAAACGCGAATTATATGACAATTTTGAAAATATGGAAGAAATGTCACGTGATGTACAAGCGATGCTGGCGAGCGTGAAAGAAGAGATGACACGGATCATCGAGAAAAATGCAGAGTTAGAGATCGAAAATCAACATCTACGTGAAAGACTTCACGAATTAGAACAAAAGAAAACACAAGAGACAAGCAATGAAGAAGCGGGCCTCTCTAAGTCACGTAAGAATTTGGAAAAGCTTTATGAAGAAGGCTTCCATGTTTGTAATGTAGACAACATGTATGGCTCACGGCGGATAAATGATGAGCCGTGTGTCTTTTGTCAAGATGTTATCTATGGGGAGCGACATTAATGTCAATTAAGCAAAAGAGTAGTTTTAGAGAAAAAAATGAGCAAGGAACGTTATATTTGGTACCGACACCGATCGGGAACCTACAAGACATGACTTTTCGGGCACTTGAGATCTTAGAACAGGTTGATCTGATCTGTGCGGAAGATACGCGTAATACGATGCGCTTGTTGAACCATTTTGAGATCAAAACCCCGCAGATCAGCTTTCATGAGCATAATACGCAGGAACGGATCCCGTATTTGATCGAGAAACTTCAGGCGGGACAAGATCTAGCTCAAGTAAGTGATGCAGGGATGCCTTCGATCAGTGATCCAGGCCATGAATTAGTCAAAGCTTGTATCCAAGCTGACATTGCGGTCGTCCCACTGCCAGGAGCTAATGCAGCTTTGAGTGCTCTCATCGCTTCGGGGATAGCGCCTCAACCCTTTATGTTTTATGGCTTTTTACCCCGGAAGAAAAATGAGCAGCGTGAAGTTTTAGAGCAATTAGAACAACAAACTTGCGCACTGATCTTTTATGAAGCACCACATCGCTTGAAAAAGACCTTGCAGGCAATGCAAGCTGTTTTTGGCCCTGAGCGTGAGATCGCTTTGTGTCGCGAGTTGACTAAGCGTTATGAAGAGTTCTTACGCGGAACGTTGGCCGATGCGGTGGAATGGGCTACCAATGAAGAGATCCGGGGTGAATTTGTGCTCGTGGTCCAAGGCAATAGTGCCCCACGAGCTAAAAAAGCCGATCCTTTACTGGAGTTGCCATTAGCTGAGCAAGTAACGGCTTTGATAGCACAAAAACAGTTGAAGCCTAATGCAGCGATCAAAGAGGTCGCAAAATTAAATGGTTTGAAAAAACAGGATGTTTATAACGAATATCATCAATTATAAGGATAAATAAGACAATGGCAGAAAATTTATATCGCATGCCCCATCAGATCGTGTACTATGAAACGGACCCTACAGGTAAACTGAGTCTAGGAAAATTGGTCGATCTGATGATGTTAGCTTCCTATGCGCAAGGAAAAGATGTCGGGATGCCGGAAGAAAAGTTGAATGCGCAAGGTTATGGTTGGGTGATCACACAACACTTGCTTTCGATCACTCGCTTACCTAGACGTGATGAAAAAGTTGTGATCGAAACGAAAGCAACGGCCTATAATCGCTATTTTTGTTATCGGAATTTTTATCTTCGGGATGAACAAGGCGAATTGTTGGCTAAGATGCATACGGCTTTTGTATTGCTTGATCTCGAAACGCGAAAGATCACGCGGATAACCTCTGATGTGATCGCACCTTTTGGACCTGAACCGATCAGATCGATCGAACGGTCAGCAAGTCCTAAGCGGTTAGAAGAAGTTATGTTAGCTAAAGATTATCGGGTGCGCTATTTTGATATCGATAGTAATCATCATGTCAATAATGTTCATTATATCGAATGGATGCTAGATGTTTTAGATAAAGATTTTTTAATGGAACACGAGCCGGTAGCTTTGAACATTAAATATGAACATGAATTGAATTATGGGCAAACCTGCACCAGTAAAGTGGAATTGCTTCGCTCAAAAGACGAGTTGACCACGTTACACGAGATCTATATGGCTGATGGAACTTTGAGTTGTAGTGCACAAGTGACTTGGAAATAATAAAAAATGAGAGTGTAAAAACATACGGTGTTGCGTATTGTTTTACACTCTCATTTTTTATATTAAGAAACAGCATCCGAAACAAAATCGGCTAGTTCAGCGCCACTTAGACCAGCGCTTAGCCCGACTAAGAGTTTGATCCGAGCCTTTTGTCCATTTAAACCGTGGCAGAAGGTAACGCCCATTTGTTTTAGTTGGACACCTCCACCAGGATAAGCATAAACATCTTGGGCGATCCCGTTGAAACTCCGGGATACAAGGACTACAGGGATCTTTTTGGCCAGTAATTTTTCGAGCACAGGCAAAACTCTAGGCGGAAGATTACCCGCACCCAAAGCTTCGATCACAACACCGTTAGTTTGGTTATTGAGCGCTATTTCAAGTAATTCTGGGTCCATCCCAGCATATGCTTTGAAAAGATAAACATGGTCGACCACGTGATCGATCAAAACACTGCGGTGGCGGAGCAATTTTTCAAAAAAACGCACTTCATCGCGCAAGATCAGCCCGATCGGACCAAAAGTCGGAGTTCTAAAGGTCGCAACATTAGTGGTATGGGTCTTAGTCACATAGCGAGCCGTGTGGATCTCATCATTCATGACCACTAAGACGCCCATGCCTTTAGCTTCAGGACTAGCAGCAGTCAAGATCGCGGTTTTGAAGTTGTACAAGCCATCAGAACCGATCTCATTAGCTGAACGCATCGCTCCGGTCAAGACGATCGGAAGTTTAAATGGGATAGTTAGATCGAGAAAATAAGCTGTTTCTTCAAGCGTATCAGTCCCATGGGTGATCACGACCCCATCGATATTTTCATTCTCATAAGCTTTGATGATCCGTTGTTGCAAGACGAGCATATTAGCGGGATCCATATGGGGTGAGGGGATGTTGAAGATGTTTTCGATCACGAGTTCATACTCAGTCCCAAAAGGATTCTTAAATTGATTGAGGGGATTTTCTTTTCCGGGAGCGACCGCACCGTTTTCGTCTTCTGACATTGCGATCGTACCACCAGTGTGCAAAATAAGAATTTTTTTCATTTTGCATCTTCCTTTCTAGGTGTACCAGTAGCGCTAGTGGTACACAAAATTAGCAAAATACCGTTTTTTTATTATAACGATTAAACCAATGAATGTCGATAGGCTGTCTAATTGAAATAAAAGCTTTTTTCTGTAATGATTTATGTTAAGATATTCATTGTGATTTTAAGTAATAAGATTAGATAAAAGGAAGTTAGCTGCAAGATGAAGATATTAGCCTTGGATACTTCAAATCGTCCTCTGAGCGTGGCGGTTTTAGAAGATGACACGTTATTAGCAGAAACAACGCTCAATATGGCGCGAAAGCACAGTACGACTTTGATGCCGATCATTTCTGAAATGCTCAAAAAGTCAGATACAACACCACAAGATCTCGATCGGATCGTTGTTTCTGCCGGACCGGGTTCATACACGGGACTTCGGATCGGAGTGACGGCAGCTAAGACATTAGCATTTACTTTGAATAAAGAGTTAGTCGGGGTCTCAAGCTTAGAGCTTTTGGCGACTAATTGTCAAAATGATACGAATGAACTTTTAGTACCGATCTTTGATGCGCGTCGCGAAAATGTTTTTGCTGGTGTTTATCAAAATAAGGCAGGTAAATTAGTGGAAGTTTTACCAGATCAGCATCTCTCAGTCGTTGAGTTATGCGAATTTTTAAAGGATAAAAAAGCTTGCTTGATCGGAGCGGATGCTAAGGTTTATCGTGAACGCTTTGAAGAACTGCTTACAGCTGGTAATTATCGCTTTAGTGCGCCTAAAGATGATTATCCGAGTGCTTATTTGTTAGGACTTTTGGGTAAAGAGCGTCCTGTAGCGGATACTTTGACATTTGTACCACATTATTTACGTTTGACACAAGCAGAAGTACAATGGATGGAAAAACACCCTGGAAAGGATCAAGCGGATTCTTATGTTGAAAAAGTATAAAGATAAACTTTTGGTGTTGCTAAAACCAGTACAAGCGACCCCTAATTTAGATTTTGGTTGTCATAATGTAGTTGTTGAGGACAAAAATTATTTGATGTGTCGTGCGATCGTACCTGATATTGCTGAAATGCTTGAGATCGAAAGTTCGGTATATGCTGGGCATCAGCCTTGGAGCTATGGAGATTTTGAAAAACATATTCAAAATAAATTGACTTCGCTTTACATCGTTGTGCGTTACGAAGATCGCATGGTAGCTTTTGCCGGGTGTGATCTTGCTTATGGACCTAATGAAGCGCATGTGACTAATATTGCAGTTTTACCCGAATATCAACATCAAGGGTTAGGGCTGATGATGTTAGAGACTTTGCAGATCGAAGCTAAAAAATACGGGTGTCGTCGTTTGAGCTTAGATGTCAGACGGAGCAATTTAGAAGCCCAAGCACTATATCGGCGAGCTGGCTTTAAAGAAGTAGCTGTCAAAAATGCTTATTACAAAGATGAAGATGGGCTAGAATATAGCTATAACTTGGTAAACAGAAATTTAAAAAAGAGAGTTGAAAAAGGATGGAAAAAAATCGGAATTTGATCTTGGCTTTTGAATCAAGCTGTGATGAGACAAGCGTTGCGGTGATCGAAAATGGAAATAAGATCCTCTCAAATATCGTTGCAACCCAGATCAAGAGCCACAAGCGTTTCGGGGGTGTCGTTCCCGAAGTTGCTAGTCGCCACCACATCGAACAGATAACTTTATGCATTGCGGATGCCTTAGAACAAGCTGCAGTGACCTATGCTGACTTGGATGCTGTAGCGGTGACTTATGGTCCAGGCTTAGTGGGTTCATTATTAGTCGGGGTCACAGCCGCTAAGATGATCGCTTTTGCGCACGATCTTCCCTTGATCCCGGTCAATCATATGGCAGGACATATCTATGCTGCCAATTTTGCCGGTGAGATCCAATTTCCAGCCTTAGCATTACTTGTCTCAGGTGGACATACGGAATTAGTCTACCTGGCCGGACCAAATGACTTTAAGATCATCGGCGAGACACGGGATGATGCAGCAGGTGAAGCATATGATAAGGTCGGACGTGTTTTAGGTTTGGCGTATCCAGCCGGAAAAGAGATCGATGAATTAGCGCATAAGGGGAAAGACACTTTTGCTTTCCCACGAGCAATGGAAAAAGAAGATAACTATGACTTTAGTTTTAGTGGCTTAAAGAGTGCCTTTATCAATACGGTCCATCATGCTGATCAAGTAGGGGAAACCTTAGGTAAAGCTGACTTAGCTGCTAGTTTCCAACAAAGTGTCGTCGATGTTTTAGCACAAAAAACAGTTCGCGCACTGGAAAATTATCCGGTCAAACAATTGATCTTGGCTGGTGGTGTAGCAGCTAATCAAGGCCTACGTGATCGTTTAGATGAAGAGTTGAAACGCTTTGAAGACGTTGAATTATTAAAAGCACCTTTGAAACTCTGTGGTGATAATGCCGCGATGATCGGAGCAGCTGGTTATGCGGCTTACAATGATAAGATATTTGCTAACTTAGATCTAAATGCTGATCCAAGTTTAGAATTTGATTGGTTAGAAGAAGCTTAGATAGGATAAATAAAGCGGGGCCCCCTATGATTTTGCATCGTAGTGGGCCCCGCGTTATTTTTTAGGAGTTATCGGCACTGTGCTCTAGTTTTCACTGTTGAAATTTTCCAGTTCCATGCTGCTGTTTTCCCAGTCTGTTTCGGCTTGGGCTAATTGAGCTGTGATCGTTTCGAGCTGTGCTTGTAATTTTGCCATCTTATCGAGATCGTTGAAGTTTTCTGGTAATGCCATCGCTTGTTCTAGTTCAGTTTTATTTTCATCGAGTTCTTCAACTTTAGCTTCTAATTCTGCGACCTTACGTGTAAGTTTGCGTTCCATTTTTTGATGCTCTTTACTTTGAGCATAGCTTTGTTTTCCCGCGGAGATCTCTTTTTTAGTTACGACTTCAGGCTGTGTTGCTTTGGCCTTGGCTTCAGCTAACTCAGCTTGTTCTTCTTTTTTAGCTACATAATAGTCATAATCACCTAAATAAAGTGTGCTACCAGTTGGAGCGATCTCTAAGACGCTAGTGGCGACTTTGTTGATGAAATAACGGTCGTGTGAGACTAAGAGGATCGTGCCGTCAAATTCTTTGATAGCTTGCTCTAAGACTTCCTTACTGTCGATGTCTAAATGGTTAGTCGGCTCGTCTAGAATTAGGAAATTATCGTGTTTCATCGCAAGTTTTGTCAGTAATAACCGTGCTTTTTCGCCCCCAGATAGACTGTGGACCATCTTCTTGACATCGTCGCCACTGAAAAGAAAACTCCCTAAGATCGAACGAATATCTTTTTCAGGTGTCGTTGGATGATCATCCCAAAGCTCATTTAAGACCGTTTTTTGGGGGTGAAGATTATGTTGCTCTTGGTCATAGTAACCGGGATGGACGTTGGTACCAAACGTAGCTTTTCCTTTGATGAAAGGCTGTTTACCCAGAATACTTTTTAACAAGGTCGATTTACCGATCCCATTTGATCCTACGACTGCAAAGATTTGGCGTTTGCGCAGTTCAAAGTTGATCGGTTCGGCAATGATCTGACCTTCATAGCCGATCGCACCGTCACTAACGGTCAAAACGACATTGCCACTTTCATGCTCGGCTTTGAAGCGAAAATGCATATTTTTTTCGGGACCTTCAGGACGATCGAGCCGGTCCATTTTTTCGAGCTGTTTACGTTTACTTTGCGCACGTTTAGTTGTCGAAGCCCGCACGAGATTTTTGTTGACGAAATCTTCGAGTTTATGGATCTCAGTTTGTTGTTTTTCGTAGTTCTTCCACGCTAACTGCGCTCTTTTTTCACGTTCAACGATATAATTGGAATAATTTCCTTTGTAGTAGTGAGCTTTACCGTGCGTGATCTCGTAAACTTCATTGACGATCTTATCTAGAAAGTAGCGGTCATGCGAAACGATCAAGAGTGCGCCTTGATAATTTTGGATATAACCTTCTAACCAAGTTAAAGTTTCGATATCTAAGTGGTTAGTCGGTTCGTCCAAGATCAAAAGATCGCGTTTTTCCAAAAGTAATTTAGCCAAGGCCAGGCGAGTCTTTTGGCCTCCAGAAAGTGAGGCGATCGGACGGTCATGATCTTCAGGATAAAAATGGAAACCGTGTAAAACAGAGCGGATCTCATTTTCATAACCATAGCCGTTTTGCTCTTTAAAATCATGTAATAGTTGATCATAGCGACTTAGCAATTGTTGATAAGCTTTTGAGGCATGATCTGCATTTGGATCAGCGATCTGAGCTTCTAATTTATGGAGATTTTGTTCCATTTGGCGTAATTTATCAAAGACGCTGAGCATTTCTTCATAGATCGTTTTATCAGATTCAAGCCCGGTATTTTGGGCAAGATAGCCCATTGTTAGGCCTTTTTTAGTTACGATCTGGCCTTCATCAGGAGCTTGTTCACCGATGATCATTTTTAAAAGTGTCGATTTACCGGCACCATTTTTTCCGACCAAAGCGATACGGGAGTGCTCCTGAATATCAAGATCGATATTTTCAAACAAGACATCCGCCCCAAAATGGCGCGCGACTTGTTGTGCTTGTAATAAAATCATTTTTTCACCTACTTGAGTAATTAGTCGTTTCACAAAGTTAAAAAATTAAAACTGCGCTAAAACAGTAATTATTAGTTATATTGTGAATTAATTTACAATTTTTTAATTTTTTTAGTACAGTTGTTATGCTAAAATTTATCATATTGAGTAATCTGAGAGGAGAAACTAGATGGTGACCCCAAATATTCCTAAGGCAACGGCAAAACGTTTGCCGATCTATTACCGCTATCTCAATATTTTAGCGGATGCTGGTAAGGAGCATGTCTCTTCGACTGAATTAGCTGAAGCTGTTAAGATCGATCCAGCAACGATCCGACGTGATCTCTCATATTTTGGTGCTTTAGGCAAGCGTGGCTATGGTTATGATATCGCCAGCTTACAAGCATTTTTCAAAAAAACACTACGTCAAGATAAATTAAATAATGTAGCTTTGATCGGGGTGGGTAATCTAGGCCACGCCCTATTGAATTATAACTTTCACAAGAGCAATAACGCGCGGATCAGTGCGGCTTTTGATATTGACCCTAAGATCACGGGATTGATCCAAAGTGGGATCCCAGTTTATCCGATGGAAGATATGCAAGAGCAACTGCAATTGCAACAAATAGAGATCGCGATCCTGACTGTTCCAGCTGATAAAGCTCAGGCCGTGACGGATGAATTAGTTGCAGCTGGGATCAAGGGGATCTTGAACTTTACCCCATTGCGGATCACGGTCCCTAAAGATGTTCGCGTCCAAAATGTTGATCTGACTAATGAATTGCAGACTTTGATCTATTTTTTACAATACTTTGAATAACTATGAAAAAGGATGTGTGGTGCACACATCCTTTTTTGTTACCAAGCACTTAAAATAATAAGCAAATTCATTAAACTATGGGCTAAGATCGGAATGCGTAAACGGCCTGTTCTAGCATATAGCAAGCAAAGCACTAGTCCGATCCCGGCATAAGTCAAATAATGTCCGTCTTGATGAGCCAAACTAAAGAGTAGACTCGAGGCCAGTGCCGCACCGATCGGGTCGATCACAGAGCCAAGATCAGCAAACAAGACTTTGCGAAAAACAAATTCTTCCATGATCGGTGCAAAGATGACGATGTTTACTAAATAATATGGATATTTGGCAAGGACTGTCAAAAGATAACCGGTATTAGCTGAATAACTAGGCTGTCCAAGAAATTTGATCTCGATATACGAACTGAGCCATTGCAACAAAACGAGCGCTAGTGTACCAAAAATAATGTAATAGATTTCTTGGCGAAGTGCAAGCTTTTTTGGGGTGCGCAAAAAACGATCCTTGAAAGGAAACTCGTGCGCTAAGTAGAGCAGCGTCCCGCAACCGATGAGATTCAAAACGGTCACGGCTGGATAATACCAAGCATTTTTGAAGATCACCCATAATAAAGGCGCCAAAGTCATTGTGCTACAATAGATACTTAAGATGACAAGTGAATTTAACTGTAACTGTTTTTTCATCGATAAAGGTCCTAACTATAAAGTTTCAATGGTTAGATTATATGTTTTTAACGCTATTTATTCAAACTAATTTCAAAAATATTTTAGCACTCTTAAGGTGCGAGTGATAAAATGCTTGCAATTTAAAAGTAAAGTTAGTATAGTAATAGTTGTAATTGATTAGCACTCAAGTTGTTAGAGTGCTAAAAAGAATTTGGAGGGATATAACGTGCTTAAACCATTAGGAGATCGCGTAATTTTAGAGGTCGAAAAAGAAGAAGAAAAAACTGTGGGTGGGATCGTCTTAGCCGGCGGTGCTAAAGAAAAACCACAAACAGCTAAAGTTGTTGCTGTTGGTACGGGACGTATCCTTGATGATGGCAAGAAATTAGAAATGACACTTAAAGTCGGCGATGTTGTCGTTTTTGACAAGTACGCCGGTGCTCAAGTTGAATTTGAAGGTCAAGAATATTTAGTAATGCACGAAAAAGATATTCTTGCCGTTGTGGAATAAATATATAAGTAAACATTGAACTTAATTCGTATGAGGTGAATTAGAAATGGCAAAAGAAATCAAGTTTTCAGAAGATGCACGCGCAAAGATGCTTGCTGGTGTAGATAAGTTAGCTGATACTGTAAAATCAACGATCGGTCCTAAGGGACGTAATGTTGTTTTGGAACAATCATACGGTACTCCAACGATCACAAATGATGGGGTAACGATCGCTAAGGCAATCGAATTAGAAGATCATTTTGAAAATATGGGTGCTAAGCTAGTAGCCGAAGTAGCTTCAAAGACCAATGATATTGCGGGTGACGGTACCACAACAGCTACTGTTTTGACACAATCGATCGTTAACGAAGGAATGAAAAATGTGACTGCTGGTGCTAATCCAGTAGGTATCCGTCGTGGTATCGAGTTGGCTACTAAAGCTGCAGTAGATGCTTTGCACAAGATGTCACATAAAGTTGAATCTAAGAGCGATATTGCTCAGATCGCATCTATTTCTTCGGCTAATGAAGAAGTTGGTAAATTGATAGCTGATGCCATGGAAAAGGTCGGTAACGACGGTGTGATCACGATCGAAGAATCTAAAGGGATCGATACTTCATTAGATGTTGTTGAAGGTATGCAATTTGATCGTGGTTACCTTTCTCAATACATGGTAACTGACAATGACAAGATGGAAGCAGATCTTGAAAATCCATACATTTTGGTAACTGATAAGAAGATCTCTAACATCCAAGAAGTTTTGCCATTGTTACAATCCATCGTTGAACAAGGTCGTCCATTGTTGATCATTGCTGACGATGTTGATGGTGAAGCCTTGCCAACACTTGTTTTGAACAAGATCCGTGGGACATTCAACGTGGTAGCTGTTAAAGCTCCAGGTTTTGGTGATCGTCGTAAAGAAATGTTACAAGATATCGCTGTTTTAACTGGTGCAACTGTGATCACAGATGATCTTGGTCTCCAATTGAAGGACACGACCTTAGATCAATTAGGGACAGCTGGTCGTGTAACAGTTACAAAAGAAAACACAACGATCGTCGAAGGCGCTGGCGATAAAGCACAGATCGCTGAACGTGTTGAACAACTCAAAAAACAGATCGCTGAAACGACTTCTGAATTTGATAAAGAAAAACTCCAAGAACGTTTGGCTAAATTAGCTGGTGGGGTAGCCGTTATCAAAGTCGGGGCTGCTACTGAAACTGAATTAAAAGAACGCAAATACCGGATCGAAGACGCTTTGAATGCTACACGTGCAGCGGTCGAAGAAGGCTTTGTTCCTGGTGGTGGTACAGCTTTGATCGATGCGATCGATGATGTCGCTGCTTTGAGTGAAGCTGGCGATGTACAAACAGGTATCAACATCGTTAAACGTGCGCTTGAAGAACCAGTTCGTCAAATCGCGATCAATGCTGGTAAAGAAGGTTCTGTGATCGTTGAAAAACTTAAAGAACAAAAAGCCGGTATCGGTTATAACGCTGCTACTGATGAATGGGTCGATATGATCGAAGCTGGTATCGTTGACCCAACTAAGGTAACTCGTTCAGCACTACAAAATGCGGCTTCTGTCTCAGCGTTATTGTTGACAACTGAAGCAGTTGTGGCTGATAAGCCAGAAGAAAACAATGATGTAGCTACTCAAATGCCACAAGGGCCAATGATGTAAGCAAGTTAAATCAAAATTTTTTGAAGCATCCTAAAATTTTAGGGTGCTTTTTTTGTGAGATTGGTGTAAAATTCAACTGTTACTCTTTGAAGTGACCTAGGAATTTTGAATTTAAAATCTAATCAGCCAGTAGCTATCAAAATGGCTAACTAGCTAAAAGGGGTTTTTCTGTTTATGTATCGATATTTAAAGAGATTATTGATCGGACAACCGCTAAAAACTGCTGAAGAAAGTGGGCAGTCTTTGACTAAATTCAAAGCTTTGGCCTTACTTTCCTCGGATGCGTTGTCATCAGTGGCATACGGGACAGAGCAGATCACAACAGCATTATTTATTTTATCGGCTGCTGCGACCTGGTATGCATTACCAGCTGCTGGGATCGTGTTACTCTTATTGTTTGCGATCACGATGTCGTATCGTCAGATCATCAATGCTTATCCTTCTGGGGGCGGTGCTTATGTAGTTGCGACCAAAAACTGGGGGACGAGCGCAGGCTTAGTTGCTGGTGGATCACTTTTAGTTGATTATATGTTGACTGTGGCTGTTTCAGTTACATCTGGGACAGAAGCTATTACCTCAGCGATCCCAAGTTTACAAGCACACAGCGTTTTTATCTCGGTCGTGATCGTCTTATTTATTATGACGTTGAATTTACGTGGGATGCGTGAATCGGCTTCATTTTTGACGATCCCAGTGTACTTTTTTGTGATCATGATCGTTTCGATGGTCGCTTTGGGTTTGTTTAATATCGCAACGGGTAAGATCCAATATTCAGCCGCAGCTCATATTGGTGATGCGGTACCAGGGATGTCGTTATTGCTGTTTTTAAAAGCTTTTTCAGCGGGTTCATCTTCATTGACTGGGGTAGAAGCCATCAGTAATGCAGTTCCTAATTTTAAAGAGCCTAAAAAGCGCAATGCGGCGAATACCTTGGCGATCATGTCATTGATTTTAGCGGTCTTCTTTAGTGGGATCACCTTTTTGAGTTATTATCTAGGTGTTTTACCTGATCCTAAACAAACGGTGCTTTCTCAGATCGCAGGTGCCGTTTTTGGTCACGGTATTTTCTACTACCTACTGCAATTGTCAACGGCCATGATCTTGGCGGTGGCTGCCAATACTGGCTTTTCGGCCTTTCCGATCTTAGCCTATAACTTGGCCAAGGATAAATTTATGCCTCATATGTTTATGGATAAAGGCGATCGTTTAGGCTATTCTAATGGGATCATTGCATTAGCGATCGGGGCGATCGTATTGATCTTTATCTTCAACGGCCAGACTAATTTATTGATCCCATTGTATGCGGTCGGGGTCTTCGTACCGTTTACGCTCTCACAAGCAGGGATGTTGATCCATTGGAAACGCCACAAGGGCAAACATTGGATCTTAAATTCTTGTTTTAACCTATTGGGGGCAGTGATCTCCTTTGCTTTAGTGGTCTTTTTATTCTGGTTACACTTTGACAATGTTTGGCCATATTTGATCATTATGCCGGTACTGCTCTTTGGTTTTTACAAGATCCATAGTCATTATGTTACTGTAGCGGCGCAATTGCGTTTAAGTGAAGAACAACAATTGCATGATTATTCTGGTTCAACGGTCATCGTGCTAGTTAGCTCGGTCACACACGTAACGACTGGGGCGATCAACTATGCACGTTCGATCAGTGATAATGTGATCGCAATGCATGTTTCGTTTGATACTAATCCTAAAAAAGAACACGAAACGGCACAGGAATTCAAAATGGCGTTTCCAGATGTTCGCTTTGTCGATCTGCATTCTTCATATCGGTCGGTTGTGCCCCCAGTTTTGCGCTTTTGCGATGTGATCGCTAAGGATGCTAAACAGCGCAATTACTCGTTGACGGTCTTGGTACCGCAGTTTGTACCGAAGAAACCTTGGCAAAATATCTTGCATAATCAAACGAGCTTACGTTTGCGGTCAGCTTTAGGAGCCCACGAAAATATTATCGTGTCGACTTATAGCTACCACTTGAAAAAATAGAATATCGGGGTCGTGGAGATTGCTTCACGGCCCTTTTTTAATTTTTCTCACGCAAAAAATGACCCATTCGCTGGTTTATGGTAAAATGATACTTGAATTATAGGCTTTTTAGCTGATAATGAATTCTCAACATTTGAGAATTTGATGGAAAGAGGACGCTATATGTACAAAATCCTTGCGTCGTTGTTAGCAACATTTGTCCTAGCTTTAGTGCTGACTCCATTGGTCCGGCGCCTATCTTTTCGAGTCGGAGCAGTTGATAATCCCAATGCCCGGCGAGTTAATCGGGTGCCGATGCCGACCATGGGGGGCTTAGCCATTTTTGTTGCATTTAATACGACAAATTTCTTTTTATTACGCGATCAATATCCCTTAAAACAATTAGTTGCGTTATTATTGGCGCAAAGCTTGATCATCATGACGGGAATGATCGATGATATTTTTGAATTAAAACCGCGCCAAAAAGTTTTAGGGATCACACTGGCAGCATTGGTAGTTTATTTTATTGCTAATATCAAAATGACGACTTTGACGCTACCGTTTCTTGGAGTCGTTTCTCTAGGCTGGTTTAGTTTACCGATAACTTTGATCTGGATCTTAGGGATCACTAACGCTGTCAATTTGATCGATGGCTTGGATGGTCTGGCTACAGGTGTCGCGATCATTGCGCTTTCGACTAGTGCACTGACGGGATATTTCTTCTTGAACGTGACGTCGACATTTATTTCGATCATGATGGCGACCTTGGTAGCTGCTTTATTGGGCTTTTTACCGTATAATTTTCATCCTGCTAAGATCTATTTGGGGGATACTGGTTCGCTGTTTATCGGCTTTATGATCTCTGTCTTCTCGCTTTATGGTTTGAAGAATGCAACTTTTATCACGTTGATCATCCCGGTGATCATTTTAGGAGTACCGATCACGGATACTTTATATGCGATCTTACGTCGACTCTTGAATAAAAAGCCGATCTCACAAGCCGATAAGCATCACTTGCACCATCGCTTGATGCAGATGGGATTGACCCACCGCCAGACAGTGTTGGTGATCTATGGGATCGCATTGATCTTTTCGTTTATCTCATTGCTATACCCCTTGTCCAATTTATGGGGTTCGATCTTACTGACGGTTGCAACATTATTTGGTTTAGAACTATTTGTTGAAGCGATCGGCTTGGTTGGAGATACACGCCAGCCTTTATTGAATGGGATCAAACATTTAGTTTTGAAAGTCAGTCGTTTATTTGAACATAAATGAATTACATAAAAAATACGCCATCCCAGATCAAGGATGGCGTATTTTTTAGGCTTGATGGGGATCAAAATCGATCTCGTGATAGCGATTTTCCCCAACGGTGATCGTTACGCGACCATTCAGTAAGTCGGTGATCTTAGTTGCTAATTCATCAGCCAGATCCATATCGACAGCGATCACGACCTCGACTTCTTCGGTGTAGTTCGTCGCCAAGGTAAATACGGGCTGACTTTCCAGATAATTTTGTAGCTTGCCTAATAATGGGTAGCTGACTTTTAGTGAAAGTTCAGTTTGGACGACGCGTTTGACGATCCCTAATTCTTTTAGGGCTTGGGCAACGGCGCCACCATAAGCACGGATCAAGCCACCGGTTCCTAGTTTGATCCCACCGAAGTAGCGTGTCACTACGGCGCAAACATTATGCACTTGATTTTTCTTAAGCACATCCAACATAGGTACGCCAGCAGTCCCAGAGGGTTCACCATTGTCACTTTCCCGTTGGATCTCGTCGTTTAGGCCTAAAGTGTAGGCAAAACAGTTATGAGTAGCCTTGCGATGTTTGGTTTTGATCTCCTCGATAAAGGCTCGAGCTTCTTCTTCGGTTTCAGTTCGTTTGATATTACAGATGAATTGTGATTTTTTGATCACGATCTCGATCACACCATCTTGTTTTAAGGTAAGATATGGTTTATCCAAGTAAAATATAGCTATATTGTGAAATCAAAAGGCTATAGCTTCCCCCTTAAAGAGTTATTCTTTTAGTAGCTTCACAGACCTTACTACTATTATTTTTGAAACTCACAAATAATTTTACGCCTAGTTTGCGTATCTTATAAGTGAGGTGAAAAAATGGAAAAAACATTGAATTTGTTGATGGGTCGTCAAGTAAGTAGTCCACAGCTCCAAGCTCTAGGTGTAGCCTTAGATTCAACTGAGTTCAAACAACGGCCAGCTGTCATCATAAAAAAAGGACGCTTATTTTGTCAACGCTGTGGTTTTCAGGCGCCAAGAACAGATTATGCGCTACCAGATAAGAGTTATTATTGTCCTGCTTGCTTAGCGTGGGGGCGCTTGACGACGACCATGTCACTTTATAGTATACCCGAAGCCAACGATTTTAAAAAGTATTCCCAAGATCTGTTGGAGAAAAAGACAAGGTTATCTTTGTGGCAGAAAAAGGCTGCCAAAGAATTATTGCAAACGGTCAAACGCAAACAAGAACGGCTATTATGGGCGGTAACTGGAGCAGGGAAGACCGAAATGCTATTTGAAGCACTAAATTTTGCGTTATTAAACCAGCAGCGGGTCTGTTTGGCAACACCGCGGGTCGATGTTTATAACGAATTATATCCGCGTTTGTGCCAGGCATTCCCTAAAGTCAAAAGCAGTTTATTGTATCAAAATAGTGGTCAAGAATATACCTACACCTAGTTAGTAGTGTGCACAGTGCATCAATTATTGCGGTTTTATCACGCATTCGATCTATTGGTGATCGATGAAGTCGAT
>NZ_JBCOAR010000005.1:0-147180 GCF_040226755.1 Ligilactobacillus sp. RTP31139st1_D10_RTP31139_211217
AAAAACTATATAATTCTTTCTAACAATGTAGAAGAATGTACTTAAACTTCTATATTGTTCTACATTTTATATAGCAGTGATATGATGCGTTTGAAACGCGATTTTAGCTTACATTGGAAAAATTATTTGATCCTCTTTTTAGTGGTCGAACTTTCACTTGAGGTCGGGGTTATCCCTCTCTTTAATACGTGGACTTCGCTACTATTGAATTTAGGTGCGATCCCCTATTTATCTTATACTAATGCTCTTTCACCCGTTACGAGCCATCCCTATATCGCTTTAGGCTTGCTATTGGAATTGATCATTTTGATCATCTGTGTTTTTGGGCAATTCGCGCTCATCTTAAACGGTGTTGTTCGGATCAGGCAAGATGAATTCAGCTTTCGGACGATCCTCAAAGACACTGCCCGGCAACTGCGCCAACTCGACCCACTCGAGATCTGCTTTTTTGCTGGCTATTTCTTATTGATCGTACCTTTTAGTGGGATCTTCTTTAATTCACCGCTTTTGAGTAAAGTGGTCATTCCTGAATTTATCTTGGATTTTCTCCTACAAAAACCACTTTATGCAACTTTGATCGGTATTTTTTATTTAGCGATCTTTATTTTGAGCATCCGCTTGCTCTTTGTGTTACCCCTGATGCTTTTTGAAAAGCTCAAGATCAAAGCAGCACTCGCTCAAAGTTGTCAACTGACGAAAAATAAATTTTGGGTCTATACGTTAAAATTACTAAAGATCTCACTTATTGCGCTCATCGCTAACTTGAGTCTGATCGGTATTTTATACGCGATCCAGCTTGGACTCGACCAGACCGCTCCGTGGAGCGCACTTATCGGTGGCAGTATCAATGTTACCTTGCTGCAAGTCGGTTCATTTCTGATCTCGGTTTGGGCTAGTGTTGCCCTGTTGCAACTCATTTTACCAGCTGACGTTACTTTAGCGACCTATAAGAGTACTAAAAAAAGTTGGCTCAGCAAGGTAGCTAAGCCATTATTTGCTTTATTTGCACTTGGAGCCCTATTAGGTAATGGGGTCTATTTAGTTCATTTAGGCCAAACACCATTGATCATCTCACACCGGGTCGTCGATGCGCAAAATGGTGTCCAAAATACGCTCCCTGCTCTACGTAAGACCGCTCAAGCCAGACCCGATTACATCGAGATCGATATTCAAGAAACTAAAGATCATAAATTCGTCGTCATGCACGATGAAAATCTAAAACAACTCGCCAAGCTTGATGCCAGTCCCCAAGAATTGACACTCGCACAACTGACAGCTTTGACCGTACACGAAAATGGTCATCAAGCTAAGATCCCTAGTTTTGATGAGTATCTGAATGTTGCCAAACAATATGATCAAAAGCTATTAGTTGAGATCAAAACAACTAAACGTGATTCAAAAAATATGTTAAAGAATTTCTTTGACACGTACGAAGCTACTCTCAAACAAAATAAACATGAGTTGCAATCACTTGACTATAAAGTTATCACTAGTGCTAAAAAATATGCTCCTACGCTAAATACCTACTATATCCTACCGTATAATTTCATCTTCCCTCAAACACCAGCTAATGGGTATACGATGGAAAAGACAACTTTAAATGATTCCTTTGTCACCCAAGCCAAGCTCAGTTTCAAAAAAGTTTATTCTTGGACTGTCAATAGTGAAAACGATTTTAAAAATGCAGCCTTTTTGGATGTAGATGGGATCATCACCGATAATGTCACTAAAGCAAAACGGGTCTACCATAACTTCAATGCTAATACCAGTTATGCTAAACGTTTGCTAGACTTTATCATCCTCTTACCTGAATAATGACCTAGTGTATAAATAACAGGGGCCTCACTACGATCTGATCATAGTGAGGCCCCTGTTATTTATGCAGCACTAAGTATATTAGTTATTGTTCAAGCTAAGATTGCTCAATAATTTTTCATAAGCATATTCGTATTTTTGAATATCGCCTGCACCCATGAAGACAACAACATCATCATGGTAATCAAGCAATGGTGACATGTTATCTAAAGCTAAAACTTCGCCACCCTTAGTGATCTTTTCACCTAGATCTTTGGCAGAAACTTTACCGTCATGTTCACGGATCGAACTAAAGATATCCGTCAAATAGACTTTATCGGCTAGGTCTAAACTCTTAGCAAATTCATCCATCAACGCGATCGTCCGACTGAAAGTATGCGGTTGGAAGACTGCAATGATCTTCTTATCTGGATATTGTTGTCGTGCAGCATCTAGAGTCGCAGTGATCTCAGATGGATGGTGAGCATAGTCATCAATGATCACCATGTCAGCGACACGCTTTTCAGTAAACCGACGCTTAACACCCTTGAAAGTCAATAATTCTTTTTTGATCTCTTCTTGATCGACTTTTTCCATGTGCGAAACCGCGATCACAGCTAAACTGTTCAAGATATTGTGCTTACCAAACATTGGGATCTCATAGTTACCTAGATATTCATCGTGTAGATATACATCAAAAGTCGAACCCTTAGTTGTGCGTTTGATATTTTCAGCACGCACGTCATCGTTAGCTTCAGTCCCATAATAATATACTGGTACATCTGCTTTTAGTTTACGAAGGTATTTATCTTCACCCCAAACAAAGAGACCCTTTTTAGTTTGTTTAGCCAAAGTTTCAAAGGCATCACAAACATCTTCGATCCCGGTGAAATAATCCGGATGATCAAAGTCGATATTGGTCATGATCGTGTAATCTGGATGGTATGCCACAAAATGACGCCGATATTCATCAGCTTCAAACACAAAGAAACGTGCATCAGGAATTCCCTTACCCGAGCCATCTCCGACCAAATAACTTGTTGGTGAGACCCCACTTAAAACATGAGCCAACAAGCCTGAAGTACTCGTCTTACCATGGGCACCAGCGACCCCAATACTTGTCGTCTCTTCGATCAACATTTCAACAACTTCTGGATAACGCATGACTTTTAAGCCTAATTCGCGTGCTTTTTTGATCTCTTCTTGATCGTCACCAAAAGCATTACCCGCAACGATCGTCATCTTATCATGGATATTTTTTTCGTCAAATGGGAAAATCTCAATTCCAGCCTGTTCTAAGCCACGTTGGGTAAACGTGTATTTTTCGATATCTGAACCGGCAACTTTACAACCCTTATCATTTAAAATAAGGGCTAACGCACTCATCCCCGTCCCCTTGATGCCTACAAAAAAATATGTGGTGTCCATATTCATGGTAAATATCCTCTTTTCTTAATTAACAATTAAGCTAAGTTTACCATAGATCGCAAACCTTTTTAAAGTCATAGCCATACAAAAAAGCCGATCATAATTTTGATCAGCTTTTTTCTTATGCTTGTGTCTTGAGTGCACCGACAAATTCGATTATCGCATGCATCTGTTCTTTAGTCTCCGTATTGAAAATATAGCCAACATCTCCCATGATCTCAGCAAATACTCCCGGTACATGTTGGATCTCTTTTAGCTCAGCTCCATATTTTTGTTTGATCTCAGCTAGATCATAGCGATAGTCTTGCTTGTTACTACGTGAAATATAGACACTGTAATATGGACAAGTACTATCTCCATAGAATTTATTTTCTTTGACCAAATGAGCATACTCTTCAAACAAGCTCAACTGATGGGCATGATTCATCAGATCGATCGAAGGTCCCCCGGCGGACGACAGTTGATCTCTAAGGCATAGAGCTTATCATCTGCTGTTCTAAAGAACTCGAAGTGGAAAAATCTTTCCCTGATATCAAAAGCAGCTACACTTTTCATGCCCAACTCATAAAAATCTTCGGGGATATCCCGTGTCTCATAAAAATACATGTCACCCGTGCGATGGACTGTTTCTAAAGCTGGTTCTTGATAAACAAGCGAAGAATAAAAAACAACGTTCCCTGCTTGATCTGTCAGACCATCAAAAGTTATGATGTCACCCTCAATGAATTCTTCCATAAAGTAAGTCACATTCGGAGTACGTTTGGTCAAAAAATCAGTAAAATCTTTGGGATCACTGATCTTATATGTGTCGCTAGCTCCAACGCCAGAATCAGGTTTAACGATCACTGGATAACCGAACTGTTCTAGCAAATGCCAACCTTCCTCAGCGGTCTGGAAAGCTTTTCCCAATGCAACTGGAATATCGTGGCTCAAAAAGACCTGTTTCATCTTTGACTTATACTTGATCGTATCCATCTCATCGTTCTTATAACCTGGAATATTAAAATCAGTCCGTAATTTGGCATCCTGAAACAACCAATATTCATTATGTGATTCCAAGCGATCGATCTTGCCGTATTTAAAAGCAAAATATGCTACTGCGCGATACATCTGGTCATAATCTTCCATATCATCAACTCTGTAGTACTCACTCAATGCGTTGCGCAAACTCGGTGTCAACTCATCGTAGGCTTTATCCCCGATCCCCAAGGTTGTGATCCCATTATTGCTGAGGCTCACTGAAAATTGCTCAGAATTTGCGGGAAAATGGGGCGAAATAACAATAAAATTCATTATAGCTTGTCCCCTCTAATCAAATTTGTCCCGTTTCGGATAATTTACTTAAATAATATGGCATCTGTTTTTTCCACCAGACCCAGTCATGAGAAACATCCGCTCCCCAGTAATCAAACCAACCTGGGATCTGTTTAGCATTAAAAACCGCTTCAAGTTTACGGGTCTCATCGACTTCTTCCCAAGGCCCTAGACCGGTACAGATGATATAGGTATTTTGCCGATATTTTTCAAAAAACCACGGATCAGCTAAATTCCAGAGATAATCAGTCGGTGAATTGTAGTAAACTAACTCGTCATCGCCATAGTCCCCTACGACAAACCGTAGATCATATAGCCCACTTAATGAAATAACGGTATCAAAGATCTCAGGGAATTTGAGTCCAAAATTCATCGCATGATATGCTCCCATCGAACATCCTGTTGTTATCAGTCCGCCAGCCCATTGTGTCTTGTCATAGATGAGCGGTACCAATTCCTCAACGATAAAACGCTCATAAGCCATATGTGCTAAGGCCCGATCATGGGGACTCTTCTCATTAGCCTCAAAAGCTTCATTATCGAACGAATCTGGAGTAAAAAAGCGCACCTGACCACTATCGATCCAAGGACGACATGCGGCGATCATCCCAAAATCACCATATTCGTTATGACTGCCACCAGATGCAGGAAAAACTAAGATCGGTCTCCCCGCATGACCATAAACATTAAAATTCATTGAACGCCCCAAAACTTTACTATGTAATTGACATTCCTCAAAATACATGTGATCTCCCTCCACCTTTTTTAATTTACAATGTCTCGGCTACTTTAAGCTCTAACACTGCTTAAAATACTAAAATAAATTTTATTTTACCCATCATTAACTAACTTTTATTTAATTTACCGTTAATATTAACACAAAATTTAACTAATGTGAATACTATTTATTTATCATTTTATTTTTATACAAATAAAATTTTGATCATAGCTGGACAAAAAGTTTTTTTCAGTATATCTTGGTCATATATGCAAGAAATTGGGAAAGGAACAGCTATATTATGCCGCAAAATAGTTATTATCTTGAGTTACGGACGCACTATCTATTTGTGCCTTATTTTTCAAATGAGCGTAAGATCCGAGTACTACTTCCCCGAGATTATTTTCATAATGAGCGCCATTATCCTGTTTTATACATGCACGATGGGCAAAATGTTTTTTACAGTCGCGAAGCGTATGCGGGTTATTCGTGGAAGGTCATTCCCTTGATCAAGCAACACCTTGAACTACCTCAAATGATCATCGTTGGGATCGACAATAGCGATGAACATCGGCTCGATGAATATTCACCTTGGAAGACCGAATTTCAAACGTCTGATAGCACAGGACATTTTGGCGGCCTAGGTCGAGCTTATGTTGACTGGCTAGTAGATACCGTTAAGCCATTTATCGATAAAAAATATCGTACATTGCCCCAACGTGAGACCACACTGCTAGCTGGAAGTTCGATGGGGGGCTATATCACTGCCTATGCTGGCTCATTATATCCTGAGATCTTTGGAAATTTAGGTGTTTTTTCTAGCGCCGCCTGGTTGAATGAAACAAAATTCACGCAGTTTGTCGCCTCTCATCCCCTGATGCCAAGCAATAAAGTCTACATTCAAACTGGAGCTAGCGAAAATGATGCTGGTGACGATGAAGTTTTAGACCCTGAAAAACAGGCCCAGGCCTATATTGATGAAGCCTTACGCTATTATCAGACGCTTTTACGGACAGGGCATTCCTTGGATAATATCTCACTAAATATCTTTGCAGCTGAATCTCACAGTGAGTTTTACTGGGCTAAACATTTCCCAGCATTTTTAAATTTCATATTCAACGAATAGCTGTATAATAAAAAAACGACTGAGGCGCACTCAGTCGTTTTTTATTATACACTGCGCAATTTATTCAAGCCTTCTTGTGTCAAAAAGACCTTCCGTGGCTTAGCACCATGCGCTGGTGAAATGTATTGTTTAGCTTCAAGATCATCAATGATCGCTGCAGCTCGATTATAGCCGATCGAAAAGACGCGTTGTAACTTGGAAGTCGAGATCGTCTCTTCGTTGACGATATAGTCTAGAACGCGTGGCAAGAGATCGTCTTGTTTTTCTGATTCGACAGCACGTTTTTTCAAACTATCAGGATCAAAAGCATACTTCGGCTTACCCTGCTGTCTAACAAAATCAGTTACCAAATCGACCTCATCTTCGATATACGTGCCTTGCAAGCGGGTCGGTTGTCCCGAACCATTTCCCAAATAGAGCATGTCGCCACGCCCCAAAAGACGTTCCGCCCCTGCGGTATCCAGGATAGTTCGTGAATCGACTTGGCTTGAGACCATAAAGGCGATCCGAGTCGGAATATTATTTTTGATCGTTCCCGTCAAAACATCCACACTTGGTCGTTGGGTCGCAACTAATAAGTGGATCCCCGCTGCCCGAGCTTTTTGAGTGATCCGGGCAATATGATCTTGGACCTCAGAAGAAGCGGCCATCATGAGATCAGCTAATTCATCGATCACTACCACGATATATGGTAATTGCAGACCATACTCTCCGGCAGCCTTAGCTTTTTCATTATAAGCCTCTAAATTACGGGCTCCCGCAGCAGCCAGCCGTTGATACCGCTCTTCCATCTCATTTACGAGCCATTTCAACGCTGCCGCAGCTGCTTTAGCGTCAGAGATCACTGGTGCTAATAAGTGAGGCAGATCATGGTAAGGTGCCATTTCTACTGCCTTAGGATCGATCAAGACCAGCTTCACTTCACTAGGCGAAGCTTTGTAGAGCAGTGAGACGAGCAGACTATTGATAAAGACCGATTTCCCCGAGCCGGTAGCTCCAGCGATCAAACCATGGGGCATCTTTTGTAGATCTGTGATCTGAGGTTCCCCAAACAGATCGACACCTAGAGCTACTGTCAATGGTGAAGAGGCTTCTTGGAATTTATCTGAACGTAGAACTTCGGATAACATAACTGGGCGTGAAGTCTTATTAGGGATCTCGATCCCTACACTACTTTTACCTGGGATCGGGGCTTCGATCCGGATATCTTTAGCAGCTAATGCAAGCTTGAGATCATCATTTAAATTGGTGATCTTATTGACCTTGACTCCCCGTCCTAAAGTCAATTCAAATTGCGTAACAGTCGGACCGATCGTCCAATCGCTAACAGTCGCATCAACGTGAAAAGCCTTGAGCGTCTCATTTAACGTTTGGACCTGACTTGCGACCCAATCGTCTAAGGCCGGATCATCATCGATCACTGGTGCAGGCAATAAATTGAGAGGTGGAAACTGATAATGCTTAGGTTCGTACTCAGGTATTGTCGGTTGGGCTGTCACGCTTGGTTGGCTTTGTGTCAAAGAACTCTCATGCGCCAAAGCAGCTTTGAGCCCCGTCATTTTCTGTGGCTCTGATTTAGTAGCGACTTCACTAGTGAGTTCAACTTGTGAAGTAAGCTCTGAAGTTACTTGGCTTTGGCTTACACTTTTTGCCTCACTATTAGCTGGGCTCGTGCTTTGAGCGTGCGTATCACTCACTGAGCTTTGCAACTGGCTAGTCGAACTTGCCAAATAGACCTGACTTGTTGAGTCGTCCAAACTTTCACTAGTCGCTAAACTAGAACTAGTTGTTTGACTGTCCGAAGCTAAGGTCGGCGTTTTAAGTTGTGATGATACAGTCGGGCGTTTAGGCAACTTAGTCTCCGTACTATCACTAATGAGTGGACGTTTTACCGTTAGATCGATCGCCTGAGTTCCTAACAAAACAGTCCCTTCAAAGAGTAAATAATCCTCAGGAGCTTTCTTCAATGAGCGCACCAATTTATCGTAATCAGGGCGTTTTTTTACGATCCGATCAGCAACTAAAGAGCGCGGGACTTGTCTTGGACTAAAAGCCCGTGGAGACTCGTTTAAACATTCCTTTTGGTTACTTGTTGCTGTTCTAGTCGGCGTTTTTTCAGTTTTGGCTGGTACTTTAGTCTGAACCCGCGCTTTTGTAGCCGGGCGACCATTATTTCTGTAAAAGGCTGGTCCATCATAATGTTCCATGGTGTTCATCCTAACTGTCTGTCTAATTTACTTCTAAATTCATTATAGTAATTATTCAAAATGGAGAAAAGGTTTTTTACCACTTTTATAAAACTTTATGTAAAAAAACACCTAGGACCTACCATAGTCCCAGGTGAGAGCTACTAAACTAAGCTGTAAAAAGCTTAGCCCCCTTTTCAAAATCAAAAGCTGTCTTAGCTTCAAATTCAGCAGGATCAAGAACTAAGATACCACGCTTTTTAGGAGCGTTAGGCAATTCAAGCTCACGGGCTGCACAAACCATCCCATAGCTATCTACGCCTCGCAATTTACCAGGCCAGATCATTGCACCATTTGGCATCATCGCACCAACCTTAGCAACGACCACATTTTGACCTGCTTCAATATTAGGCGCACCGCATACGATCTGTAACGTTTGATCATTATCAACTTCGATCTTAGCGATATGCAAATGATCTGAATCTGGATGTTCTGTCAATTCAGCTACATAGCCCACCACAAATTTAGGTTCATCATCAACGACCAATTCAGGTTCAAAACCAGCTGCTTGTAAAGCTTGATTCAAAGCTTCCACTTGAGCTTGATCCAAGAAAACTTGACCTTTAACAGCTAGATCACCCAAGATCTCACTGACATCAAAAAAATTAAACCCTAAAGTTTCATTTTTTTCGGTATTAAAAATACGAACGATCCGTCCTTTTTGTTCAGTTGCTTGCGCTGCTGCTTCAGGGCGCACCATCGTCAATAAAACATCACCCATTTGGGTCGGATTATAGCTAGCAATTAACATTATTTGATACTTCCTTTGTTTTAGATATTGTTCAAGAAGTCTTCTACTTCTTTTTTCGTCTTACGATCTTTATTCACAAAACGAGCTTTTTCTTTACCATCTTCATACACGACAAAACTTGGGATCCCCATGATCATCATTTCTTGGCAAAGGTCGATGTTTTCATCCCGATCGACTAAGATAAATTCGAATTGTGAAAATTCGGCTTCGATCTCAGGCATTGCTGGTTTGATAAAACGGCAATCTGGGCACCAGTCAGCGGTAAAGAATAATACGTACTTTCCTGTGCTCAACTTTTCTTCTAATGCTTTTTTATCCATCTTTGCTAATTTTTCCATCTTAAATACCTCCAAGATAAATTACTTACTTTTTGTATATTATAACTTATCCTCTTGGCTTTTAAAATTTTTTTGCCTAAGCTTTGAAATGAGCTTCGAGTTTATAGATCGGTTGGCCTTTTTGACTGAATTTTTCTTCATATTCAGTCATCACGTTATCTTCAACATCCGGTGTCTGATGAAGATCTAACCACACCTGATCAAATACCATCCCATAATTGTTCAAACTCGTCAATGAATATTCGAACAAGCCACGGTTATCGGTCTTAAATTCAAGATGACCGTCTGCTTGCATCACTTCTTCATATTGAGCTAAAAAGCTCTTATAGGTCAAGCGCCGTTTTTCATTCCGGTTTTTAGGCCATGGATCAGAAAAATTCAAATAGATCCCGCTAACTTCATTTGGTTCGAAGAATTCTGTCAAACCACTGCCATTAGCACATACCAACTGGAGATTAGGTGATTTAGCCTCGAGCTGTTTTTTCAAGGCGATCCCTGTAGCAACTGTCTGCATTTCAAGACCGATAAAATTACGTTCAGGATATTTCTTGGCCATCTCAACGATAAAACGACCCTTTCCCATCCCAATCTCGATATATAGTGGTTGTTCTTTTTCAAAACGACTTTGCCAATTACCACGTAAAGCTGCCGGATCAGTCACGACATATTGTGGGTTTTCTTGGATCAAGGGCTTAGCCCAAGGTTTATTTCGTAAACGCATGATAATTTGCTATGTAGTTAATACATAGACTTCCTTTCAACTAAAATTCACTAAATAAGGGACAAAAGGTTTTTGATGCCTTTTATCCCCATCAATTTAAATATAATTTTGCTTCTTGATTACTTGATTAAGCTTGATAATGTCTTGGTTCATTTCATGGAAATGACCACGCTGATAGTTGTGTTTGATAACCAACAAAAGATTCATGACCGCATACCAATAAATACGCTTCATCATATCCGGTGACGGTTCTTTTTTTGCATACCGCGTCAACCATTGCTTCCAGTCTTTGCGTGGGACATATTGACACATTAACATACTAAGATCTAAAGCCGGGTCAGCTAATTTAACGGCTTCCCAATCGACTAGATATAGCTGTCCTGTCTCAGATAAGAGCCAGTTTTTATGATTTAAATCGCCATGACATACTTCGTAATTCGAGCGTTCAAGTTGCGGCTGGTTCGCCTTCAATCGCGACGTTGCTTCGGCCAATAGCGAATGCTGACGTAATTCAGAACTCAAGCCATTAAAATATTGGGCTAACAGATCAGCCGGCGTATACGTTTTGCCTCCGACCCGTAATAGCATCTTTTTTAAAAGCTTAGAGCCATGCATCCGAGCTAGTAATTCCGAGACCTGGAGCGAACACATCTCTTCGCGTTTTAGCGAACGGCCATTCAACCACTCTTGAGCGGTCAGGGTATCACCTGAGACCGTCCGCTTTGACCAGATCAAGCGGGGAACGATCTCTTCTAATGAAAGGGCCGCTAAAAACGGCGAAGTGTTACGCTTGATGAAGATACGTTCATCGTTATTCACCGCCATATAAGCAGTGCCAGTGTCGCCATCGATCGGTAAGATCTCCCAGCCATGTTCCAAATTGAAATCCATCTGGGGCTCTCCTTTTGAAAATATCGATAACTAAAATAAGTCTACAAAGAACTAGGCTCAGTGTCAAGCTCTTTTTGCTAAGCGCCCCTTAAGATAAGGCCGAGTCAACAATGCGACCTCAAGCACTAAAACGCCTAAGAATTCGAGACTAAATAAACTATTTTGCAACTGGATCCAACTAACTAAAGTAAAAATCACCGCGAGCGTAAACAGTAATTGCCCGAGCATCTTTTGAAATGCTCTTTGTTTACCGGTTGGATCCAACGGATAGATGTGCATAAAAACTACTTCATCATAGTGGTGATACAAAGAAAACAATTGGAACCCAAGTAAATAGATGAACAATACCGCTAAAGCCAAGGCTAGCCACGGTTCAGTGATGAAATACAAGATAACAGTCCCCAACACCGTTAACCGTAGGACTAGGCCACTGGTTTCACCATTACGGACCAAGGCCCGCCAATAAAGGTAAGTAAAACTTCCATTAGGCTTAGCTTGCGGTAACAGGCGATCTAAGTAGCGACGCCGTTTAGCTGCGACCTGCAGATTAGGTACATCGGTAAAGAGCGCAAAGAAACGGTATAGCTGCAACATTCTTGCATTTTCAGTCCGGATCGCCCCTTCCCAGTCAAATACAGCTTGGGTCGTAAGAGCTTTTTTTGATCGATCAACATACCCCGTCAAAAGTGTGGCCACTAATAACAGGTATAACGGATCCAAATAAAGACTTGTCCCTAATAAAAGGCCACAAAAACCAACATCTAAGAACCATTTCCAACGTCCACTGGCAAATTGTGCTTGATAAAGTCCTAATAGTTGCCGATCCAGTTGTAAATATTTCAATACTAACAACAACAGCCATAAAAAGATGAGCTGGACCGCGGTCAATTTAGCCGCAACAAGTAAAAATGGAGCTAGGGCCAACATCACTAACGTATCGAACACCCAAGCAAAAACTAACGATGCCCGTAAAGCTTTTTGTAAATACTGTCCCATTTCAGCTTGGCGGGGTGAAATAAATACGATGTCAGCCGGTTTTAACAGCGTTGCTAGCCGTCCTACTTGTAAACTTATGACTAAAATAAGTAACACCAACGGTTTAGCATACCAGAGCTCTTCTTGGGTCGGAAGAGCTTTGATATAATTTGAATAGCCCAAAGCCAAGCCACCTAAGATGAAAAGCAACGCTAAGATGAAGTGATCATTTAATACATAGCGTAAATACTTAAACATCTGCTTTTGATGAGTTTTTTGACGTGTTTTCCACAGATCAAGCATGCTTTTCACCTGCCCCTGTGAGCTTGAGATAGATCGTTGCTAAAGAAGCCGTTTCATCGCCAAACTGCGTCTGCAGACTTGCAAGATCACCCTTAGCCGTTACTTGACCTTGATCGATCATTACAAAGCGATCACAGTATTCTTGAGCTGTACTCAAAACATGTGTCGACATCAAAACGGCTGCTCCAGCTTGCTTTTTTTGATCGATCAAGTCCAAGAGATCTTGGGTCGCTAAAGGATCAAGTCCCAAAAACGGTTCGTCGATGATATAAAGTTTGGCTTCAGTTATAAAAGCACAAACGATCATCACCTTTTGCTTCATCCCCTTAGAAAAATTAGCGGGAAACCAATCCAATTTATTTTCTAATCTAAAAAGCTCGAGTAATTTCTGGGCACGTTGCCAAGCACTCTTAGCTTCTAACCCGTAAGCCATGATCGTTAGCTCGATATGCTCACGTAAGGTCAATTCTTCATATAAGATCGGAGTTTCAGGAATATAAGCCATTTTTTGCTTATATGCTTTAGGATCTGTTTTTAGAGTCACACCCTCTAAAGTTATCGTCCCTTTCTGTGGTCGTAATAAACCAATAATGTGCTTGATGGTCGTGGATTTACCAGCCCCATTCAAGCCGATCAAGCCGACTAATTCACCGGCTTTGACCTCAAATGAAACATCTTTTAGAACTGGAACACGTGAATAACCACCGACTAAATTTTCAACTTCTAATGTCATCTAAATTACCTACTTTATCTAAATTTCAGCGGGATCATAACCCGTTTTATCTGCTGCTGTGATCTTACGTGCGACCTGGCACGGAACTCCGTATGCGACGACATCAGCGGGAATATCATGTGTGACCACACTCCCCGCACCGATCACAGTATTATCGCCGATCGTGACTCCCTGATCGATATGCACGCCCGCGCCGATCCAAACATTATTACCGATCGTCACTGGCTTAGCCCGACAGCCACCCAGTTGGCGCTCAGTTTTATCAATTGCATGATCAGCTGTATAAATACCCACCCGGGGACCAAATAAAACATTGTCCCCGATCGTGATCTTAGCCCCATCAAGCATGATACAATCAAAATTCGCAAAAAAATTATCACCGATCGAGATATTCTTACCAAACTCGCAGCGAAAAGTCGGTTCAAAATGGACATTTTTACCGATCTTGCCTAAAATTTTTGCTAACAAAGCTTCGCGTTTGGCAGGACTTTGAGAGTAGCTTTGATCATATGCCGTCGTTAAGGCCATAGTCCTTTGACGCGCTGGCATCAGCTCAGGGTCTAGATCATTATACATCATACCGTTTTGCATCCTATACGTTTGTTTGCCCAACATGCTCTTCCCTCCATTATTTCCTTTTAACATTTAGTTTACAACAATTAGGCTCAGATAGTGTATACTAAAAACAGATTTAAAATTTTTGAAAGAAGGTTTTTATATGACAGACTGTATCTTTTGCAAAATCATCGCCGGAGAGATCCCAAGTGTGACCGTCTATGAAGACGATAAAGTCAAAGCCTTTTTAGATATCTCACAAGCAACCCCAGGTCACACATTGGTCGTGCCTAAAAAGCACGTTGCTGACCTCTTTGAATACGACGAACAATTAGCTAGTGATGTTTTTAGTCGTTTGCCTAAGATCGCGCGTGCAGTCAAAGCATCCGATCCAACGATCAAGGGGCTAAACATCGTCAACAACAACGGTGAAGTCGCTTATCAAACGGTCTTTCATTCACACATCCATCTCTTACCACGCTACAGCAATGAAGATGGTTTTGGAATGACCTTTGCCGATAATTCTGCCGACTACACACCAGAAAAATTACAAGTGATCGCAAATAAGATCGCAGAGCAGATAAAGGACTGAAAAAAATGAAAAAATTTTTGTGGACTTTGACCATTACTGGAGCTCTCGGCGCCTATGCTTATAGTAAGCGCGATGAGATCTTAAAATATCTCACCAAAAAACTGATCGCTTTTGATCAAACTGTAGAGCAAACAACAGATTATCTTGCTAAAGTCGAAAAAGTCAAAGAAAATGCGGCTAAATTTTCCGCAGAACTCAAAGCTTCTGAGCCTGTGATCAACAGTTTGACCCAAGAGATCGAAAGCTATCGTGAACAAGTCGAACCTTTAGCCAAAGAGATCCAAGCTAAACTGCCTCAGCAAAACGATTGATTTTCTTAAAAATTATTAAAACATTGATAATTTAGACGTGACTTGTGTTATATTAAAATTATTAATTTTACGATTGGATGTGTAACATAATGAAAAAATGGTTTGCCGCTTTAGCCGGCGTCTTGTTGACTTTCACCTTAGCAGCTTGTTCATCTAAAACAGTTGCAACAACATCAGGTGGTAAGATCACTGAAAGCCAATACTACGACAGCATGAAAAAGACTACTTCAGGTAAGCAAGTCTTACAACAAATGATCTTAGATAAGATCTTAGAAGGCAAGTATGGTGATAAGGTCACTGATAAAGCTGTTAACAAAGAATACAATAAGTATAAGAAACAATATGGTTCTTCTTTCTCAACTGTTTTAGCCCAAAATGGTATGACAGCTTCAGCATTTAAGAAGAGCATTCGTTCTAACTTATTGCTTCGTCAAGCTGTGATCGCTAATACTAAGATCACTAATGCTGACTTGAAGAAACAATGGAAGAGCTATGAACCAACGATCACAGTCGCACAGATCTTGGTATCTAAGAAAGAAGATGCTGATGCGATCATCGAAGAATTGAAAAAAGACGGCTCTTGGGATAACTTCAAGAAGTTAGCTAAGGAAAAATCGATCGATGAATCTACTAAGAATGATGGCGGTAAGTTACCTTCCTTCAATAACATGGATACTTCCCTTGACAGTGACTTCAAGAAAGCTGCCTTTGCTTTGAAACAAGGTGAATTCTCACAAGAACCAGTTAAGACAAGCTATGGTTACCATGTCATCTACAGCATCAAGAACCCTGGTAAGGGCAAGATGGCTGATCATACAAAAGAATTGAAAGATCAGATCATTGATGAAAAACTAAATGATTCAACAGCATTGCAAAAGATCATTGCTAAAGAATTCAAAGAAGGTAATGTAAACATCAAAGATAGTGACTTGAAAGATGTCTTATCCGATTACATCTCTTCTTCATCTAGCTCAAGCTCAAAATAAGCTTTGAACTTTCAAAGGCTACCTACATTTCGTGGGTAGCCTTTTTTAGTATAAAAAAAGAAGCCTGACACAGCTTCTTTTACGTTCAAATTGCTATCCCTGCAGCTTGTTTAGCTAGTTGATCGGCCCGTTCGTTGAATTTTACTCCAGTATGAGCCGAGATCTTTTGAAAATGGACCTGCAATCCATCTTTAGTGGTAACTTGCTTAACAAACGCAGCATAACGTTTGGTAATATCTTGTTTAGCCTGCCAAGAACCATCGGCCCAGCTAGCGATCCCTTGATAGTCATGACAGATCGTGACTTCCTTCATTCCCAGTGATAGTGCATACTTTAGGGCGTAGATCGTAGCCAACAATTCGCCGCCAACATTGCGTAACCGCAAGATCTCAGCATGCTTATCATCCCGGATCGTTTGTTCATGGACACTTTTGTCATCTTTTACCATTACAAAAGCGCCCCCTACGATCGTCTCATCCGCATTAAAACTACCATCGACGAAAATACTTTCGCTTGGTAAACTTGCAGTTGGACTTTGCCCCGCTAAAAATGCCTTGGCTTCCGCTTCAGTTGCAAATCCCTTGAATACAGGTGCTTTGACTTTTTTTAGTGCAGTTTGGCATTCAGCCCAAGTGCGATAGATCTTACCCGTGTTTTTTATTGCATAAAAATGTTTTTTTGCCATATGACCTCATTGATCTTTCTCATCTATTTTATAGTGTAATTTTTCAATTTCATAGTTTAGTACATGACTTTCAAAATTATCTAACTTGTAATTTAAATAATTCAAAGTTTTTTCGATCTCGCGCTTTTGTTGTTCCAATTTATCACGTTGTTCAACAAGTAATTGTTTTTGGGCAGCACGTGTATCAGTTTTTAAGCGATATAGCTCAACAAATTCAACTAGCGCCTCGATCGATACCCCAGCTTTGCGCATGACCTGAATAAAGAAGACCCATACTCTCCATAGCCACAATAACCACTCTCATTACGTGGGATCTCAGGAAGTAATCCCGATCTTTCCCAATAACGCAAAGTTTCTTTAGTGATGTCAAATTTTTCACTGACCTGTGCGTGATCAGCCTCCAAGGCAATTATTTTTGTTTGGGATGATAGAAATTACGCCCATCCATCCCAAAGATGCGCTCTGAAAAATTGCCCGGCTCGGTATGCCCTAAACTTTTCTTTAGCATTTGGATCGAAGCATCAAGATTATCTAACTGATGTAAAATGTCGGCCTCTAACAAGTGTGGTTGCACTGGAGAACCGTATTCCAATAGTCCATGATGTGCTAAGATCATGTGCCGCAATAAGATCGCATCTTCACTTTCAAGTTCGATCTTTAATGCTGCGCAAGCTTTAACGATCTCTTCATCGACCAAAACGATATGCCCGATCAAATTACCAGCTAGCGTGTAGGTCGTCGCAACGGGCCCCGATAATTCTAAGACCTTACCTAGATCATGTAAAATAGTTCCCGCGTAGAGTAATGCCTTATCAACTTCTTCATATTGTTCGGCCACTGATTTAGCCAAGCGTAAGATCGATAATGTGTGAAAGGCTAAACCACCCGCATAGGCATGATGATTGGACTTAGCTGCGGGAAATTTAAAGAACTCATCGTGGTATTCCTTGAGTAAATAACGCACGATCCGATTCCACGTTGGATTAACGATCTCAAACACATACTGATTCAGTTCTTCTTCCATCACAAGTGTCTTTTCTGGTGCAGCTTGGAGATAAAGTGCCGGATCATTTGGTTCTTCAGCATTAGCTAACCGAAGCTTGAAGATCTTGATCTGGGGATTGTTTTGATAATTTTCACGTTTACCTTTCAAGTGAACTACTTTGCCCGCTTCAAATCGCTTGATATCATCATCTGAAGCATCCCAAAATTTAGCACTGATCACGCCAGAGCTATCAGCAAAATTAAAAGCAATAAACTTTTTGCCATTCTTAGCGATCCGCGTTTCAGCTGACTTGATCAATACAAATAATTCTAAATTTTCATCAACTTTATAATCAAATAATTTTTTTAACACGCTCTTGTCCTATCCATTCATTTATTTTTCCCCGTTTCGTACTAACTTTACCACATTTTCGCTTCAGTTAGTAGGACTAAAAAAAGAGCTCCGCAGAGCTCTTTTGTTCATTTTAATCTTGGTATAATTCTTGAACTGGTTGGAAGATGATCTTGCTTACTTCATCCATCAACATGCTCAAAGCTTGTTCTTTCAACATCAATGTTTGTAATGTTTCAAATTCTTTAGCTTTAGCCCCAGCTTCTTGCAATTCTTTGAAATCGTCTTCTGTGATGTTGCCTTGCATTTGCTTTTGTTGCAATTGACCTTGAAGATCTTGCAATTCCTTGAAGCAAGCATAAGCTTTTTCATCCGCCTTCAAAGCTTCATAAGCTGCTTTTAATTCTTGGTATTGTTGTGTTTGCTTCAAATCTTGTTCCATTTGATTAGCTGTATCATAAATATTGACCATAATATCGCTCCTTCAATTCTTAATATATCTATTATAACGCACTTTGCTAAAAAAGTTTTATCTAAAGCCTTTAAAAACTAATTTCCAAACAGGCTATTTAATGCATCTTTTCCTTTTTGAAGCCACGAATCGGCAGTCTGTTTCCAATCACTCGTACCTTCTTGACCAGCATTTTTGATCTTATCCCACCAGCTCTCATCGCTATCATCGTCAGCACTATTCTCAGCGGCCATCGTTGAGGCGGACTTGACTTCGAATTTATTTTCCTTGGTATATGGTAAGATGCCTTCCATCTGGGTCTTGAACAGACTAGCCCCACCACGATTACCAGCGTCTTCGATCGAATCTTTGCTAGAATCATAGCCGACCCAGGTAGCCACAACTACATCTGGGGTATAACCCACATACCAATGATCGGTATCTGCTGCCATCGGATCGACCCCATTGCCTTGCGTTGAACCGGTCTTACCAGCGATCGTATAACCAGCTGGTTTAGCATTAGTCCCAGTCCCCATTGTATATACATCGATCAACATACTCGTCATCTCATTGGCATTCTTAGCTGAAAGGACTCGCGTCGAATCGACTTCAGTATTATCAACGATCGTCTTACCCGAAGCATCGACGATCTTGGTGATAAAGTGTGGATCATAGCGGACACCATCGTTAGCAAAAGCCGTATAAGCACTTGCGATCTGATAAGGTGAGACCCCTTTTTTAAGTCCCCCTAGCGCTAAACTCAAATTTTCATCAGAAGGATCTAGCGTTATCCCAAATTTTTCAACACTGTCAAAACCGGTTTTGACCCCGATCTTATTTAACAACCAGACCGCGGAAGTATTTTTACTTTCAGCTAGGGCTTTATACATCGGGAGATCACCACCATAAACATTATTCCAATTATGTGGCGTATACTTGTTAGTTCCATAGGCTTTCAATTCGTCAGGCAATTCCGAATCATAATGGTAACCCTTATTCAGAGCCGGAGCATACACCGCTAAGGGTTTGATCGTTGATCCCGGTGAGCGCACCAATTGCGTCCCCCGATTATAGCCCCGAAAGACATGCGTCCCACTCCGGCCCCCAACGACCGCGGCTACACCGCCTGTTTTAGGGTCAAGTGCCACTGAAGCACCTTGAGCTCTAGCCCCATTAGCCGCGTTGTCTGGGAATAAATAGTCATTAGCAAAATCTTCTTGGAATGTCGTTTGGTAATTTTGATCAAGTGAAGTATAGATCTTATAGCCACGGTTCATAATATCTGATTCACTTAAACCATAGCGATTGATCGCTTCTGAGATAACAGCATCAAAATAATATGGATACTTATAACCTGAATTATAGGTATACGTATTATTAGTCACCATTGGTGTAGCTTGATATTCTTTAGTTTGGGCTGCGGTCAGTTTATTGTTATCTTCCATCAAGCTCAAGACTACATCCCGGCGTTTTTTAGAGGCTTCGGGATGGTCGGCTGGATTATAGGCATTTGGACTCGTCAACATCCCCGCTAAAGTAGCTGCTTGTGGAACCGTCAACTGGCTAGCCGTTGTTCCAAAATAGCGTTTAGCTGCATCACCAACGCCCCAGACTCCATTGCCAAAATAAGCATGATTCAGATACATTGCTAAGATCTCTTTTTTACTATAGGTATTTTCGACTTGCATCGCAATAAAGATCTCTTTGGCTTTACGAGAAAGCGTCTGTTCTTGGGAAAGGAAGGCATTTTTGACCAATTGTTGGGTCAAAGTACTCCCCCCACCGGTAACGGCATTACCGCCAGTCAACTTATTTTTGAGATGCATCAAACTGGCCCGGGCGATTCCTTTGACGGAAAAACCATATTCTTTATAGAAGTTACGGTCTTCGGTCGACAATACTGCATCGATAACGTTAGGTGAAATATCATCGATCGAAGTCCAAGTACCTTTTTGGGCATAAAGATAACCCGCCTTTTGATCATTTTTATCGTAGATCTCAGTTGCTTGTTCTAAAGCGTTCTTTAGGCCCTTAACATTAGAAGTTTTGGCTACAAAGGTCAGATAGATACTCATGCATAAAAAACTCGCTAAAAAAATAACTACCAACCACCGCCATAATTGATAACGTCGGCTCTTAGCCAAAAACCAAGTCCAAATTTTTTTACCATAGTGGCTTATAGTTTGGCGCAATTTTTCTAAAAAATCATTCATCGCATAAATTCCTTTTCTACTATCGTTAATTATCATCTTAGCACATCTAAGCAAGGTTCCGCCAAACGTATCTAAAATTTAATAATATTTAAGAATGCACAAAGAGACCGCAACTAAGAGTCACGATCTCAATGATCATTATAGTATAAATGCTTCTACAGCAAATTATCTGGATCAACGTGTTCCATAAATAACGCATAGAGCTGAGCAGCAGCTTCGCGTGAGGGACTGATCACTACTACAGTGTCAAAGCCAGCTAACGTTCCAGCAACTTCTGGTAAAGACAGATCATCTAAGATCGCCGCTAAAACATTCGCATTGCGTGGAGTAGTATGGATCACATTCATAAATTCAACCGTCGTGATCGCTGTGACCGCATCAGAAATTGCTTTATACAGCTTATCTTGTTCCGATTGATTGTTAGCTTTAAAGATCACATAGCGTAACTTACCATTACCATCCTGTTGCTTAACGATCTGCATTTCCCGGATATCGCGTGAGATCGTCGCTTGCGTTGCACTGATACCAATAGCTTGTAGCGCCTGCATCAGCTCTTCTTGATTAGAGATGACTTGCTGATTTATCAGCTGCTCGATCTTTCCTTGGCGCATTTCTTTTTTCACAAAAATCACCTCAAGACAAAAGATTGTATCTCTATTTTAACAAACTTCCGCAGGCAAGCAAAATTAGGCTTACTCGATCTCGTCTAAAAATTCAACTAAACTCATTAAAACCTGTATTCGCGACATAATCCATCACTAGCTCGCGGTCTAACAAGAGCTTGCGCCGTCCCCGTTTAGCTAAGCCTTGACTGCAGTATTCTTTGATGATCATGTTGACTAGTGAGGTAGAGGCACGAGTGTAAGAAGCTAAAACGTTTTGATCGATCCGCCGAGGCAAACGGACCCACTTCTCATCGGTAACTTTCCCATAGAGCACCGCTAAGTAGAAAAGTGTATTCTTGATCCGTTCTCTTGTCGATGATAGATTGCAATAAATGTTGTAGATCCGTTCTTTTTGCAATTGGTATGCCATCTGCTCACGTAGCATTTCATTGAAGAAAGGCGATTTATCTCGATATTCATGCATAATATCTTCAGGAATAACAATAATGATCGCTTTATCCGAAAATACGACCAACTCTTCTTCCGTATGATCTTCATCAAATACCTCGTGCGAAGGATAGAATAACTCTTGTTGCTTATAAAACGTCATATATTGGTCTTTATCACTTTCATAATTGTAATACCGGCTTGCCACCAACCCACTGACTAAAAAGCAAGCAAAGTCACCCTTAAATCCATTGAACATCAACATATCGTTGTAGTCATAAACCATTGCTCGACAAGATGTGCGAAATTTTTCTTGGTCTTTTTCTGATAAATTTCCGATTTTTTGAATCAGATCAAAAACATAATCCTCTTTTTTTGCATAATTGTTGATCTTCACCACGAAACTCCCCCTTATTGTTTGTTGCACCAAGTTTACCACTAAACAACTGGCGCAAAACTTATTTATCAATAAATTATTTCTAACGGTGATTTCATAAAAAAAGCCGATCACACTGTGGCGATCGACTTTTGAAAATTACATTTCGTCTGGAGCTGCTACCCCTAAGAGGCGCAATGCTTCTTTTAAGACATCAGCTACACTAGCTACTAAAGCTAAGCGTGCTTCTAATTGGTCATCTTCGACCAAGATCTTAGAATGAGCATAGTACTTGTTGAAGGCTTTTGCCAAATGGATCGCATACTTAGCGATCACAGATGGTTCGTATTCTGCGACTGCACGAGCAACAGTTTCTGGGAATTCGCCCAATAGACGCAAAGTTTCCCAAGCATTTTCATCTGTTACAGCATAGGCCTTAGCCGGATCGATCTTCGTCACACCAGCTTTACGTAAAATACTCATTGCACGAGCATGTGAGTATTGAACATATGGACCAGTTTCACCTTCAAAACGTACGACTTCTTCTAAATCAAAGTCAAAGTTGTTCAAACGTTCATTCTTAAGGTCATGGAAGACTACCGCACCAACACCGACTTCTTCAGCAACTTGATCTTTATTAGCTAAACCAGGATTCTTAGCTTCGATCTGTTCTTTAGCCAAGGCAACCGCATCATCCAAAACTTTTTCTAACAAAATGACACGACCCGAACGTGTAGAAAGCTTCTTACCACCTTGTGTGATCAAACCAAATGGAATGTGATGGATATCATCGGACCAATCATATCCCATTTCTTTTAAAACGGCCTTCAATTGCTTGAAGTGATTTGATTGTTCGTTACCAACGACATACAAGGATTGGGCAAAGTCATAAGTACGTTTACGATACATTGCTGCGGCTAAGTCACGAGTAATGTAAAGTGTCGCCCCGTCAGTCTTTTTGATCAAAGCAGGATTCAAGTTATAGGCTTCAAGATCCACGATCTGAGCTCCTTGACTTTCTTTTAATAATCCCTTGTCTTCTAAGATCTCGACTACTTCATCCATCTTGTCGTTGTAGAAAGCTTCACCGTTGTAAGAATCAAATTCGATCCCTAAACGATCATAGACAGTTGTGAAAGCTTTAAGTGATTCTTCACGGAACCATTTCCAAAGACGAGTTGCTTCTTCATCCCCATCTTCTAAACGTTTGAACCAATCACGGGCTTCATCATCTAATTGAGGATTTTCAACGTCTTCTTGGTGGAAACGTACGTAATAACCTAATAAGGAGTTGATCGGATCATTTTTAACTTCTTCTTCACTTCCCCAAAGTTCATAAGCACGCATCAATTTGCCAAATTGGGTGCCCCAGTCACCTAGGTGGTTGATCTTGACTGGTTTGTAACCGGATTTTTCCATTAAAAGAGCGATCGAGTTACCGATCACAGTTGAACGCAAGTGGCCCATCGACATTGGTTTAGCGATATTAGGCGAAGACATATCGATCGGAACTTGGCGGCCATTGCCAGTCGTTGCATCCCCAAAATGTTCTTGTTTAGTCAAAACATCATGCAAAACATCTTCACTAAAAGCTGCCTTATCTAAGAAAAAGTTTACGTAAGGTCCCACAGCTTCAACTTTTTCAAAATTAGTCGTATCGATCTTTTCGACCAATTCTTGCGCGATCATTTGTGGTGCTTTACGCAAGACCTTAGCCAATACGAATGCTGGAAAAGCATAGTCCCCTAACTTAAGATCTTTTGGTTGTTCGATCTTTTCAATGATCGCTTCTTCATTTAACTGGCCATCAACTGCTGCATATACTGCTTGAGCCACTAATTGTTTGTAGTCCTTCATCATTATATCCTCCTTTAAAAATAAAAACGTCTCTTGCATAGCGTTAAATAACACTTTGCAAGAGACGAGAAATTCCCGCGGTACCACTCTATTTGATCAATATCCACTCAAATATTCACTTGTACTCTAAAAAGCGCGCTTCACCTGCTTACACGATCTGGCTCCCACCACCCCAGACTCGCTTACCGCTGCCACAGGCTACTTTTCTTTTATCATTGAGTTTTCTTAACTTAAATAAAAAACATCTCCGGCCGAAACCAAAGATGCTCTTTGAAGCGGGTGACGAGAATCGAACTCGCGACATCAGCTTGGGAAGCTGGGATTTTACCACTAAACTACACCCGCAACAACAAAGATAATTATAGCACCCTTATCTTCGTTTGTCATCTTTTTTTTGAATTTTTATGCTGGCTTCTTTTTCATGTGATCTAAAGCTACTACAGCACGGTTATGGAAATCGCTCACGACTACGGTATCATCTTTATGATGTTCCAAGATCTCAACCACTGCAGAATTTTCATAGATCTTTTCGATCGCGCCGACAAAATCATGCGTCAATGAAGCAAATTTATCACATGTCACTTTGTCGCCAACTTTTAATTTTGTTTCCATTGATTAATATTCACCTACTTTGCCTGGCAATGTCCTATGAATATTAACAAACTTTAATGCTATATGCAAGTACCTTAGTCCATAAATTTGACTTTATTTAAATTTTTTAACAATTCTTACTGTGACCCGTTACACTAACCCACCATAGCGCTCGGTCAAATAGTCTATAATAACGCGGATAAAAGCCTGTGTCGAAGGTGTTTGCTGGGCTTTATTGTGTGTTACTAAGGCAATCGTCCGAAAATATCGCTTGGCAAAAGGATACTGCACGACATTGCCCGAAAGTTTTTGTAGAGCTAATTCTGGCAAGATCCCAAAGCCTAGTCCTGATTCGACCATTGCAATGATCGAGGCATCATCGATACTGTATTGGATCGAATTGACTGAAACATTATAGTCATCCAGAGCCTCTTTAGTATTGCGATCATAATCGATCTCTTGGAGAATAAACGGTTTATCCGCCACATCACTAGCCACGACGGCTTTTTTATCTTGGGGCGTAAATCCCTCAGGTGCAACACAATAGATCTCATCTCGATACAACGGTACAACTTCCAGATTTTCTTTGATCGGTAAGGCGGAAAAACCAATATCGATCTCTCCTAATTTGATCTGCTGGATGACTTCATTAAAGTTGCCCTGCCAAACCGAAACTTCGATCTCAGGATAATTTTTTTTGAAGGTATTGATCATATCAGGGAGCCAATTGATACAGACACTACTAAAAGCCCCGATCCGCAACCGTCCTTGGTCTAACCCGTTGATCCGAGCGGCTTCTTCTAATAACTTATCTTCGGTATTCAATAGTTCACGGACGATCGGTAAGATCTTTTCTCCAGCGGAAGTCAACTGGACTCCATTGCGATTACGGAAAAACAATGCAAATCCTAACTCTTTTTCAAGCCCATTGATCGAATGACTGATCGCTGATGGTGTCACATTCAATACTTTGGCTGCCGTCACAAAAGCTTTTTGCTTAGCGACCTCGCTGAATGCTTGATACATAAAATTACTCATCTAGTTTCCTGCCTTGTCCAAATCATTTCCTTAAAAATATCATTTCTCTACTTAGAAGACAAGTAAAAAAGCGAACCAGATCCAGTCCGCTTTTACACTAGGCTAAGTCTTTTAGTTCGCCATCGATCCCAGAAAATTTTCCTGTGGCTTTCGTCCCGATATCGTGGCGATAGTAACAATCAGTAAATTCATGTTGCGCTAAATAACTATAGGCTTTTGCCTGTGCTAGCTGAAGATCATCTTCTAGCGCTAACACACACAATAAACGACCACCATTACCGATAAACTGCTCTGCCTTTTCACTGACATTAGCATAATCGATCTTGATCTCATCTGTTGTTTTTAATTCGGGCAAAACTTGTCCTTTGAGATACTCACCCGGATAACCAGAAGCTGCTACGACTACGCCTAAGCAAGCTTTAGCCGTTACTTCGATCGCTGGTAATGCGTTGCCATTAAGCGCACAGTCTATCAATTCTGCAAAATCAGATGTGATCCGCGGTAAGACGACCTGCGTCTCGGGATCACCTAAACGTACATTGTATTCAATGACTTTCGGGCCTTGTTCGGTCATGATCAACCCGATATATAAGATCCCGCAGTAATCAAACTCTTCTTGGCGCAAACCAGCGATCGTTGGTGCAACAACTTCACGTAACATCCGCTGATAATCAGCTTCTGGCAATTGTGGCAACGGACTATAAGCCCCCATTCCACCAGTATTCAACCCTTTATCAAGATCAAAAGCTCGCTTATGGTCTTGCGCCATCGGAAGTATCCGATAATCTTTACGGCCTACCGCAACAAAGAGTGAATATTCTGCTCCAGATAAAAATTCCGAGAGCACGAGCCGTTTTTGCCCTTTTTTAAACATCAAAGCGATCTCTTCTTTAGCTTGTTCCTTTGTTTGGGCGATCACGACCCCCTTACCAGCTGCTAACCCATCAGCTTTGATCACGACCGGTTCACTAAATTCTGCTAGCCCTGCAATAGCTGAAGCTGAGTCGGAAAAAGTGGCAAAGCTTGCCGTTGGAACAGCATATTTATTCATAAAGCGCATCGCAAAGTCTTTTGACCCTTCCAACTGAGCTGCTGTCTTAGCTGGACCAAAGATCTTTAGCCCATCTGCTTCAAATGAATCCACGATCCCAGCGACTAACGCATTTTCCGGTCCCACAAAAGTCCAGGCGATCTCTTCTTCATAACAAAAACCTTTAAGTGCCGGAAAATCAAGCTCAGAGATCGCAACCGGTATGATCCCATCCACTGTCATCCCCGGATTACCTGGAGCACAATAAACTTGACTAACATGTGGACTAGCTAATAATTTTTTAGCGATCGCATGTTCACGTCCACCAGAACCAACGACTAATAACTTTAAATCATCTTTCATTTGCGTTTCACCCTCGCCCATTAGTGTCTAAAGTGTCTGATACCTGTAGTCAACATTGCGATCCCATACTTATCAGCCATTTTGATCGAATCTTCATCGCGGATCGAGCCACCCGGTTGAATGATCGCCTTGATCCCATTTTTAGCCACATATTCAACACAGTCATCCATTGGGAAAAAGGCATCTGAGGCTAAAACTGTTTCATCATTGATAAAGTCTTTAGCATGTCCCACTGCGATCTTGGTCGAGTCGATCCGATTAGGTTGACCAGCCCCGATCCCTAATGTGCGTTCAGTATTAGCTACTACGATCGCATTAGATTTAGTGTGCTTGACAGCCTTTAAAGCAAGTAATAACGCTTTTTCTTGTGCTTTAGTTGGCGCTTTTTTCGTAACAACAGTCCAGTCAGCTGGATCTTCTAAAGTCATATCTTGTTCTTGGACCAACAAGCCACCCATGACCGAAACTGTTTCAAAGGCTGGAGTTTCATCTTTAGCACTAAAATCTAACTCTAATAAACGTAAATTCTTCTTTTGTTTCAAAACTTCTAAGGCAGCTGGCTCAAAACCAGGTGCGATAATGATCTCTAAGAATAACTTATGCATTTTTTCAGCCGTTTTGACATCGACTGGACGATTCAATACGATAATGCCACCAAAGATCGAGATCGGATCAGCCGCATAAGCTAGATCCCACGCTTTTTCCAAGTTATCTGCTTGTCCGATCCCACATGGATTCATATGTTTTAAAGCGACCACGGTCGGGCCCTCAAATTCGCGGGCGATCCGCAGTGCAGCGTCGGCATCCTTGATATTGTTATAGGATAATTGCTTACCATTTAATTGTTTAGCGGAAGTGATCGCATATTTTTTAGGTAAAGCATCCCGATAGAACCAAGCCGGTTGGTGCGAATTTTCGCCATAGCGCATTTCAGACTCCAATTCATAGGTCAATGTCAACTTCTCTGGTGCAACTTCATGTAATTGCTCAGCAAAGTAATGGGCGATCATCGCATCATAGCTGGCTGTATGTGTAAAAGCTTTAGCCGCTAACTTTTTACGCGTTGCTAAAGTCGTATTACCTTCATTGTTCAATTCTTCTAAAACTTTCTCATAATCAGCCTTGTCGACGACCACAGTTACATCATTGAAGTTTTTAGCGGCCGAACGCAACATACTTGGACCACCGATATCGATATTTTCGATCGCATCGGCAAATGTCTTGCTAGGATCGGTGATCGTTTCTTTGAAGGGATATAAGTTGACACATACTAGGTCGATCGGTCTGATCGCTAACTTTTCCATGGTTGCAACATGCTCGGGTAAATCACGTCTTCCCAAAAGTCCCCCGTGGATATATGGGTTCAAGGTCTTGACCCGGCCATCCAAGATCTCAGGAAAATTAGTCACCTCTTCTACTGCCAGGGTCTTGATCCCAGCTTCTTCTAACATTTTTTGAGTACCACCTGTCGAAATGATCTCAAAATCATTTGCGACTAATCCTTTGGCAAATTCAACGATACCACTTTTATCTGAAAGACTGATCAATGCTCTTTTCACGCTTACTCTCCTTTAAATATCTGCTTTAGTGCTTGAGGATACAATTCATGTTCACACGCATGGATCCGCTGTTCGAGCGTTTCTAACGTGTCATCTGGATAGATCGGGACATGCTTTTGTAAGATCGCTGGGCCCGTATCTAAGCCAGTATCGACATAATGGATCGTCACGCCGGTCTGACTTTTACCTTGCGTCTGATGATCGCTAAAAGCCCGTTCGATCGCATGTAGACCTTGATATTCAGGTAAATACGCTGGGTGTAGATTAACGATCCGCTTATCATAAGCTAAAACGATCTCTTCACCTAAAACACGCATATAGCCCGCCAAGATGATAAAATCGATCTGATACTTCTCCAAGATCTCCATAATACGTTTTTCATACAAAACTTTGCCCCCGCATTCTTTGACCGTAAAAGTCTCATAGGGGACCTTTAATTTCTGGGCCCGTTTGATCACAAAAGCGTCTGGATGGTCACTAAATAATAGCACCAGCTCAGCCTTGAATTCGCCGGCTTGGAATTTTTGGGCTAAAACTTCAAAATTTGAACCACTGCCCGATGCAAAAATTGCTGTGCGCATCAAATCACCCCTTAAAAATCGATCTCGATCTTAGCTGCATTTTCAGGCCGTTTTACCAGTTCACCGATCTCGTAAAATGGCTCAGCTGCCTGCTGTAATAAGTCTTTGACCGCTGGAACATTTTGCGGTGCAACGGCTAAAACTAACCCGATCCCTAAGTTGAAAGTCTCTAAACAATCAGCTTGCTCTAACTCACCTAGATCTCTCAAATACCCAAAGATCGCCGGTTTGTCCCATGAGGTATAATCTAAGCGTGCCTGTAGCTCGTCGCCAAACATACGTGGTAAATTTTCGATCAAGCCACCGCCTGTGATATGACTAACACCACTTATCAAGCCTTGTTTTATCAATGGCAAAACAGCTTTAACATAGATCCGCGTGGGTTCTAACAATACTTCACCAACACTTTTACCTGAAAGTGCTGCTGGGCGGTCGGCCAAGTCTACCTGATGATCTTTGAATAAGATCTGTCTGACTAATGAAAATCCATTCGAGTGTAGCCCGCTTGAAGGTAGACCGATCAATTTCATGCCCGCTTTAGGCTGGCTTTCATCCAAAAGCTTACTCTTTTCGACCGCTCCGACAGCAAAACCAGCTAGATCATATTCAGTTGGGGCGTACATATCAGGCATTTCAGCCGTTTCGCCACCGACTAAAGCCGCTCCAGCTTGACGACAGCCTTCTGCCACACCAGAAACGATCTGCGCCATTTTAGCCGGATCGTTTTTTCCAGTTGCGATATAATCTAAAAAATATAACGGTTCAGCCCCTTGAGCTAAAATATCGTTGACGCACATCGCGACACAATCGATCCCGATCGTATCATGCTTATCTAATGCCTGGGCGATCATCAATTTCGTCCCTACACCATCAGTTCCTGAAACTAAGACCGGGCTTTTTAGATCTAAGACACTTAGATCAAACATCCCGCCAAAACTTCCTAGACTACCTAGCATCCCTAAACGTGCGGTCGAAGCAACATCTTGTTTGATCTTTTTGACCATTTCATACCCAGCATTAACGTCAACACCAGCTTCTTGATAACGACTCATCGCAAAAAATTCCTTTCTTCTTGTTGCTTGAGTGAGGCTAAATAATCAGCTTCATAATCATACAGCGGGGTCGGATATTTGCCATCGAAATAAGCAACTGTTAGCCCGCCATTTTCGACTTTTCTACCACTCGGGATATCGATCGCCTTGATCAGACTTTCCGTGCTCAAAAAGCCCAGTGAATCAGCCCCGATCAACTCACAGATTTCTTGCACACTGTGATCAGCTGCGATCAATTCTGCCCTAGTTGAAATATCGATCCCATAAAAACATGGAAAGCGCAATGGGGGTGAAGCGATCCGCATATGTACTTCTTTAGCACCCGCCTCTTTTAAAAGTTTCACGATCTGCTTAGAAGTTGTACCACGAACGATCGAATCATCAATGATCGCAACTTTTTTACCCTCAACGACCCCACGCACAGCCGAAAGTTTTAATTTGACACCACGTTCACGCAATTCTTGGGTCGGCTGAATAAAAGTCCTAGCTACATATTGACTCTTGATCAACCCCATTTCATATGGTAAGCCAGCTTCTTCCGCAAAACCCGAAGCAGCTGATAAAGATGAATTGGGAACACCGATCACGATATCAGCATCAACTGGCTGTTCTTTGGCTAACAGACGCCCCATCCGTTTACGCGCAGTATGCACATTGACCCCATGAATGATCGAATCGGGCCGCGCAAAATAAATGTATTCCATCGAACAAACTGCCAATTTAGTGTCGTCAGTATAGTTATCGATGTGCAGACCATCTTTATCAATGATGATCAGTTCACCGGGTTCGACATCCCGGACAAATTTAGCGCCGATCATATCCAAAGCACAGGTCTCGCTTGCAACGACATAGGCTTTATTTTTAAGTTGTCCGATGCATAACGGACGAAAGCCATTAGGATCTAACGCTGCGATCAAGCGATCCTTTTGCAACAATAGAAATGCAAAGCCACCCTTGACTTCATTTAAACTGGCTTTTAAGGCATCGATAAAATCCAGATCGCGCTTTTGCCTGATCAAATGGATCAAGATCTCGGTATCAGAATTAGAGTGAAAAACCGAACCCGCTTTTTCCAATTGCCGCCTAAGACTTTTAGCATTGATCAAATTACCGTTATGTGCCAAGGCAACTTCATCATCATAAAAGTTGAATAAAAAAGGCTGGAGATTGTTGATCGAATCGTTACCACTAGTGGCATAGCGAACATGACCGATCGCAGCATTCCCATCTAAACTATCCAGATCAGCTTCATTAGCAAAGACTTCCGCCAATAAACCTTTATTTCTGAATTGTTTGAGCTTGGTGCCATCACTTGAGACGATCCCTGCACCTTCTTGACCGCGGTGTTGTAGACTGTGTAAACCAAAATATGTCAGCTGATTGGCCTTTTTAGTATCAAAAACACCAAAGACACCACATTCTTCGTTTAATCCTTTGATTTCATGAGGCACGGTATCGCTTCCTCCCATAATTTTTGTGCTTCGCTTACTTCAACTTCAAATTTTGCATCAGTTAAGGTCACGGCTAACTTGGATCCGCCATCTACTTCACCTAAGAAGATCTGCGCTGTCCCTAAAGTTTTTTCAAATTCAGTGCGCTTAGCTTGCGGAACACTGACGATAAAACGACCGGGCGTTTCACTAAAGAAATCTGAACTACTCAAGTTTAACGTTACTTTAGCCCCCAGATCACTATTGAATAATGTTTCGGCTAAACAAACACCCAAACCACCTTCACTAGCATCGTGACTGCTCGTGACCAAACCATTTTGCATGGCTGTTAAAAGTTGTTTCATTACCTTATTCAAATTAGGTAGATCTAATTCATTTAGCGCGCCAAAGATCTTACCAGTTTGCATCTTTTGGATCTCGCTACCTGAAAAATCGGCTTTTGTCTTGGCACCAACTAAATACAAAGCGTCACCCGCATTTTTTACAGTCGAAGGGATGATGCGTTTTACATCCTCGATCAAACCGACCATCCCGACCATTGGAGTTCCGTAGATCGCTTCACCATTGGTTTCGTTATATAAGGATACATTTCCTGAAATAACTGGTGTATCAAAGGCTTCACAGGCTTGGGCCATCCCCGCGACCGAATGGTGTAGTTCATAATAGATCTCAGGGTCATTAGGATCACCATAATTCAAGCAATCTGTCATTGCTAGCGGTAAAGCACCACTAGAGATAACATTAGCACAGGCTTCAGCGACTGCCATCTGTCCACCGATCTTTGGGTCTAAATAGATAAAACGTCCATTGCCATCGGTCGTCATCGCTAAGGCTTTGTTTGTTTTGCGAACTCTGATCACACCGGCATCGCTTCCCGGCCCTAAGACTGTGCTCGTGCGCACTTGTGAATCATAAGTCTGCGTAAACATTTCTTTTGAAGCGATCGTTGGTTGTTGCAACAATGCGAGTAAAGTTTGTTTAGGATCGGTGACTGTTGGGACCCATTGTGGCATTTCCTTAGCTTCGAGCAAACGTTGTGGTACTCTTTCTTGGCTCGGTTCTTCTAAAACATCATCCGTCAAAGTTTTGACTGGGATATCACAGACTACTTGGCCATGATGTTTCAAAAGATACTGACCATCATCCGTTACACGCCCGATCACAACAGCTTCAAGGTCAAAATCTTTGAACAATTCGATGACCTTTTCTTCATATCCTTTATGCACACAAAGTAACATCCGTTCTTGCGATTCAGACAACATGATCTCATAAGCTGACATTTCACTTTCACGTTGTGGCACTTTATCTAACTCTAAGACCAAGCCACTGTCCGCCTTTGAGGCCATTTCACAAGATGATGAAGCGATCCCTGCTGCTCCCATATCTTGGATCCCGACCAACCAATCCTTATGGTCATGGGTCAATTTCAAGCAAGCTTCCATGAGTAATTTTTCCATAAATGGATTACCGACCTGAACAGCTGAACGTTGTGTCTCTTTTTCGTCACTGAAATCACTTGACGCAAAAGTTGCACCGTGGATCCCATCACGTCCGGTCTTAGCACCAACATAGATCACCGCATTACCAACACCAGTCGCGCGACCTTTTTGCATGTCTTTTTGTTCCATCAAGCCGACACTCATCGCATTAACTAAGCAGTTGCCACGATAACATTCATCAAAAGTCATCTCACCGCCGACAGTTGGGATCCCCATACAGTTACCATAACCGCCGATCCCTGCTACGACACCATTGACTAAGTATTTGGTCCGCGCATCCGTCAATTCGCCAAAATGTAATGAGTCAAGTGAGGCAACAGGTCGTGCACCCATACTGAAAATATCGCGCAAGATCCCACCGACCCCAGTTGCGGCTCCTTCATAGGGTTCAACGGCAGAAGGATGATTGTGACTTTCAGCTTTGAAAACGACCGCTAAACCATCGCCGATATCAACGATCCCGGCACCTTCCCCCGGTCCTTGTAAAACACGTTCATTTTTGGTAGGAAATAAGCGTAAAACTGGCTTAGACTTCTTATAAGAACAGTGCTCACTCCACATGACCGAAAATAAACCTGTTTCTGTATAGTTTGGTAAACGCTGGAGCAATTCATCACAGATATAATCGTATTCTTTTTGTGTCAAACCCCATTCAAGATATGGTTTTTGGGTTTTGATCTCTTCTGGTGTCATTTCAGCCATTAGCTTTCCTCCGTTTTAACTGTGCCATTTTCCAATAATGATCTGAAGACGCGTAAGCCATCCTCATTGCCTAATAAAGCTTCTACCGCTCGTTCTGGGTGTGGCATCATCCCCAAAACATTGCCTTGTTTATTGCAGATCCCCGCAATATCATGCAAACTACCATTGGGATTTTCGTCAACATAGCGGAAAACAACTTGTCCATTAGTTTCCAGTTCCGCTAAAGTAGCTTCATCGGCAAAGTAACTGCCATCAGCATGGGCGATCGGCAATTCGATCACTTCATCTTGTCGATATTGGTGGGTAAATGGTGTTTTAGTGTTTTCAACTCTTAAAGGTACTGTCTTGCAAACAAATTTCAAACTATCATTTTGTTTCAAGGCACCTGGCAACAGACCAGCTTCGGTCAAGATCTGGAAACCATTGCAAGTTCCAAAGACCGGTTTACCTGCTTTGGCCATTTTTACGATCTCAGGCATGACCTTGGAAAAACGCGCGATCGCACCACAACGCAAGTAATCTCCATAAGAAAAGCCACCGGGTAGCATCACGGCATCAAAAGCACTTAGGTCTTCACATTTATGCGAAACGTACTCTACATCTGCATCCAAAACCATATGCAAAGCTTCGTAGAGATCGATATCACAATTGGATCCTGGAAAAACAACGACTGCGATCTTCATTAGGCTTCCTCCATGATCTCATAGCGATAAGTTTCAAGATTGAAATTGACCAGTAATTCTTCCGCGACTTCTTTGACGGCAGTTTCGATATCTTTTTTACTTGGATCAAGAGTCACATCAAAAAATTTACCTACCTTAACATCTTTGACTTCATCATGCCCTAATGCATGGATCGCTTGTTTGATCGTGTCACCTTGGGGATCAAAGACAGATTCCTTATAGGTCACATAGATTCTTACGTCAGTCATTATTTTTCCTCCTTTAAAGCTTGTTGTAAGCGGGCCAAAACTTCTTCATAAACTGGAGTCAACTCACCTAGATCTTGTCGATAAACATCTTTATCCATATGAGCTTTAGTTTTTTTATCCCAAAGCCGGCAATTATCAGGTGAAAATTCATCTGCTAAGACTAAAGTTCCATCACTCAAACGACCAAATTCAAGTTTGAAGTCCACTAAAGTCAGATCAGCTTTAGCAAATAATTCTGTTAGCAATTGATTTGTCTTGCGCGAAAGCTCCCAGATCTCGGTGAGTTCGGCTTTAGTTGCTAAACCAAGGGCTAAAGTCTGTGATTCATTGATGAAAGGATCATCTAAAGCATCACTTTTGTAGTATGTTTCTTCAACTGGTGTCTCAAACACCAGACCATCTTCAACTCCAAAGCGGGTGACAAAGTGTCCAGTAGCTATATTACGGGTCACCGCTTCGAGTGGAATGATCTCAACTTTATGTACCAATTCTTCTGTCGGGGATAACTTTTTGATGAAGTGGGTCTTGATCCCTTGTTTAGCTAAATATTCAAAGACCAATGTCGAGATCTCATTATTGATCTGACCTTTACCCTTGATCTGATCTTTTTTCTTGCCATTCAAAGCAGTTGCCTGATCCATATAAACGACCCGTAAGACTTCTGGATCATCTGTGCTCCACATTTGTTTTGCTTTTCCTGTATAAATTACTTCGCCCATGGCTATATTTTTGCTCCTTTAACTTTAAAAACGAACTTTAAAACGACATACAACAAATATAATTCGATAATTTACATCTATAAGATAACAAACTCCTTCTATCACGTCAACAAAAATACCGAATATTTATTGTTAAAATTTTAAAAATATAAACTTAAATATATAAAACAACAAAATAAAGTTCGTGTTTTGGCACACAAACATACCAAAACACGAATTTTATCATTCAAAAGATCCAATTATATCCATTATCCAGATGTATCACTTTAGGTCGTTGCCACTTCTTAGGATAAAATTTCCCCTGCTGCTCACTACGTTTCTTGATACCCACTACCATCCGTTCCTTTCTCGTAGCATCTTCCAACAAAATACTATAGAGTCCACCCGGCAAATGGGCGAAACGAACTTTACCTTTGGCATCGCTTTTGACTAAATACGGTCGCCCATTGCGCTGTAAAAGTTTTTTGCCTCGCTTGTCATATAAGCCAAATTTTTTGCCACTGAGCGGCCGACCATCAGCAGCGACACAATAAAATTCTAGATCAAATTTTTGCTTCTTCAATAGTGCACCATAGATCGTAGTAACTAAAAGATAGAGTAGCCAACCAAATATTAGCGCACAGGCGAGTAAGATCAGCATATTTTTGATAAAATTGCGCCAGACTGCATCTTTACTTTGTTCGTCCATTTTGGCAGTATACGGGATCCGGTGACCCTTTAGCACCAAACGATGTGTATTCAACATGTACGGGGTGCAAGTCAAAAGTGAGGCTAGATCTCGCCCTGGCTCAGCTTGTAAGATCGATGTATCGCTTGGTAACACAGTCTTTATCTCTTCGATCTGATAAGCGAGCTTTTTATTGTAGACTTCAAAAATAAAGATATCACCTTTTTTTAATTTGTTGAGATCAGTAAATAATTTTCGCTCAGGTAGACCACGGTGGCTGGATACTACACTGTGTGTCCCTTTTCCACCGACTGGATAAGCGGTCCCATCTAAAACGGCAGCTCCATACTGGATCGTTTGACTATTTGTCGTATCAAACAGCGGAATATCGACCGCGATCTTAGGGATGATCACCTTACCGATCAAATGTTTCTTTAGATCGACCTTTGTCTTATTCGAAGTATTTTTAAAGGGATCGTTTTTTGCCTTTTCAGTTGCTTGTTTATTCTTAGCCTCTAACTTGGCCAAACGTGTAGCATTCTGCTGCGTATTTTCACGGGCGATCTGCCCCACCCGATAACGATCGATAAAATTATTCAAAGCCCCGACGTAAAAGGGGTAGAGCGCGATAATGACGCCAATGATAAAAACTATGATCAAACCAACTTGGAGCCAAACACCTTTTTGCTTTGTTTTTTTCATAGCTCATCCTTTCTGAAGTGTAATAAAAAAGAGGTCAAGTTTCCCCGCCTCTTTTTAGTCTAATTTGACTTAGACATTGTCATTTTTTCTAACACGACGGAACCAAACATAAGCACCGCCCATTAAAGCAAGACCGATCACTAAGAAGATATAGATCCCGTAACCACCAGTTGAAGGTAACAGACCTTTCTTAGCATTTTTAACTTCAATTGGTGCATTTTCGGTCTTTTGATACGTATCCTTAGCAACCTTAAAGTCTAGCGCTTCACCCTTAGCATAGCCTGTTGGCGCTTCGATCTCGACTAATTTATAATCACCATATGGTAGATAGTCCAATTTGATCCTACCATTTTTATCAGAAGTATAAACGGTCGCATCACTGCTATCTTTCACCCATTTGAGGTCATTTCGACCATTAGCACTCTTGTTGAATTTCACATAACCAGATTGCTTTGGATTATCAGTTTCTGTATCAAAGACTACAAATTTTGCACCTACTAAAGCTTTACCTGATTGAGCATCGATCTTTTGGAAGTTGTAACCACCTACAGCTAATGGCTTTTCAGCTGTTTTTTCAAGGACTATAGCAGCACGCAAAGCAAATGGTGTTGTCACACGTGTCGTTTCACCTTCAGTTGAAGTCTGATCATCTTTAGTTGTATCGGCTGTAACTGTGACCTTGTTATCTACCGGATCATCCATTGAAGCTTCTGTCTTAGCTAAATAAGCATAGTAAGTGATCTCTAATGTTTCCCCAGCTAGATCAGCATTTTGTTCACCCGTGATCTTCATTTCAAAATAGGAGTTCCCACCTTGTTGTTTATCTTCATGATGTTTGACTTCAGCATCGACTGTTTTACCATTGTAGGTCGCTACCACGTTAGCAACTTGAGCGTTTGAGTTCAAGGAATCAACGATCGTATCGACTGCTTTACCATTGGCGTCTTTAGCAACTTTTTCTGGTAACACGATACCAATACCCGGATCATCGACGATCGTCAAACCATTGTCAGCATCAAAGATCGTTGTCGCAGGCACATTGTAAGTTACCTTGTATTGAAGCAAACGACCAACACGCGGAGATAAGATCATATCATCGATCGCATTTACGCCCCATGCATTAGTGTGGTGGTGAACTGTGTCATCTAACAATTCTTTAGTGAGCTTACCTTCATAACTATCCTCATTTTCCGCGTTCTTTGGATAGACATGGATATTTTCTAAGACCTTGCTGGTCACTTCACCTTTATCATCGTACGCATACATTGGCATTGTTAAGACCATCGGAGCAGATTTAGTCGTGATCGCACTTGGTGATTTAGTTTCTAAAACAATATATGTCTTGAATTTGTCATCAACTTTAGTAGCTAGACCTTCAAAAGTCACATCCCCATTTTTATCGGTCAATTTTTGTTCAGCCGCTACAGTAGCTGGCTTAGCATCAGTATACTTATTGACCATCGCATCTGTAGCCGTTTGAGCATCCTTTGTTTCAGCTAGTTTTTTGATATACTCTTCTGTAATATCATAGACTGTAAATCCAACATTAGGTAAGGCTTCCCCACCAAAGTCTGGCATCAGATCACCAGTATTTGGCTTATCTCCTGGCAAATTACCATCCTTAAAGACGCGTTTGTGTACTGTGATATTGACATTTTCTGGAATATTTTCATCCGCATTGACTGTCTTTGCACTAGCCAAACTTAGGATCAAAACCGAAGCAACTAACAACAAACTCATAAAGAGCGCTTTAAGTTTATTTTTCATTTTTCCCACCTCTTTTTTTTCTTTGACGTATGAATTCAACAACTGCAAAACTTACCAGTAAGATCCCGATCAAAGAGACCAGGCCTTTCTTCTCACCCAATTGGGCTAACATTCCACCAACACTTGACCCTTTTGGCCCACTGTTATCAAAGGAAGTGTTATCGTTATTTCCATTATCAGTCGGTACGGTCGGTGTTTGATTTGGCTTATCTTCTGAAATGGCATAGTTTAAGATCTTAGGTGCGGTCGTAAAACTACTTGGGACCATCCCAGCTACCAATTCAACTAATTGAACGCCCGCCACTGTGATCTGCATGTCATCAGCAACAGTCACTGCGATCCGTTTAGCCGCTTCAGAAATGCTGTAGCCATTTGGTGCTTTGACTTTACTAAAGAAGTATTGTCCCGGTGCTAATTCAGAATCGTGCAAGACCAGACCTTGTTCATCGGAAGTAAACTTCTTGACCCGGGTATCATTAGCCGGATCATCACTAGCTACAAAACTTGTTTCATCTATTGCAAGATATTGCTTTTCACCGGCAACTTCTTGCCCTAAGACAAATTGCGCATCCGCTAATGCTATCTGCTTGTCGCCATTGACACCGTATTTATAAAAATACGCACAACTCGTCAATTTGACCGGCTTGGTGTAAAGCTCCACCGTATTTTTAGGTGTTCCATCTTCATTTTGTAGCGGTAACGAAAATGCTAGCGGTAAGATCGTTTGGCCCTTGATTGCCTGATCTTGCACGATCAAATACGCATTATCATTGCCTGCTACTTTAAAATGAGCTTTTCCCATAACATCGGTCGTCACAGTTTCGACTTTTTTGATCTTGTTATCTGCCAAATACTGCCTTAACTGTTGTGCTGACAACTGAGAGAAACTTTCGATGAATTTCTGCGCATCAGCTGGCGTTTCTTGCGCTTGATATTGCTTAGAGATATCATAGAGCGATAAAGCGATATCTGCTCCGTAAACTAGCTCACTGCCATCAGGATTTTCAAACTGATGCTGAACTACAACTTGTAAGGGTTCTTCTGTTACATCAGCGCTGACTCTTTGTCCCAAAAGCGGCAGACAAAGTGCGATCAATAAGAGTATCGATTTGAATACTTTTTTCATGACCTACACCCCCCGCTTCTTGATGATAAAGCGTCTAGCGACAAAAGCAGATCCGGCCAAGACCGATCCAATGAGTACATAGAGCCAAAGACCTGGTCCACCTGTTTCTGGTAAGATCCCAGCTGGGAAGTTATTGACTTTTAACTCGATCAAGTTATGCCCCGTCGTAGTCAGTTTTAAATTACCTTTACCGTTCAACTCACCATCTTCAGTGATCGTAAATTCGATCTCATCACTTAATTTCACATAACCAGCAGGCGCTTTGACTTCTTTTAAGACATATGCACCTGGACGTAAGTTAGTTACTGTAAAGATTCCATCCTCAGTTGTAGTGATATCATAACGTTGACCTGTTTCATCCGTTAATTCAAATTCAGCCCCGGCCAATGTCTTTTGGGTCAAGGCATTAACTTTTTTGATGGTCAGATCAGTATCTTTTAAGCGGTTCGCCCGGGAAATGATCAATTTTTCAGCATTAGTCTGATCTAGATAAAGTTGATCTAACTTTTCAGTCTTAGCGGCTGTGATCTCTTTTCCATTTTCATCGAACCACTTTTCGTCTTCCCATTTGAATTTGACCACACTCTCATCGAGCTGATACCCGGCTGGAGCGCTGATCTCTTGGAGCCCATAATGCCCGGATTTAAGATCATCTAAAACATTTTCGCTATCAGCAGTGATCGTCTTTTCAAAAGATCCATCTTGGGTCTGCCACGCATCGGTGTAACGGATCAACTTGAATTTAGCATCGGCTAGAGGCTGACCATTCGTAGTATATTTTGCAACGCTTACGCTCCCCGTTTTCAGTGGTGTATTTTCGACCCTAAAATCAAGTGTATTTTGATCATCACCTGTAGTTAATTCGACTTTGACATCTTTAGGCTCGTTCTCAAACTCGACTTTGCCAGCTTCTGTGATGGTGAATTTAAGTGGTGCAGTCAAAAGTTTGTGATCTACTGGAGCTTTTGTCTCTGTCAACGTGTACTCGCCTGGAGTTAAACCACTGAACTTGAGCTTAGTTTTAGCGTCATTAGCGTATTCGAATTTGATCTGTTCACCCTTAGCATTCACTAACTCAAATTCAGCCCCAGAGAGCTGTTTGCCCTTAGTATCTGTTTTGGTCAAATTCAACGTAAATGGTTTAAGTATATTATATTTAACACCTGTCAAGATATAAGCGCTATCATTTGAAAAATTCAAATAAAAACCATCTTGCCCCGCTTCCAAATTGGTTGCAGTGATCTCGTTATTTGCTTCATCGAAGAATTTTCCATTTTTGATGCTGAACTTGAGCGCATTTGGCTCGGCTTGATACCCAGTTGGCGCTTTGGTCTCGATCAAAGCGTAGTGCCCATTTTTAAGGCCACTCATGATATCCTTGCTATTAGCAACTAGTTTCTCGTTGAAACTTGGATCTTCAGTTACAAATTCGTCACTGTATTTGACTAACTTGAACTCGGCGCCATCTAACTTAGCATCACTTGGACTAGCACGTTTTTCGACCTGTAGACCTAACTCAGTATTGATGATGCGCCATTTATTTTCACCAAGATGTTCGATCTTCGTGTTAAAGCCCTCTACGGCAGTTTCTTCGCTGACTTGATAGTTGTAGTCAACCCCAAGCTTATTATATTTAGCTAAGGCTACTTCTTGACCGTCAGCTAATGTCAATTTATCAAAAGTCTTTTGCCACTTGTCACCGGCAGTCAATACACCACCAGCTGTTTGCCACTCATCGTCTCCAGCAACTTTACGAATGACTTTGAAACCGATGTTTTCTGGCAATTCTGTTTGACTAAAAGTCTTCCACTCTTTAGTGATATCGATCGTCGTTCCCGAAGCTTTTCCAGATGGGATCCCAAATTTTGCGCCTGGGATCTCATCAGCTGTCAACACCGTTTCTCCACTCATCGGATACCACTTATTTGGCACAAAATCAGCCGTCCCCGTCTTTAAGCGAACTTGGTAGTGAAACTGAACTTCATCTCCCTTACCAAGATTGATCTTGCCAATATCAATATGATCTTCATATTCTTTTGCCCAAGGTGCTTCTAGCCGAGAAAGTTCATTTTCCCCTACAGAAGTAATACCAACTTGTTCACTAGCAAATTCGTATTGTTCCCCTAATGGGATCACTATACTACCATTTTTAATGGTATCAAAACTACTGATAACATTGTCAGCTTGACTCTCTAAATACTCTTTGATACCCTTCGATGATGATTGTCGCGAATAATGACCTTTATTAGCCAGCAGTTCCATTTTAGCGCTATATTTATCAGCAATACTTATACCCAAGACATTAATAACAATATCAGTACTATTTTTTATATTTCTTGCCTCACCTAATGTAGCTGGCCAAGTACTATCTATTTTAAAACCATCAACTGTATACGTCATATCCCAGAAGAAAGATGATGGAAAATTCTCACTGCTACCAATGCCTTCCGATTTCTCGTAGTCGAAAGTTTCTCCATAAACTTCTCCACCTTCACTTATTGCACTTTCTACATGGTAAGAATATGTGGGGGCACCATCAGTTAGCAAAATGATCATCTTTTCATCACTTTTACTCCCACTAAATATATCCTTGGCTTTATACAATCCGTCTTGTATAAAGGTCCCACCTCCAGCTTCCAAAGCTTTAACTGTGCTCTTTAGACTCGTCCCATTGTTAGAAACTGTATCTAAATTTTCCTGTACAATAGCCGTATCGTCATAGCTCACTAGCCCTGCACGGATATTATCGCCTAGTTTCGCCTTTTCAACATTATCGATAAAATCATTGATCCCAGCCTTAACATTGTCTAACCGCTCACTATCCCCCATACTACCCGAGGTATCAACCACGAAAACTACATCAACCGTTTTTTCTTGGCGGACCGAATTACCGCGAACATTCAAAAATACATCAAAAGTACCTGGAGTAGCAGTCTCACGTGCGAATTTTCGAATCATAAAATCCGGATCATCCACATTGCCGTGTTTAAGGTATGAATTAGTGGTATCACTTGGATCACCACTCCAATTCGTATTATTGTCACAACCACTGACGGTCCCACCTTGATGGTTGATGACATTTTCTTGACCTGTTGGTTTCCAAGAATCTGTTGGATAAGTTCCTGTATCGTCAGTAGTGTACACTGGTTTAATATTATCTCCATAAGCCTGTACACTTTGACCAAGTAATGGTAAAAGTAGGCAAATGATCAAAAGTAAAGCGCATACATTTCTCACCAATTTAGTTTTCATCCTCTTCATCTCCTTTCCTTACCAAAAACTAACCCAAAGTTATACATATAGCTTAAAATCAATTTTTGTATCAATCCTCCCAACCTCTACAAACACCATAAACTACATAACAATATCAAATAATATACCTAAGATTATATATATTATTTTCATCCTTATCGCATCTAATAAAGAAACCGTTATCAATATATTTACTCCTTAATTTTTTCATAAACTTCATAACTTTTATCAAAATATATTATGATTTTTTTATAAAAGCATAAAAAAGCCTCGATCACATGGAACCAACTCCACCGATCAAGGCTTTTTAAATATTAAATTTATATTATAGACACTATTCTAAACCAACACGTTTAAAAATATCATCAATATGTTTCAAGTGCCAGTGATAATCGAATGCATCATCAAGATCTTCTTTAGATAAGCGGCTCATGATCGTTGCATCACTTTCAAGCAATGGACGGAACTGTGTTTGTTCATCCCAAGCTTTAGCTGTATATGGTTGCACAAGGTCATAAGCTTCTTCACGACTCATCCCAGTATCAATCAACTTTAACAAGACCCGACCACTGTAGATCAAGCCAAATGTCTTATCCATATTGCGCTTCATGTTTTCTGGGAAAACAGTCAAGTTCTTCACGATCCGACCAAAGCGATTCAACATGTAATCGATCAAGATCGTTGTATCTGGTAAGATGATACGTTCGGCAGAAGAGTGCGAGATATCACGTTCATGCCACAAAGCAACATTTTCATAAGCTGTGACCATATGACCACGGCAAACACGAGCTAAACCACAAATATTTTCTGAGCCGATCGGGTTACGCTTGTGTGGCATTGCAGATGAACCCTTTTGCCCCTTAGCAAAGTATTCTTCGACTTCACGCGTCTCTGATTTTTGTAATCCACGGATCTCAGTTGCAAATTCTTCCAAACTTGTAGCGATCAAAGCTAAGGAAGCCATGTAATCAGCATGCAGATCACGTGGTAAGACTTGGCTCGACACTTCTTGGGCACGGATCCCTAATTTTTCGCAGACATATTCTTCAACAAAAGGATCGATATTAGCATATGTCCCGACCGCACCACTGATCTTGCCGGCTTCGACACCCTTAGCTGCACGATCAAAACGTTCGATATTGCGCTTCATTTCTGAATACCAACGAGCTAATTTCACACCAAATGTTGTTGGTTCAGCATGAACACCGTGAGTCCGACCCATCATCACGGTATTTTTATGTTCCCGTGCTTTATCAGCTACGATCTGCGTAAAGTCTTCGAGATCTTTTCGGATGATATCGTTAGCTTGTTTTAATTGATAGCCATAAGCTGTATCGACCACGTCTGTGCTGGTCAAGCCATAGTGGACCCATTTTTTTTCTTCACCCAATGATTCAGAGACATTACGTGTAAATGCGATCACATCATGGTGAGTCACCGCTTCGATCTCTTGAATGCGGTCAACGTCAAATTTAGCATTTTGCTTTAATTTTTCGACATCTTCAGCTGGAATATGGCCTAATTTAGCCCAGGCTTCATCAGCTGCCAATTCAACTGCTAACCAACATTCAAATTTTTTCTCATCTGTCCAAATTGCAGCCATTTCAGGCCGTGTATAACGTGAAATCATTAATGATTCTCCTTTAATTGTTTTAATCCCAAACTTGAGTTGCTTTGATCTCAGCTAAAGTCTGTTCTAGATCGTCAGTCAAGATCGTAATATGCCCCATCTTACGATCGACTCTAACATCTTTTTTCCCATAGTCATGGAAATGCCATTGTGGCTTTTGGGCGATCAAGTCTTCACTTAAAGCCTTATGTTGCCCTAAAATATTGACCATAATAGCTGGTTTCAACAATTCGATCTTCGGCATTGGCCAATTCATGACCGCCCGATTATGTACATCAAATTGCGAGAAGTTGCAGGCTTCGATCGAATAATGTCCTGAATTATGCGGGCGGGGTGCTAGCTCATTGACGTAGATCTCACCGTCCGGCTCTACAAAAAGTTCAACCCCCAAGATCCCGCGTAAATTCAAACTTTGGGCGATCTTTATTGCGATGGCTTGCGCTTTTTGCTGTTCCTTTGGTGTGATCCGAGCCGGTACGATACTTTCATGCAAGATATGGTTACGATGGATGTTTTCACTGACCGGAAAGACTGTCACTTCACCCTTAGCATTTCGCGCGACCATAACAGAGCACTCCAAAGAAAAGTTCACAAATCCTTCTAAGATACATGTTCCTTGCGCGAGTAATTCACTGGCAGCGTCAAGATCAGCCTTTTCTTTGAGTGTAAACTGGGCTTTACCGTCATAGCCCCCTTCACAAGTCTTTAAAATACTTGGCAAACCTAACTGAGCTACTGCTTGTTCAAGCTCTGTCTTTGTCTTGACTGCTCTAAATGGAGCGGTCTTTAAGCCGTGCTCATGCAAAAAAGTCTTTTCAGCTAAGCGATTCTTAGTTATCCGTAGTAGTTTTGTCCCTTGAGGCAATAATTTAGCATCTGTTAAATGTTCTAAAGCTGCTAGATCGACATTTTCAAACTCATAAGTCAAGACATCAGCTCGCTTGGCTAGTTCTTCTAAAGCCGAAAAATCGTCATATGGCGCCACGATCTGTGCATCAGCTGCCTGTCCAGCTGGACAAGTGGCATCAGGATCTAAAATGATCGTCTTTAGCCCCATCGCTTTAGCCGATAAAACTAGCATTTGCCCCAATTGTCCACCACCGATGATCCCGATCGTCTGTCCTTGTTTGAGTTGCACTGCATCAGCCAAGAAGATCACCGCTTTCTACAGCTTTATCATGCATTTCCTGGCGATAAGCAAGTAGGTCTTTTTGGATCGTCTTATCGGTAACACCCAGGATCTGCAACGCCAATAGAGCGGCATTTTTAGCGCCTGCCACACCGATCGCAGTAGTTGCGACTGGAACCCCCGCTGGCATCTGAACGATCGATAACAATGAATCTAGGCCATTTAATGCCCGCGATTGGACGGGAACACCAATAACTGGCAAAACAGTATTAGCAGCGACCATCCCAGGTAGATGAGCCGCACCACCAGCACCCGCAATGATCACTTCGACTCCATTATCTACAGCGTCTTTAGCAAATGTCATCATTTCTTCGGGCATCCGATGAGCTGAGATCACAGCCTTATCATATTTTACACCAAATTCATCTAAAACAGCAGCTGTATTTTTCATGGTCTCCCAATCAGAATAGCTGCCCATCACAATACTAATTCGATTACTCAATCTAAGTGCCCGCCATATCTATGTGGGATCGCATAAAATACGACCGAAAGTGATATAGCATATCCTTTCCTGGTTATTTTCAAACAAGCTCTGTTCAAAAGCTTGGGGGTCCCACCGCTACCACACTATTCCCAGCGGCTATCAAGATCTTGATCAGCCCTCAAGTTGCTTTAAGCATAACAAAGTGACCTATAATTGTCAAAATAAAAATCGAACTATTTTTCTAAATATAATAATTTTATCCGTATAATCTATAAAAAAACACACAAACACATTTAATTTTAAGGAAAACACGAAAAAGCACCCAATAACTGGGTGCGATCAACTATTCGCAAGTACTGCGTTTGATGTCCTTAGGATTTAAGATGACCCGTTGCTCGATCACAGGTACCGAACGTTTCTTCAAGAAAAGCGGGACCTTTTCTAGGTGGACTTCACTAGTTTCAAGGCCAAACCACTGAACTGGTGTCGTACTGTGATTTTGGATAAAGATCCGGGCCGAGATCAACAAACGCATCCAAGCCGGGATCCGAGTATCTGGCGATAAAACTTCTTGGATCGCTAAAACAGAAAAGTTACCCACGATCCGACCAGGAGCTGTTGTATACTTTTGCGGCTGTTCATCGATGACATCTTTTTGCATCAGATCAGAAACTATCTGATAGAGATATAAGTTGACGCTTGGATTCATCTTGTAGCCTAAATATAACTGTAAATTGACGATATTACGCGTGCCAAGCATATCAACTGTATAGTAGTTAGTGTATGGTTCATCGGTCGTATTGACCGTCACGAACCAGTAGACTTTAGCGCGCTTAGGCTTTTTATCTAAGATCGAATACAGCAATTCACGTTTGACACTAAGATCGCGTTTTACTTTAGCTAAAACGATCAAGTTATCTGTAAAAAGTGGTTCACTTTCATCTTTGGCTAGTGCTTGTAACATTGACTTATAATCCTTTAAATTGATCATCTCGGAGCGATCTGCATAACGCTCACGTAGCCGATTTCCAAAGAACCAAACAAACATCAAGCCTAAGATCAATAAGGTGATAAAGACCGTCACATAACCACCATGCATGAATTTACTCAAGCTAGCAGCTAAAAATATCAATTCGATCACACTAAAACAACTTAAGACCAAAACAGCACTTAGCGGTTTTTCTTTAAATCGCAGATACTCAAATAATAATAATGTGGTCATCAGCATCGTCAAGGTGATTGCTAGACCGTAAGCTGCTTCCATATGCTCAGAAGTCTTAAAGTAAAATAACACGATCGTCGTAGTCAAGCACAATAACCAATTGACTGCAGAAATATAAATCTGCCCGCGGGAAAGACTTGGATACTCAACTTTCATCCGGGGTAAAAGTTTTAACCCAACCGCTTCTTGGACCAAGGTAAATGACCCCGTGATCAAAGCTTGGGACGCGATAATAGCCGCTAACGTTGCCAAAACTACACCAAACAAATACCAATCTGGACCCAAAACAGCATAGAATGGATTTTCAAAGTTAGTTTGAGCTTTTATCTGAGCTAGATGTGTACTCAAATATGCTCCTTGGCCAAAATAATTCAATACAAGTGCCGTGCAGACAAAGGGCCAAGTTAAATAGATGTTGCGTTTTCCAACATGGCCCATATCTGAATACAGCGCCTCAGCCCCAGTCGTTGCCAAAAATACGCTCCCCAAAATAAAGATCCCAACTTTATTTTCGGGTGAAAACAGTAATTTTAACCCATAATGTGGTGACAAGGCAGCTAACATCCCCGGATCGCTAGCTAAATTGATGAGACCAACGATCGCTAAAAAGCTAAACCAGATAAACATCACCGGGCCAAAACCTTTACCGATCAAACTCGTCCCAAATCGCTGGATCAAAAATAACACTAATAAGATCACAAACGTTACGATGATCACACTATTTTGCGATGCGATCGGAACATTTTTACCAAATGCAACTCCCTTCAACCCTTCGATCGCACTGGTAACAGTCACTGCTGGGGTCAGGGTCCCATCAGCCAACAAAGCTGCCCCACCGATCAATGCGGGAACGATCAGCCACTTTTTTTGATGGCGTACCAAAGCATAGAGGGCAAAGATCCCCCCTTCACCGTGGTTATCTGCTTTCAATGCGATCAAAACATATTTGATCGTCGTCATCAGCATCAATGTCCAAAAAACTAACGAGAGACAGCCAATAAGGTATTCACGGGTCAGGTATTTGGGACTTCCTAAATCCGCTAATAAAGCTTTCATCACATACAAAGGCGAGGTCCCTATATCACCATAGACGATCCCCAGTGTGATCAAAGGCCCTAAAAATAGCTGTCTTTTTTGTTTTTTCATTGTCTCACAAGCCTTTCTGGCAGGCTATCATCTTACCTACAGTCTGCCCATAAAAAATTTTACATAGAGAAATATATGCCTCTCGTAACAATTAGTCAAGTAATCCACCATGTCAACCACCCCAGTCTAAAGGTAGGGGGATCCCCGCCAATTTCAATTGAAAAACAAGCGTTAAAAATGTAAGATAGTTAAGTACATTAACCGAGAGGATGAACTTTCTATGATCACACTAGCTGGGATAATCGGATCAGGTAAATCAAGCCTAACACAGATCTTGGCTCAAGAATTAGGCTCAGAGCCATTCTTTGAACCCGTTGAAGATAACCCTGTCTTACCATTATTTTACAAAGGCAACGAGATAGCAGCCAAAAAGCGTCAAGCTGGCGATAAGGATGCTACTAATCCTTATGCCTATCTCTTACAAACTTTCTTTTTAAATCGTCGTTTTATGATGATGAAGCAAGCGATGCAGCAACCAAACAATATTCTCGATCGCTCGATCTACGAAGATGCGATGTTCATGAAGATGAATACCAATATGGGAAATGCCACTCAGATCGAATATGCGACCTATCAAGAACTTTTGGGACATATGTTGACCGAACTCAAGGCTGCTACTCCCGCTAACGATACCGATCTGATGGTCTTGATCAAAGTTTCCTATGATACGATGATCAAGCGGATCCAAAAGCGCGGGCGTAAATATGAACAGATCTCAACTGATCCTTCATTGATCGAATACTACCAACGTCTCTTACGCTATTACGATGATTTTGAAAAAAATTACGAACTCTCTCAACTATTGATCATCGATGGTGATAAATACGATTTTGTCGAAAATCAGGCGGATCGTAATTACGTTTTAGACTTGATCGAAGACCGTTTAGTCACTCTAGGCAACTTAAGTGCTAAACAAGCTGAGAAATTAAAACAAGCACGTCATGCCTAATAAAAAAGCTGTAGCCCTGATCGGACTACAGCTTTTTTGATACAATTGCTAAAACCATTACTTAGCATATTCGACCGCCCGTGTTTCACGAATAACGGTAACTTTGATATGCCCTGGATATTCAAGTTCTTCTTCGATCTTATTTCGAATATCACGTGCTAAAACAGTTGCCTCAAGGTCGTTGACCTCATTTGGTTTAACGATGATCCGAACTTCACGCCCGGCTTGGATCGCATAGCTCTTCTTCACACCTTCAAATTCATTAGAGATATTCTCCAATTTTTCAAGACGGTGAATGTAGTTTTCTAACGATTCACTTCGAGCACCTGGACGTGCGGCTGAAACAGCATCGGCTGCCGCAACTAAAACTGCGATCGTTGATTTCGGTGCTACATCACCGTGGTGGGATGCGATCGTATTGACAACAACATCGTTTTCTTTATATTTCTTCGCCAATTCTACCCCGATCTCAACGTGCGAGCCGTCAACTTCATGATCGACTGCCTTTCCGATATCGTGTAGTAAACCTGCGCGTTTCGCTATTGTAACGTCTTCACCTAACTCAGCCGCAAGGACCCCTGTGATCTTAGCAACTTCGATCGAATGATCCAATACGTTTTGACCATAACTTGTCCGATAATTCAATCGTCCGACCGTCTTGATCAAATCTGGGTGCATTGAATGGATCCCAAGATCAAAGATAGCTTCTTCACCAGTCTGGCGGATCCGGCTATCCATTTCCTTAGTGGCCTTTTCGACCATTTCCTCGATGCGTGCCGGATGGATCCGACCATCTTGGATCAATTTCTCTAAGGCCATTTTGGCGATCTCGCGTCTTACCGGATCAAAACCACTCAAAACGACAGCTTCAGGCGTATCATCAATGATCAGATCGATCCCTGTCAAAGTTTCAAGTGTGCGAATATTCCGCCCTTCACGCCCGATGATGCGGCCTTTCATCTCATCATTTGGTAAGTTAACGACTGAGACGGTGGTTTCGGAGACCATATCAGCTGCGCTACGTTGGATAGCCTGTGCGATCAAACTCTTAGCCTTTTTATCAGCTGTAGCTTGAGCTTGAGCTTCACTTTCCTTGATCATCACAGCTAATTCATAATTCAAACTGTTACGCGTCTCTTTAAGAATAAGCTCCTTAGCTTGGTCTTTTGTCAAAGCGGCGATTTCTTCCAGCTTATCTTTTTGTTTTTGTTCAAGCGAAGCGACTTCTTTGCTCTTTGCATCTAATCTTTGTTGCTCAGCACTCAACTGATCTTCTTTTTGTGTGAGTGCTTGTTCGCGTTTGTCTAAGACCGAATCCTTGCGATCAAGGTTCTCCTCTCTTTTCAACAAACGATTTTCTTGTTTCTGAACTTCAAAGCGTCTCTCTTTCAATTCGCCTTCGACTTCTTTACGGTAGCGATGACTTTCATCTTTTGCTTCCAGTAAAGCCTCTTTTTTGGCACTAGCAATAATACCTTTGGCCGTTTGAGTTGCGGCATCTAGCGATTGTTCATAACTACGCTTTCGATAAAAGATTCCTAAAGCAAAACCTAGCACTAAAGTCAAAACAGCGATTGCGAGGATGGCACTAATAACAGTATAGTTCAAGTTTGCACCTCCGCGATCTATTTTATCGTGGTAAATCGACGGCTTAGGTCTAATTTACACACAATAATATTTTAATGTTTAATGTTGGTAAATGTCAATCATTATCAGTCTGTTTGACCTTTTATCTAAAAAGTGTCGCAAAAAAAGAGTAGCCTTAGCAAACGGCTACTCTTTAAAGTTTATTTGTCGTCTTTACCTAAGTCCAAACTGACCGGCTTGTTAGTTGCTTTTTTATCAACTTTAGCCGCTTCTTTTTCCTTAGCTTTTTGTTCTTTTTCGAGTGCTTTCTTCTCTTTTTGTGTGAGCGTTGGCGTATCACGAACCTTTTGGGTGATCTCGTCGGCCACTTCTGGATGTTCACTCAAGTAAGCCTTTGTCTTTTCACGGCCTTGACCGATATGGCTACCACCATAAGAGAACCATGACCCGCTCTTTTCGATGATATCTTTTTCAACTGCTAAGTCGATCAATTCACCCATCTTCGAGATCCCTTCACCATACATGATATCGACTTCTGCCGTTCTAAATGGTGGTGCGACCTTGTTTTTCACAACTTTGATCCGTGTCCGGTTACCTAAAACATCTGAACCATCTTTGATCTGTTCAGCACGCCGAACTTCCAAACGGATCGTCGAATAAAACTTAAGCGCACGTCCACCAGGGGTCGTTTCTGGATTACCAAACATCACTCCGACTTTTTCACGGATCTGGTTGATAAACAAAGCGATCGTCTTAGTCTTGTTGATCGTACCTGAAAGTTTACGTAAAGCTTGAGACATCAAACGTGCTTGTAACCCAACGTGTGAATCACCCATCTCACCTTCGATCTCAGCCTTAGGAACTAAAGCTGCTACGGAGTCAATGACCACGATATCTACCGCCCCAGAAGAGACCAAAGCATCTGCGATCTGTAGCCCTTCTTCACCAGTACCAGGTTGGGAGAGTAACAAGTCATCGATGTTAACGCCCAAAGCTGTCGCATAAGCAGGATCAAGCGCATTTTCCGCATCGATATAGGCAGCTAGGCCGCCTTGTTTTTGAACTTCAGCCACAGCTTGCAAGGCAACTGTTGTCTTACCAGAACTTTCAGGGCCATAGATCTCTACGATACGTCCCCGTGGGAAACCACCTACTCCCAAAGCTTCATCAAGGGCCAATGAACCACTTGGAACAGTTGAGATCTGGGTATCAGCCTTTTCACCCATCTTCATGATGGCACCTTTACCGAAATCTTTTTCGATCTTCTTGAGCGCTTTGTCTAAAGCAACTTGTCTTTCGTCAGCCAAATTTACTCCTCCTCTTTGTCATCTACTCACAAAGAACGTTTCCTAATCTACGTTCAATTACTCTGTACCATATATCATACTTATTTTTTTCAAAAAAAGCAAGCATTTTGCGAACTAATGTTTGATATATTTTAACCTCACTTTAAAGATACGCAAATCACTTAGATTTCTATGCAAATAAATAGACTACTTCACAACTGAAGTAGTCTATCATTTTTAATCGTTAAAAGAATCGGCAAAAATACTTCTACTTTTCCAAAAATAATCCAACCCTGAATATACTGTAAAGAATAAGCAGATATACAATAAGATCTCGCCGATCATGATATTTGCATTGATAAAGAAAACATTATTCAAATACAAGAACAAGATCGCAAACATTTGTGTCATCGTTTTGATCTTACCTGGGAGTTCAGCCGCCATGACTTTACCATCATTTTCAACGATGATCAAGCGCAAACCAGTTACGGCCAATTCACGGCAAACAATGATCGCAGCCACCCATGCTGGGACTTTTCCCATCTGCACCAAGATGATAAATGCGGTCATTACTAACATCTTATCGGCTAAAGGATCAGCAAATTTGCCAAAGTTGGTAACTAATTTTTGCTTACGTGCGATCTGACCATCCGCAAAATCCGTGATCGAAGCGACGGCAAAGATCAGCGCTCCGAGCAATTGTGTGGTCGGGATAACAGTCCCAGCTAAGACCACCTCGCCCCAATCAAGTGGCAATAGCAGAACTAACATGAAGATCGGGATCAAAATGATCCGTAAAACTGTCAATTTATTAGGTAAATTCATAATTTTCTACTGTGTTGGCGGAAAAGTTTCATACTTTGAAAAGCGCACAGTTTCCTTTCTTAGATTTACTTATGCTTTGGCATCCGCCTTTTTCTGCCATACTACTTTTATTGTGCCGTTGTTTGTGCGACGTTCAATGTGATCGTACGTACAGTCAATGTCTCGTTTTCTTTCAAGAAATCAAATTTCTTACCGTTGATCTTGATCGAGGTTGCCTTTGAGTTTCCTAAATTCAACGTGATCGTTGTTGTATTTTCAGGGATCTTAATTGTTTGTGTAGCATTATCAGCACTAAGCGTTCCTTGCCATACTTGAACTCCATTAGCTGAAACAGCATTCCAAGCTGTTGCGCCATCAGAAACTGACATTTCGATCTTATTTGTAGCTGGCGCATTTTCTAGATCATATACGAAAGCTGAACCCGCAGCTGAAGTGTTAGTGATCTTTTGCTTAATTGCCTTTTTAGATTCTTTCTTAGCTTTTGTACTTGAGCTTTCTTTTTTAGATGTGCTACTACTTTCACTACTTGAAGATTTTTCCTTTGAACTACTGCTCTTAGCAGAACTTTCGGAAGAAACTGAGACGCTTTGGCTGTTATCCGCGATTTGGGTACTGCTATTACGGTCACGATCCCCCCAAGCAAAGATGTAGATCGTCCCTAAGATCGCAACTACGATGACTACGATGATGATCGTTGGTAAATAACGGATCAAACCTGCCAGGATCGGTGACATAGTTTTTTCTTCTTCTTCGCGCTTGACGGCTTCGGTGCGTGTCGTTGCTTCTGTTTCTTCTTTTGGCTTTGGTGCGTTATTTTCATCTAGCTTGACTAGCAACTCTTCTGGATCGATCCCCACAGTTTCGGCATATTGCTTGATAAAAGCTCGCACATAAAATTTACCTGGTAATGCCGCAAAATCACCGTCTTCGATCGCGATCAAATAACGTTTTTGGATCTTGGTCGTTTGTTGCAAGTCATCTAGTGTCAAACCTTTTTCTTTACGTGCTTCTTTTAAAATTGTTCCAATATCTGTCATTTTATCTAATTTCTCCGTCTCTTTTTTAGATTCTATCGTCTACACGAGCCAACCACCGGTCACATAAAGTGTCTGACCCGTTAAATAACTAGCTTTAGGGGCTAACAACATTTTTACGAAATAACTTATCTCACTTGGCTGAGCAAAGCGACCACTTGGGATCTCTTCTTCGACTGCTTGCCGTTCACTACCAGAAAACATCTGATTCATCTGCGTATCTATCGCTCCAGGTGCGATCGTATTGACTGTGATCCCCAAAGAGGCGACTTCCTTACTATAAGCTTTGCAAAAAGCACTTTGCGCCCCTTTTACCGTACTATAACCGACCTCTAAAGCACTACCAGCTCCACCATAGACCGAACCGATAAACACGATCCGTGCCGCTTGACTGCGAGCTAATTTAGCTTCGAGCGACGCGATCAAACGCAACGGGCTCTGCAATTGCATCGCTAGAATTTGATCAAAAGCTTGCGGTTCTTGTTGACTAAATAGACCATATTCAGTCGTTCCTTGCGCAAAGATCAATGCATCTAGGCTACCAAAGATCTGGGAAGCTACTTGGGGCATCGTGTCTGGCGCTGTAAGATCAGCTTGGAGTGCTAAAAAATCTTGCTTGGGATAATTCTTCGCTAGTTCTATTACTAGATCATCCACACGCGTTTGATTGTGATAGTAATGTAAATATAACGACCAGCCATCAGCAGCTAAGTCTTTGGCTATTTGGTGACCTAGATCACCTGAGGCTCCACAGAGCAAAGCCCATTTCATTGATCTTCATCTTCTTTCGGGAGAATTTGGTAAACACTGATCGCCTCTGAACGTAAGAACTGTTTGGCAACAGCTCTGATATCATCTAAAGTCAATTGTTCTAAAAGCGCTCCAACATCAAATAAGGTCGCACTTTCAAATAGATCAGCTTCATAACGATTAGCGATACTCTCTAATGAATTCATTGCTTGGAGGTTTCGTCCGATCAGCTCACGTTTGGCTAACTCGAAAGCAGATCCTTTATCTTCTAAAAACCCTAACGCGTGCTCAGCGATATCGATCACAGCATTGGATAGTTCTTGCGGTTTATTGGTATCACCTGAGATCGTAGCAAAATGAAAACCACGTTCTAAAGAAAAATCATAACCAAAACTATCATCCAAGACACCTGCATCATAAAGTTCTAAGTATTTATCTGAAGTTTCGCTGTAAAGTAAATACAATAATAATTCGACTGCTAGCTTATACCGCAAGCCTGCCCGACCAGCTGGGACTTGATCTAATCCCTTGATCCCAATGATCGTTTTAGGGCGCTGGATCTCCAATTCAGTCATGCGATAAGGGATGATATCCTTACCCTCGTGATCAAAAAATTCTTCGGCACGCTTGATCGGCTCAGCACTTGGAAATTCCTTGGCTGCTTGATTTTCTTTGATCAACTCGAGCATCGCTTCAACTTCAAAATTTCCGACTAAGAAGAGATCCATGTTACTTGGCTGATAAAAAGTCTTGTAACAATCATAAAGATCTTGGGCAGTGATCTTATTGATCGAATCAACTGTCCCAGCGATATCGACACTTAATGAATTTTTAGGATAAAGGTTTTCGATGATCCCAAAATACAAACGCCAATTGGAGTCATCATCATACATTTTGATCTCTTGACCAATGATCCCCTTTTCTTTTTCAACTGTTTTTTCCGAAAAATATGGCGCTTGCACGAAATCCAATAACGTCGTCACACACTTAGCAACATTGTGTGTCGTTTGAAACAGATAACTCGTACGCGTAAAACTGGTAAAGGCATTGGCATCAGCCCCATATCTACCAAATAGTTCAAAGGCATCGTGATCTTCTTTTTCGAATAATTTATGTTCCAAAAAGTGGGCGATCCCGTCAGGAAAACGGCGAACTTCAGTCTCACCCAAAGGAACAAATTCGTTATCAACTGAGCCATAGTCAGTCGTCAAGATCCCATAAGTCTTATGAAAATCTGCTCGAGGCAAGAAATTGACTTTCAGCCCATTATCCAAAGTAGCAGTATAAAGCGTCTCGCCAAATTGCGGATAACTATTGATCTCCACTAAATATGCCCCCCATCTAAGAAAAATACGGCTTGAAGCTCAGCTAAATCAGCCACCTCTACCACATCTTGAGCCGAAACTCGGTTGATCTTTTCGATCCAGGTCGCTGGTGTTTCTGGCACTTGGCTCAAGATATCTAACTGACTACGTGTGATCGCCGTCATTTGATTATCCAAACGGCTCTCATAACCGTTGATCAAATTTAGTTTGATATTTTCTAATTCAGCTTCACTGAATTTACCTGCAGCTAAGTCAGCAACTTGTTGTTTGATCAAGCTGTAGGCTTTTTCCTTGTCACTTGTCTTGATCCCTGTTTGGATCAAGAGCAATTGCCGGAAAGGATCAAAATTACTACTTGCATAGTAAGCCAGACTTTCCTTTTCTCGTACATTAGCAAATAATTTAGACTGTGGTGAGCCCCCCAACAAAGCATTGAAAACTACCGCAGCATAGTGTTTGTCCGTGCGATAAGCGGTCGGCAAGCGATAAGCTAAGTCTAGCTTACTTTGATTTAAAGTCTGCTTTTCGACCACTTCAACTACTTCAGCTCGTGCTGGCTGTTGATAACCAAGCTTGCCGAGCGCAGTCATTCTTTTGCCAAAAGGTAAGGTGAGCGCCTTAGCCTCAACTTCGGCTTCCGCGACATCTCCTGACACAAAGATCTGGATCTGATCATTTTGAAGCATTTCCAAATAATAAGCATAGAGTTCAGCTGCCGTAACTGGAGCTAGATCCTCCACTGTGCCGTAGTTAGCGGCTTGTTGGATCGTATCCTCAAAATAGATCTTTTGCAATTCTAACGCCGCATAGGACTGCTTATTATCTTTGACTGCTTCGATATAAGCGGTCAAATTAAGCTTTTGCCGTTCAAAAGTCGTTTCATCAAAGGCCCCATCATTAGCTAATGGTGCAAAGATCAATTCTTTTAAAAATGAGAAAACTTGGTCTAACAAATCTTCGGGATGCAAAAGATAGTTATCATTTACACAATTCAAAACAAAATTTAGAATATGTACTTGCCCACGACGACTGACTGTTGTACCAAAACTTGCTCCATACATCTTGGAAAGCTCTAAGGCAACCGCTTTTTGCGTCGGATAAGCTTGACTACTCGTTTCTAAAATATTAGCTAATAGCGTTCGCATAACGAGTTCTTTGCGATCTGTCAACTCTTTTAAAAATGAGATCACGACTCGTGTTGTCTTGAACTGTTGTGTAGGGATCACATTCAACATGACCCCCGCATTGATTTCTTTTTGCACTAACAGTTCCCCCTTCGATATGTTACTGATATATTTCTAGTTGTTTGGTCAAATAGTTTATATACTCTCTAACTATGATAAGGTAAAAGCCCCGTATTGACAAGTTTCAATCACAAGGTTTTCCTTTAAAAAAATAAATTTTATTTCCACTAAAAAAGCTCGTCTAGATCAGACGAGCAAAAAGTGCGATCAATTATCGACTTTTTTCGATTTTAAATAGACTTGGCGTGGTTTAGACCCGGCTTGTGGACCGATCATCCCACGATTTTCAAGTTCTTCTACGAGATTAGCAGCCCGATTGTAACCGATCCTAAAGTGACGCTGGATCAGCGATGTACTGCATTTTTGTTCCTGCGTGATAAAGGCCACGACTTCATCGAAAAGCTCATCAGTCCCATTGCCATCTGGGGCTTTGAGCTCACTTTCAGAAACTTCTAGCGCTTGATCATAGGTCACTTCAGCTTGGGCTTTGATGAAATCAACAACATTTTGAACATCTTCATCGTAGATATATGCCCCTTGGACTCGCGATGGTTTATTTTGGCCCATTGGTAAATAGAGCATATCACCTCGACCCAATAATTTTTCGGCGCCAACTTGATCGATGATCGTCCGTGAATCAGTCCCACTTGAGACCGCAAACGCCATCCGCGAAGGCACATTAGCTTTGATGATCCCGGTAATAACATCCACCGATGGCCGTTGTGTGGCTAAGATCAAATGGATCCCAGCGGCACGTCCCATCTGTGCGATCCGTGTGATAGCCGCTTCGACCTCATTACCAGTCGTCATCATCAGATCGGCCAATTCATCAACGACTACTACGATATACGGCATTTGCTCATAGTTAGCTGGATCTTTAGCCGCAAATTTATTGTAGCCGTCTAAATTTCGTTGCCCAGTTCGAGCAAATTCTTCATAGCGCTGTTGCATTTTAGCCACAACTTTTTCCAAAGTAACTGCTGCCTTGCGTGGTTCTGTAACTACCGGCGTCAATAAATGCGGTAGATCATGATACATCCCCAGCTCAACTTTCTTAGGGTCGATCAAGACCAACTTGACCTGTTCAGGAGGACAGTTCATCAACAGACTCGTCAAGATCACGTTGATCGCGACTGATTTACCGCTCCCGGTCGAACCTGCGATCAATAAATGTGGCATTTTGGCTAGATCAGCTGTGATCAATCCATTTGAAATGTCACGTCCCAATGGTACTTCGAGCGGAGCAAAATCAGTTGCTTGAAATTCCGCCATCAGTTCTTTAAATGAGACCATCGCCACATTTTGATTGGGCACCTCGATCCCAACTAAAGCTTTCCCTGGAATAGGCGCTTCGATCCGAATATCTTTAGCCGCTAAAGCTAAAGCAAGGTCATCAGCCAAACTGACAAACTTCGAGACCTTGACCCCTACTGCTGGATGCAATTCATATTTAGTCACCGCCGGACCTAAAATGATATTTTTTAGTTCAGCTTCCACCCCGAAACTTTTAAGCGTCTCAGTCAATACTGCTTGATTTTGCTTGATCTTCTTTTTTTCAACTGAACGATCAGGAACTGGTGTCTCACTCAATAAATCGAGCTGGGGCAACTCGTAAGCTTCACTGTTAAATGCTGGTCGTGTTTTTCTTTTAGCAGGTCGTTCGGGCTTTGTTTTAGGCTTTTCAGCTGGCATCGTGATCTCTGGCACTGATGCAGCTGGTTCAAATTGGTCATATACCACCTTTTCGTCAGATATCTTCTCTTCTTTAGGAGCTGACTCGATCTCATCTTCATTGATCAGTGCTTTAGAAGCATCTTCTTTTAATTTCCCCAATTCACTATGGGCTTGTTTGATCAAATTTTGGCTGCCTATTACCAATGCTTTTAAAGCTCGACCTAAATTTTCCAGAACAGTTCCAAATGAGATCTGGCAAATAAATAAGACACCCGCACCGAGCAAGAGCACCGCTAAAAGATATGAACCCAATTGTCCCACTAAAAAATAAGTAAGACTATACAATAAAACGCCCACGATTCCACCAGCCAGATCTTCATTCAAAGTTCCAGCTACGAGGTCATGCCCTGCTCGCTCTAAAAAAGCATTCAAAAAATCAGTGTGGATCGCAAGTTCTTGAAATGAGTACGCACTAACAAAGAGCACGATCCCTAGATATAGCAGGATACCACCTAAAATATAGTTGGCTTTGAGTTTAGGGCGTTTATCAAATAACAACCCATAGCTCCCCAAAATGAGTAACAAAATTGCCCCTAGCTGATAAGTATTGCCGACTACCAAGCGAATCATATTGGAAAATAATGTTCCTAAAAAGCCCAATTCAAATAACGCCAGGCCTGCAGAAGCAATGGTCCCAGCTCCGTATAAACGCCAGGTCATTTTAAAACTTGGCTTCGATCGTTTACCTCTCTTTTGAGGACTTGTTTTTTTCTTTCTAGTTTTTTTTTGCTGTGCCAAGATTTACCCCTCAATTCCCTTTAGGTCCCAAAAGACCCTTCTCAACCATAAATTATAACACATTTGCCCCAAATCAATATCCTCAGTTAAATATAATCTTTTTCAAATATAAACAATTAGTTCAGATAAAACATAAATCTTTTTATATTAAACTTTATCATGATATATAAATTCTAAAAAATAAAAATAATTATCTTGAAATTATAATTTTTATAAAATAAAATAACAGAAATTAAAAAATAACTTTTTTAATTGAGGGGTAGCTTAGAAAATAATTATCTAGGGGGAATACACCTATGAAGTTTAAAAAACTTTTAGCTACGTGGAGTACATTAGCCGTAGCAACTCTAATCTTGAGTGCATGTGGTTCACACAAAGCACAACAAAGTTCAAACAAACCAGCCACCAAGCAAGTTTTAAACTGGTCAGTTCCAAACGAACTCGCGACGCTTGACTCTATTACTGTCGCCGAAAGCGGTAGCGCCAATATGATCAATAATTCCATGGAAGGCTTGTTCGTGCTTAAAAACAATAAAGCCACAGCTGGATTAGCGATCGATACTAAAGCTTCTGCCGACGGTCTCACCTATACTTTTTCTCTTCGCAAAGGGGCAAAGTGGTCAAATGGCGATCCTGTCACAGCTCATGATTTTGTCTTTGCTTGGCGGCGTTCGGTCGATCCAAAGACAAATTCTTTGGCTGCATATATGTATAGTGGGATCAAAAACGCTGATGATATTTTGGCCGGTAAAAAAGCAGCAGAAACATTAGGTGTCAAAGCTTTGAGTGACACTAAACTTGTCGTCACACTCGATAAACAACTCCCGTATTTGAAACTGTTGCTAGCAGATGCCCGTTTCTTTCCACAAAATCAGCGAGCAGTCGCAAAATTCGGCAAAAAATATGGAACTAGCTCCGATACCACCGTCTTCAACGGACCTTTCGTACTTAAAAACTGGACTGGTTCTAATTTGAGCTGGAAATTAGTCAAAAATAACAATTACTGGAATAAAAAGCACATCAAAATGGAAACGATCAACTTTAAAGTCGATAAGAGCTTTACTACTGCCTACAATCTCTACCAAGCCAATAAAGTTGATTTCACTCACCTAAGTGCCGAACAAGCCAAACAATTAGCCGACCAGCCAGGGTATCGGGTCTTGCGCCGGGCTCAAATCACGTATATGAAATTCAACGAAACAAAAAAGGAATTTCAAAATAAAAAGATCCGTCAAGCTATCGGTTATGCGATCGACCGCAAACAAATGGCCTCTTCTGTTGCTGGAGGCGGTTCTGTACCATTGACCAATTTAGTTCCACAAGGTGTCTCGACCTTTAAAGGCAAAGATTTTGCGACTTGGGCTAAAACCAAAGTCGGTGTCAGTTACGATCCAAAATTGGCTCATAAATTACTCAAAGAAGGTTTAAAAGAACTCGGTGAAGATCACTTTGAATTCACCCTCTTGGGCCGCGATACCGAAATTTCGAAAAAAGAAACTGAATTCATCCAAAGCCAGATCGAACAAACTTTACCTGAAGTCAAAGTCCAAACAAGTAATATCCCGATCAAGATGCAAATCGCCAAAGCCGCCAAAGGCGATTTTGACGTAACCTTGACTGGCTGGTTAGCCGACGTAGCCGACCCAAGCAACTTCTTAGATATCATGACAAAAAATAATCCTAACAACATGGGGAAATATGCTAGTCCAAAATTCAACGAACTGATGACTGTTGCTGAAACGAGCGATGCCATGGATAAAGATAAACGCTTTTCTGATCTGATCGCAGCGGCTAAACTGCTAAACGAAGATCAACCGGTCGTCCCACTGATTCAAGATGGTACTCCTGAAATGTTGCGCCCATCAGTCCACGGTATGATCCAAAACACTGCGGGTCTAACTGAAAACTTTCGCTCTGTATACATCACAGAGTAATATACTATATAAATACTAAGGGTCCCGCTATGATGCTTTTGCATCATAGCGGGACCCTTGGTATTACTTTTTGACGGCTACATAAAACTGCCCATTTTTATTTTAACTTATCATTTTCATAAGTATGTGTTTTTTCCAAACCAACAAAATCTTGTTGACGCAAAGCCTCGTAAACTACGATCGCTGCCGTATTTGATAGATTCAACGCGCGAATATGTTCATCATTTTGGGGGATCCGAATGCATTTTTCTTCATTTTGACGCATGAAGTTTTCGGGCAGACCCGTTGTTTCCTTACCAAACAAGAAATAATGGTCATTTGCTGTTGCATAATCAACTTCCGTATAAGCACGGGGAGCAAACTTAGAAACTACATGCAACTGATCATTTTCACCTAAAGTTTCCAAGAAAGCTGGTAAATTAGGATGATAAGTTATCTTGACCTTATCCCAGTAGTCTAATCCCGCGCGTTTTAGATACTTATCTTCTGTCGAAAATCCCAACGGCTCGATCAAATGCAATTCAGTATTGGTCCCAGCACAGGTCCGCGCGATGTTACCTGTATTGGCTGGCATCAGTGGTTCAAATAAAACAATATGGTTAGCCATTTCAACTCTTCTTTCATTCTTGAGCTACTAGTCCAAACTAGCAGCAGATAGTATTTTTACACAAAAAAAGCGTAACTGTTCGGTGTGGGCACGGCGAACAGTTACGTTAATGAAGTACAATCACATAGTAACTAACGACAGTTCCGTTAATTACTCATAACCGATTTCTTAATGAATACTATAGCATTCATTAAAGTAGTTTTCAATCTTTTTTCAAAATTATTTTTCACTACTGAGTAAGGTCACATCCACGGTGATCTGCTTTAACGGCTGACTCGCAGCTTTTTTCAGACTTTCAGCTGAAGCTCCCCACTGTAAAGGTGTCATTTTCATAAGCGCCGCAAACAAAGCATCATCTAGCGAAAATACGTACTTTATCCGTGTACTAGTTGCATTAGGGTAGTGCTTATAGAAGAGATCTAATACTTTTTGATTACTATATTCGTGTTTTTCATCATTTTCAGCGTATAATAAACGCCGTAATTCCCCTAGATAGTTAGCATTGGGAATGACTTTCAAAAGTTTGCCCGTTTTTTTCTGGACTCGCGCAAATTCACCATAAGCAGATGGCGAAAAAATATCGATCAAATAATCAAAACTTTGTTCACTAAACGGTAGGTCAGCTAGATCTGCAATGCAAAAAAAGCCAGCCGTCTCTTGTTGCGTCGCCAGATTGATCGCACGTTTCGAAATGTCAAAGCCAACATAACGATCAGAACTATCAGCTCGTTTATGTTCTAATCGTTGTAAGACACTACCTTCCCCGCAGCCAATATCAAGCACTTTGATCCCCGCTCGTTCACCGATCTGGTTCGCTATTTCTTCAATGATCGGATCAAAAAAACCAGCTTGTAGTAAAGACCGACGTGCTTGCCACATTGCATCATCATCATAGTCACTTTTGACGCCATGTTTGATCAAATACAAGGTTCCTTTTTTAGAAAGGTCAAATTGATGATCGTTAGTACAGTAAACCGTTGTCTTTTCTACCTTACTAAAAGGAGCTCGACAAGTCGGACACCGAAATAGCCCTTTGTTTTGCGCAACAAATTGCGCTCCCCGTTCGATTTTTTTCATACTCATCCCTACTTTTCGACCTTGATATATTTACCTTTAACTAGATCCATCAAATCAGTTTGTTTCAAACGGACCGAGCGCCCTACTTTACCAGCTGAAACTGAGATCAGCGGTTGGTCTTTGATCCGTTCATCAAAGTAGATCGGAAATCCTTTACGCACATTGATCCCGATCGGTGTATTTGCACCATGGATATAACCCGTGATGTTGATCAAATTTTTATTATCCGCCAAGTGGACTTGCTTTTTCCCTAGCTCTTGGGCTACTAACTTGAGATCGATCTCATATTCAAGTGGCAAACACACGACCACATAATCTTTAGGATCTTTATTCGCTTGTAGCACGATCGTTTTTAAAATAGATTTAGGATCGACACCTTGGGCATTAGCTTCTTCTAATGCAGACTGGCCCCTAGTCAACCATTCAAACGAAGCTTCTTCATATTCAATATGATGTTGATCTAGGATCCGTTCGTCATTTGTCTTTTTTTCTTTATTTTTTTTAGCTTTTTTTGCCATAAATTCTCCCTCGCTTTCACTCCTGCTTTATTTTAACGTGGATCTACACACTTGTCGAATTGCTTAATTTATTAAGTTAAATTTAATTAATGCAAAAACCGAACTTTTTTTAATACGAATATTTTTTTATTTGACTTAATCTGACTAATACGTTATATTTAATTTTGCTCTTTAGAGCTAATGATTTTTTTACGAATAATAGATAAAGGGGTTTATAATCATGCCAGTATTTGATTATGAAGATATTCAACTTGTTCCTAATAAATGTATCGTTAAAAGTCGGTCTGAGATCGATACCCGTGTTAAATTTGGTCCAATGACCTTCAACATCCCGGTCGTTCCAGCCAATATGCAAACCGTGATCGATGAAGATTTAGCTATTTGGTTAGCACAAAACGGTTATTTCTATATTATGCATCGGTTTGAAGAAAACAAACGTGTCCCATTTGTTAAAAAGATGCACCAACTTGGGCTCTTTGCCTCGATCTCAGTCGGGGTCAAACCACAAGAATATCAATTGATCGATCAACTTGCACAGGAAAATTTGATCCCTGAGTATATCACGATAGATATCGCTCATGGCCATTCAGATACCGTGATCGATATGATCAAATACATCAAGGCAAAACTCCCTGGGACCTTTGTGATCGCCGGTAACGTTGGAACTCCTGAAGGCGTCCGTGAATTAGAAAACGCTGGGGCTGATGCTACTAAAGTCGGGATCGGACCAGGTAAAGCTTGCATCACTAAAGTCAAGACTGGCTTTGGAACTGGTGGTTGGCAATTAGCTGCCCTTCGCCTCTGCGCTAAAGCTGCTCGTAAACCGATCGTAGCTGATGGCGGGATCAGAACTAACGGTGATATCGCTAAATCCGTTCGTTTTGGAGCTTCAATGTGTATGATCGGCTCAATGTTTGCTGGACATGCCGAAACTCCTGGCGAGATCATCGAACAAGATGGCAAAAAATATAAGACTTATTTTGGTTCGGCTTCCCAATACCAAAAAGGTGAATACAAAAACGTCGAAGGTAAGAAGCTCTTAGTTCCTTACCGTGGTCACATTTCCGATACCCTTCGCGAAATGCAAGAAGACTTACAATCCTCCATCTCTTATGCTGGTGGACGTGACTTGGCTGCACTTCGTAAAGTCGATTACGTGATCGTTAAAAACTCGATCTTCAATGGTGACCAATACTAAAGAATAAAATAGATCCCCTCTAGGACCTAAATAGTCTTAGAGGGGATCATTTTATTTATCCATAAATGATCTGTGTTCCTTGTTTGATCACTGGCATAGTATGTGGCTCTAAATAGAGTACATTTTCTTGGAGATGCTCTTTTTCTGGTACCGGTTTAAAGTTGAGTACAGTATGCCCGATCGTTGTTAGGTTACTTTTAACTAATTCACCTAAATATTTTACATGATAAACTTGATCATCGATCTGGATCTTAGAACCGATCTCTAGATCATAGTTCTCGACCGCATCATTTTCAAAGCGTTGGATCACAGAAACTTCTCGTAAGCGAGGAGAAGCCGTTTCATCAAATAAGATCACCATTGGCTCATCTTTAGAGACTGCCTTAGCTCCGATTTCAATAACTTCACTTTTGATCATAACTTTACAAACCCTCTCTAGCACATCACCTGATTTTGCGTCGCTTCATCTACACAACACAGCTACATTATACCGCACTTTTACGTAGAAAAGTAGTTTTTCTACCATTTGCGGACTTCCCGGCCTAGGTTGCACAAATTTCCCTTTAAAAATGTTAGAATAATAATTGAGCAAAATGAATGGAGGGATTTTTTTGAAAGAACAGATTTACTTTGGTACTTATACCAAGAAAACTAGCCAAGGTATCTATCATGCTGTTTTAGACACTGATACCGCTCAAATTTCCACGCCTCAAGTAGCGATCGCCGTGGAAAATCCTACTTACTTAACAACAACTGATCAAACCTTGCTGACTGTAGCCAAGGAAGGTCCGCTAGGTGGGATAGCTGCTTATGAACTGGCAAATGACAGCTATGCCCTTACAGATGACGCCCTTGTGGCTGGTGCTAATCCATGTTATGTAGCTTTCGATAAAAAGCGATCGTTAGTCTACACTGCTAATTATCACAAGGGACAGATCGATGTCTATCGCTTAAATCCTGATAAAACATTAACACTTTATGATTCTGTCGTTCAGACTGGTTATGGCCCTCGTAAAGAACAAGATGGCTCACACGTTCACTATACCGATCTGACTCCTGATGGCCGGTTGGCAGTCGTTGATCTGGGGAACGATACGGTCTCGACTTACGATGTTTCAGCTGAAGGTAAGTTAGCACCTGTTTCGATCTTAAAGACTAAAGCTGGGCTCGGACCACGTCATTTAGCGTTTGCTCCCGACAAAAAGACAGCTTACCTAGTTGGAGAACTTTCCAACACGGTTTCTATACTTGATTATGATTCGACAACTGGTACTTTTTACTTACGCCAAACTGTAAGCACGATCCCAGCTGATTGGACTGAACATAACGGAGCTGCTGCGATCAGAGTTTCTAATGATGGTCGCTTTGTCTACGTTTCTAATCGCGGTCACAATTCACTTGCTGTCTTTGAAGTCTTAGATGGAGAATTGAAATTGATCCAACATCTTACGACTCACGGTGATTTTCCACGTGATTTTGCGCTTGACCCAACTGAAAAATTTATTTTGGTCGCTAACCAAAATACTGATAATGCAACCTTGTATACCCGTGACCAAGAAACCGGCTTACTTGCTTGTTGCCAAAAAGATATTCCTCTTCCCGAGGGTGTATGTGTTTATTTTAAATAAAAGGAATGAAGAATTTGCTTTATCGCGAAGTTTGCTTAGAAAATTATACTGACCTCCCCCAAGCCGTTTTACAGGGTGCTGATCGGATCGAGATCTGCGACAACCTCGCTGTCGGCGGGACTACGATCAGTAAAGGTGTTATGGGTGAAGCTATCAAGTATACCCATGAAAAAAATATTCCCTTAGTGATCTTAGTCCGGGCTCGTGGTGGAAATTTTGTTTACAATGATATCGAATTAAAGATCATGGAAGCTGATATCTTAGAAGCTCAAGTCTTAGGAGCTGATGCGGTTTGTATCGGTGCTTTGACGGCTGATGGTCAAGTCGACTACGAAGCAATGGAAACGCTCATTGCTGCAGCTGGCGGAATGGAACTCGTCTTTAATATGGCCTTTGATGAACTGAGCTTTGACGAACAAAAACGGACGATCGATTGGGCAGTCGAGCAAGGCTTTAGCCGGATCTTGACCCATGGTGGTCCTAAAGATACTCCGATCGAAGCTAATTTAGAGCATTTAAAAGAGCTCATCGCTTATGCTAATGGGCGGATCACGATCCTTCCTGGGGGTAAGATCACGGCCAAAAATGCCCAAGCGGTAGCTGACGCCTTACAAGTCACTGCAGTCCATGGAACTAAAATATTAGCTTGAGCTTCACAACAAGTCTGATCTCGGTCAGGCTTGTTTTTTATTCCACAAAAAAAGCCAGTCCCCTGACTGACTCGAAATAGTTATATTTTCAAATATGCAAATGCCATATATACGACACCTAAAGCTAAAATGACGCTCAATTGCAGCTTATAAGTGATCCTCAGATAAGCGATATATTCACGCATAAATGCATTGAGCGTAAAATACCAACGTGTTTTGGCACCAAAGCCAACACATTTAAGCCCTTGACGTTTAGCGATCACTAATGCACGATAAACGTGATATGAATTAGTAGCGATCCCAAATTTAGCATTTGGCGCCATCAAGCGATGTGAAAATAAAATATTTTCATACGTAGTCGTTGACTTATTTTCAACAATGATATCATCTGCAGGTATCCCTTGCTTTAAAGCGTAGTTTCGCATCGCTTCACCTTCTGCGATCACTTCATCTGGTCCCTGTCCCCCCGACATGATCAATTTTAAACCTGGTGTTTTACGGTAGACCGCGATCGCCCGCTCGATCCGCGCTGCCAATAACGGTGTTACTTCAGTTCCATTTAGCCCTGCACCTAAAACTACGATATAGTCAAGTTTTGGCAACTTAAGGTGAACCAAATTCAAAGTCAACGTTACAGTATACATCACCATAACGAGTAAGAAATAGACCGTCACCGAACCTAAATAACCATAGGCGTACATCCAAATATTTTTATCGGTAAAATGTCCAAACATCGGCCAGATCACTAAGTAAGCAATACAAAAGATCCCAAAACCGAGCGATAATAGGTTGTGGAATTTAAAGCCTTCATTTAAGATCACCTTGACCCCATTATAGAGAAAGACAGACACTAACACAAACGGCCACAATACCATACATATCGTCACTATGCTCGCTAAAAAGATAATAATGAAAAACAGCCACTGATGAGCATACAAGAACTCACTATATCTCATTAGGATCGCAGCGATAAAGATCACTGTTGTCAGTAAAAAGGTCACAAATGAAACGCCGGCCCATAAAGAACGGGGCTCGTGCCTCATTGTATAAGCAAACCAACCTATTCCAACTAAGAATATCGATACAAATACCAACATTTAAATTACCCTTATGTCCCCATAAAAAATTTCATAAATAATTTTGCAATATTAAAGTAGATCAACACCGAAGTCAAGTCACTTAACGTTGAGATAAACGGACCTGAAGCCACAGCGGGATCGACTCCGATCTTATCCATCAAATTAGGGATAAAGCTCCCAGCTAAGTTTGCCACCGTGATCGCACACATCATTGCCATCCCGATAACAAAACCTAAAATAAAGTTTTGCTTCCAAAAGCCAACGATCAAAAAGATCGTCAAACCTGTAACTAATCCCGTAACCAGACCCGTCAAAAGTTCGATAAAAAATTGGCGATAAACAGACGGTTGATCTTCATCACGACTAGCTAATCGCCGAACTGCGACCGCCAAACTCTGCGTCCCAGCATTTCCGGCAGTACCGGTGATCGAAGAAACAAAGATCGCTAAAATACTAGCTTGACTGATCATACCTTCATAATGTGAGATCAAAGTCGTTGTCGACATCCCCAATAATAACAAGACGATCAACCAAGGCAAACGATTGCTCGCAGCCTTGATCGGGTTATCGGCTACTTCTTCGGTATCAACGGCAGCCAAACCAGAGTAATCTTCAGCAGATTCTTCATCGATAACGTCAATGATATCATCGACGTTGATGATCCCGATCAATTTATTCTCATAATCGGTCACTGGGATCGCTAAGAAGTTGTAATCCCGGATCGTCTGTGCAACTTCAGCTTGATCATCAGAAACTTTAACTGACATCACCGGCGTTGTCATGATATCCGTGATCATTTGATCATCATCATTTATCAAAAGATCACGTAAAGTCAAAACACCGATCAACTTGTTATCAGAGCCAACAACATAAACATAATAGATCGTTTCAGCATCGCTTGCTTCACGCTTGACAACATGCATCGCTGAGCGGACCGTCTGATTGCCGGCGATCGCCACATATTCCGTCGACATGATCGCACCAGCAGTCTTATCTTCATAGTGCAACATTTCACGGATCTCAGCAGCTTTTTCAGTCGGCAAAAGGCGCAGATAGCCCGCTAGATCTTTTTTAGGTACATACGCTAAAATATCGACCGCGTTATCGGTATACATCTCATCAATAACATTGGCCGCATATTGTGGCGTCATTTCTTCAAAGTATTTTACGACTTCTTCGGGTTCATCTTCGATCGCATCAAACATGTCCCCGACTTCTTTGGCCGTTAAATAGCGATACAGCCTCGCTCTTTGTTGTGAATTTAATTCAGTAAAGATCTGTGCTTGTTCATAAACGTGCAGATCCAAATAATTTTCTCTAAATTGCCGTGCTTTTTGGCTGTTCAGCAACTGGATGATCTTCTTGTTACTTTGAGTTTTTACCAGATTTTCAGCCATACTCATCCCTCTTTTCTAATTGTTTGCTAGATACTGTTGCATATCTCGCGGTAACTCACAAGTAAACTCAACGTCTTTTTCTAAAAAAGGATGATAAAAGCGCAGATAGGCACAATGCAAAGCTTGCCGTTGCAAAGGCAAAACTTTGGCACCATCATACAAGCGATCCCCTAATAACGGATGCTTCAAGTAAGCACTGTGAACGCGGATCTGATGTGTCCGTCCCGTGTGCAACCGGATCCGATACAGCGTCGCTTGGCCTACACTTTTTTCGTACCAATATTGAGTTTTAGCAAACTGCCCTCCTGCTAAGACTCGGCGCTTGATCAAACTACCCTCTTGGCGTCCGATCGGTAAGTTTACTGTAAAATGTGGGTTCGTCAGTTTACCCGTAAGTAAAGCCAGATATTCTTTTTTGATCGTGTGTGCATGTTGCTGTTGATCGATCAAAGCATGAGCATATCGATGTTTCGCAACTAAAACTAGCCCCGTCGTATCACGGTCTAGCCTCGTTGCGATATGAACGACCGTCTGCTCGTAACCACGTAATTTGTAATAGCCCACGATCCGATTGACCAATGAATCAGTTCGCTGATCGGTCAAGGGGGACGGGATCGTAGTCAGACGGGCTGGTTTGTTGACGATCAAATAATGATCATCTTCATAGACGATATCTAACGGGACATATGATGGGATCACTGTCTCTTTGCGCGGATGTTCTGGCGGTAAGCTGATCGTGATCTTATCGCCTTTTTTTATTTGATCCACGATCCGACCTGAAGTGTTATTCACCAATAATTTGCCCCCTTCATGTCTGATCTTAGCAGATAAACGACGCGATACGCCCTTTTGTTTTAAAAATGTCTTTAAATGACAGTTATTTTCTTCGTTATAAATCCATTCTATCTTCATCTTCAGTTCCTATAAAGGCGTCTTGAACTCGGCGCCAAAAATGTGTGTGGCGGTATTTAGCAAAATAGATCCGCCTTTTTGAGACCTTATATTGAATCTCACAGATCTGACGGTTATGATACGATTCTGAATCGACAGTCAAAACAAAATCGCTCCCTTTTCCCGGTCTAAAGGTGATCCAGTCATTAGGTGCTACAATCATCGGTGAGCTCAAGGTCCGAAAAACGCGATTATTGATCGAACCGATCTCGGCTATCTGCAAGACCTCAAGATTAGGGTGGACTACTGCCCCACCAAGCGATTTATTATATGCCGTCGAACCAGTCGGCGTCGAAACGCATAGCCCATCGCCTCTAAAGCGTTCAAAGAGTTCACCACCGATATACACATCCGTTACCATGGTGGCACTATTACGCTTTAAGGTCGATTCATTCAACGCTAAATAACGCTCACGGCGCGGGCTATCGGCGTATTTAACAGAAACTTCCAATAACGGGTAACTGACGGATTGGCGATTATCCGATTGCAGACTGATCACCAAATCGTCGATCTCATCATCACGCCAATCCGTATAAAATCCTAAATGTCCCGTATGAACACCCACAAAACGAATTTGCTCTAATTTATCTTTATAATGATGAAAAGCCGATAGCAAAGTACCATCGCCCCCGATCGTCACTACAACATCGGGCTCTTCGTCATCGATCACAAAATGGCGTTCCACAAACTTTTGATATAGTTTTTTCTTAACAGCTTGTGATTTGGCTCGTTTATTAGCAAAAATTGCGATTCTCATTATTCTCACCTCCATGGTCGAATGTGTCTTGCTTAACTACCCTAAGCTCGTGTGCTTATCTTCAAATAATCTTTGTGCCTCATTGACTTCTTCTCTAATGCTAGACATTTCTTGATCAAGTGCAAAAGCGATCTCAGCACTTTTCTCTAATCTCATCGCAACTTCAGACGGAATACATCCTTGGTACTTGTAGTTGAGTGAATGTTCGATCGTAGCCCAAAAATTCATCGCTAACGTCCTGATCTGGATCTCAACTTTTAGTTGTTGCTCGCGCTCCAGCAGTTGGACTGGATACGTGACCACCAAATGATAGGACCGATAGCCACTTTCCTTGGGCGTTTTGATATAATCACGTTCTTCGATCACTTGCATATCTTTGCGCTTCCGTAAAAGTTCAACTACGCGATAGATATCTTCCACAAACTGACACATGATCCGTACCCCAGCGATATCTTCCATATCCTGCGACAAACGCTTGGGTTTGATCTGGCGCCGTTTCATCTTTTCTAAAATGCTTGGTATTGGTTTGACTCTGCCGGTGACATATTCAATTGGACTGCGGTTGCCGCTCTTTTTAAATTGCCCACGCAGAGTTCTGAGTTTGAGTTTCAACTCGTTGACCGCTTGATCGTAAGGCTCTAAAAAATTGCTCCAATCGTCTTCCATTAAATAGATCACCACCTTTCTATACCTTATCAGTTTAACACAGACCCACGCTCTTTTACATTCTCAAAAAAATTAAAGCTACATTTTAACGTATGAAAACGCTTTTGCGTACAAAATAAGTCAGATTTATTGCAAAAATCATTTTTTTTGCTTAAAGTATAAATATAGAAAAAAGGAATATTTGATCAAGTGGAGGAGAACACCATGTTAGAGATGTATTTGTTTATCAATCCTCTTGGCGCTAAATGCTACGAAGCAGAACAAAACATTTTAAAACTTGCGGAAGAATCGCCACAAAAGTTTCAGATTCGTTTTATCCCACTTTTGAACTTGCAATCAGTGACCAAGGTTATGTCTGTGATGAATGTTTCAGGTGATACTTTGCAACTGCGCAATAAAGTATCCCAGATCTTGTATAATGCCGTTTTGGATTACAAAGCTGCTCTTTTTCAAGGGCGCAAACGCGGTCACGATTTCTTGCTTAATGTTCAGCGCCAACTCTATGTCGAGCATAAAAAATACAGTGAAGAAGTCGTTATTCGTGCAGCTAAAGAGAGTAAACTAGATCTTGCTACGTTTGAACACGATCGGCGCTCGAAACTAGCAGTTGAAAGTTTTCGAGAAGATCAAAGATTAGCTGCTGAAATGAACGTCAATACCCCACCATCTATGGTGGTATACAATTTAGACTATCTTGAATGTGCAGTCTCAGTTGAAAACTGCACCTCGTTATCAAGTTTGGAAGAATTGCTTTTTGGTAATGCAGCAAAGGAATTTGTTTGCACCAAAAATGGGCTTCATCCAACTTACCACCAATTATCATTAAAAAAATAAACTTGCTCGGCCCTTGTGGTCGAACAAGTTTATTTTTTTATTGCTTATTTAGCTAATAGCTCTTTTAATTCAGCCAAACGTTCCTTAAAGATACCAAAAGCTTTCTCTAGATATTTACTATCAGTCATATCAACACCAGCTTTTTTCATTACCTCTAATGGAGCAGCTGAACTACCTGCTTTTAAGTAGTCCAAATAAGCTTCCGTATGCGCCGGTTCTTCATCTAAGACGCGCTCTGCTAAAGTAGAAGCTGCCCCAAAACCAGTTGCGTATTGATAAACATAGAAATTGTAGTAAAAATGCGGGATCCGTGACCATTCATATGCGATCTCTGGGTCATTTTCGACTGCACTACCATAGTAGCGTTGATTTAGTTTACCGTAGAAATCTGACATCAGATCTGCTGTCAATGGTACTTGGGAAGCATCTTGTTCATGGATCCAAGCTTCAAATTCAGCAAATTGGGTTTGCCGATAAACAGTTCCTTTAAAGCCATCTAGATAGTGATTCAATACGTAAGCCCGTACCTTAGGATCAGTTTGAGTCTCTAACAAATACTGGGTCAACAAGTTTTCGTTTGTCGTTGAGGCGATCTCCGCAACAAAGATCGAATAATCCCCATATTGATAAGGTTGATTGGTCCGTGTATAGTAACTGTGCATCGTGTGTCCCATCTCATGAACTAACGTAAAGAGATTATCCAACGTATCTTGCCAATTCAATAAAATATATGGTGCAGTATCATAAGCCCCACCTGAGTACGCTCCTGAACGTTTACCTGCATTAGCGACCACATCGATCCAGCGTTCGTCAAAAGCTTTCTCTACATAAGCAAGATACTCTTCACCTAAGACGCTCAAGGCCTCTAAAGTCATCTTTTTAGCCTGTTTATAAGTGAACGTCAATGTCGGTTCACCCGTCAATGGAGTATACATATCATACATATGCAACTCGTCGACACCTAAGATATCCTTGCGTAAAGCTACATACTCATGCAGTAGCCCCAAATTTTCATTGACCGTTTTGACCAAAGTATCATAAACAGCTACTGGAATATCATTTTGGGCTAATGAAGCTTCCTTGGCACTTTGATAATTACGTAATTTAGCTGAAAAATTATGCTTACGCACATGTGCCGACAGTGTAGCTGCAAATGTGTGTCTGAACTGTTTATATACAGCATATAACTGTTCAAATGCTTCACGTCTAACTGGGCGCGCAGTCGATTCGAGCAATTTACCGTAGACCCCATTTGAAAGCTCGACCTTTGAGCCCGTTTCATCAGTTACTACGGGGAATTTTAGATCAGCATTGTTTAAAACTTCAAAAACATTAGCTGAAGCGCCCAAAATATCGCTTGCACCTGCTAACAGTGCTTCTTCTTTTTCACTCAAGACATGGGCTCGAAGTCTAGTCCAGTCATCGATCAAAGTTTTATATGCATTTAATTTAGGTTCATCTTGATAATAGCTTGCTAATTTTTCTGGCGCTAAAGCTAATAACTCAGGTCGAAACCAAGCTAATTTCGCTGAAACATCAGCTAATAACTTTTGGACCCGTGCCATCAAAGCTTGGTACTTAGCATTAGCGGTATCCTCATCGTTTTTCATGCTTGCATAGACATAAACTACTTCAAGTTGGCGATCTAACTCGAGCATGGCCGTTAGAGCAGCTAAAAAGGCTTGAGCGCTATTTCCTAGTGTTCCCTTATATTGTTCAAAATCTTCAGCTGCTTTTGCTACTTGCGCAAAGGCTACTTCAAATTCTGCATTAGTTGCAAAGATCTTGGTCAGATCCCAAGTAAGCTCGAGTGCTACCTCTGATCTTTTTGGTAGACGTGTTACTTCACTCATTACAAAATCCCCCTTTAATTATCGGTAGTGCCTTAATTTTAGAAATTTTTTTTAAGAAAAGCAAGTCCTTTACAAAAATTATCAATATCTTGTTCAATAAATGGCTTCAAATCAACAAAAACCAGCTCATAAGCCGGTATTTTAGGCCTCGAAAACTGATCACAATATAACGCTGTCCGCCACCCACCATAAAGTTGCTGTCCGATATAATGGGTAACTATAGTTCAATGCTAAACAATCATCTATCACCGCAGTCAACTTTAGACGCTTTTGATATGTTAATTGTTGCAATTTACGCATAGCCCCAGTCGAATAATATATCTGTTTAGCCAAAGCATACTTTTGTTTTTTTCTTTCACTCAGCGATAAATGCTTTAATCGTATCTTTTGTGGGGTAGCGAAAAAAGCTTTTAGTTTTTTGACATCATTTGTCCGCCAGTATTGATATTTAAGTGGCAAAAAATCAGCTTTTTGGATCCCATAAACAACTTCAAAGTATGCTTTAATGGGATCGAGATAGATCAAATAAAAGCCCCGATTTTTTGACCACCGCATAAATTGTGCAACTTGCTGTGGTAAACTGCGCTTAAGTCTATAATTATTTCCTAAGATCCACAATTCAGCTAGACCAACATCGTGATATCCACGTGAGCGTTTTTGCAATTTGCGTAAACTGAGTGGTGCACATTGATATTCTAAAGCCAAAAGCTGCTGATCAGGCAACTGGACCAACAGATCGGGACGTTGCTTTGACCCAGGTAGATAGGCTTCAAGCTTAACTCGTGCTCCAAACGCCCTAAAAAAAGTGGCTAATAGCTTTTTTCCTCATAAGTACTCACTGGTCTCTCCTTCACTAAAAGTCCCACAAGTCCGCTTCAAATGCGCAAAATGTGCCATATAATAATGCCCTTGACGCAAAATGACTGGTTCGTGGCAACTTGGACAATAATATTTTTGCTCTTTTGTTGCTGCTTTGGCTGTGATCATTTTTGAATCTTTTGTTAGCGCATATAACATTTAAAAGCCCCCTTTACTACTAAAGTACGCCAAGGTGACTAAATTTAATGCAAAAAAATAGAACAGATATCCTCTGTCCTATTTATCAGTAAATTATTTAAAATGATACCGCGCTAATTCAAGTGCCGCATGTTCCATCAAACACTTACCACGTTCTTTAACGACTGCAGATTCAAACTGCTCTTTTTGACCATATTCATAAACCAAAGCCATCGCATCCTTGACATCAGCCACTTCCATCTGATCAGCAAAAAAGACTAATTCGAGATAGTATTTGCCATCTAAATGGTAAAGATTCGAGACTGTACTGTCATAATTGAAAGCCTTAGCTAACTGAATAAAGTCTTCAAAGTCAGCAAAACTTACCACATAGCGATACTGTGCCTCTGGATCTTCTTTTAAGTAGCCAGATACTCCATCACCGTCATCGGCTAAAGCAGGCTTTTGGTGTCTAATTTTTTCATTTTCACCGGTGATCTGTTTTCTGATATAGTCAGCTAGATCATTCCCGATCCCGGCATTAGCGATATTTAACGGCGAGTCGTTTGCATCACTTTCTTTCGAATCATCACGTTCTAAATTCATCGAAGTTTCTGCTTTTTTAGGATCCACCTTGGTAATAAATAGCTCTAATCCATTTTGATTAGGGATCAGTTGGAAAGTTACCGCATCATTATCGCGAAATTCGTGGTCCTTATCGACCTCTTCTAAAATGCTAAAAAAGAAATTTTCGATCTCTTTTTGATTGCCAAGTAGATCAAGGACGGTGATACCACGATCAGTCAGATCTTCGGTTCCGAGTAATACCCTAATTGTATTCTCATTGACTTTTTCCATTTCCATCTGTGATCCTCCCTTTCCTACTTAAATGCTTGCAAAACACTTAATTTGCAAACTTTATCATACCAAAAATTATCAAAAAAGACCACCCAAAAAACTTGGAATGGTCTAATCTATAGTATATCTTATTACAAACTTTAGAAACCTGCAAGTTCACGGGCACGACGCAATTCAAGCGCACGTACTTCCCGCGGTAGGAAACGACGAATCTCATCTTCATTGTATCCCACTTGAAGTCGCTTTTCGTCCATAATAATTGGTCGTCTTAACAGGCCGGGATGTTTTTGGACTAGATCAAGTAATTCTTGCAATGGCATTTCCTCGATGTTGATATCAAGTTCTTGATATGCCTTCGAACGTTTAGAGATGATCTCCTCCGTTCCATCTTCGGTCATTTGCAAGATCTGCTTGATCTCATCAATACTCAATGGTTCCAAAAAAATATTTCTCTCACTGTAAGAAATGTTGTGATTTCTAAGCCATGCACGCGCCTTACGGCAAGATGTGCAACTTGGTGATGTGTATAAGGTAACCATATAAATCGCCCCTTCTCAATAAAACCTGGTGCAACCATACAATATATATCCTCATCCATCATTATACACCTATTTTAAAAAATTGATACCTTTTTTATAAAAATTAATCGCTATGTTTTTATCAAGTTTTTAGAACCATTCTAATGATTTCAAAAAAACCCGCCAAAACAAAGGGAGCGTATTCATTGCTCAAAACATTAATTCTTCTATAAGGTATAATAAAAAAATTATCTACTATTAAACTAATTATTATCTTAAAGGTTGATCAATGCTAAAAAGGCCCGAATTTTATCAATTCGAGCCCAATAATCATTTTTGTAACTAGGTATTATTTTTTATCTATTTAATTATATCAATGTTCCAATTTATCCCAGATAATGACTTCATCAGCTTGTAAAGATTTTTTAACATCAATAATACGTTGATTCGAGCTTCCTCGAAATTGTAAAGTTAGATCTTTAAGATCCTCCCGGAAGCGCCCATCGACTAAAATATCGATCAATGACAATAATTCCAACTTATCAGCTGATTCCTTTTGTAACTCATCCCAAGTATATCCACTCCACGACCAGATATCCTTTTTATCACCATATTCTTGTCTGATACGCTTGACTAGGGGCAAACAAACTTGCGTATTTAAGAAGGGTTCTCCCCCAAGCAACGTTAAGCCCTGAACATAATCATGTGAAAGGTCAGCTATGATCTGGTCTTCTAATTCCTTGGTGTACTCAAAGCCATAATTAAAGCTTTGTGCAGCCCTATTATAACACCCAGGGCAAGCAAATTTACATCCACTGACATATAAACTACATCTGACACCCTCACCATCGACAAAGTTGAACGGTTTATAGTCAGCTATTTTTTGTTTACTCAACTCACTAGCTAACCATTCCTTAGGTTTAGGATCATTGGGGCGACGCACTCGTCTTTTAGCTTTAGTCGGAGTGGCTACCTGCTTTGGTGCTAGTGTTTCAGAGGCAATAAAAGCAGTATCGCCTCCAACAGTGATCCTGATCGTCCCACTATTCTCCATCAGTCATCATCCCCGGTGCAATATTTTTAGCTCGTGCCGCGATCTCTTCATGACGTCCATGAACCATCGGCCGTTGCAAAGGATTACCTAGATAACCACAAGTCCGCTTAACACAATCGCAGGTCTTAGGGTCGTGGTTACCACAATCTGGGCATTCAAAGCCACGAGCTGTAGCCTTGAATTCTCCCTCAAAACCACATTTATAGCAATGATCGATCGGCGTATTAGTTCCCAGATAGCCAACTTTATCATAGGCAAAATCCCAAACTGCCTCTAAAGCTTTCGGATTTTGGCGCAAGTTCGGATACTCACAATAATGGATAAAGCCACCCGCAGCATATTTTGGATAATCCATCTCAAATTGAAGCTTTTCAAATGGTGTTGGATGCTTTCTGACATCATAATGGAAGCTATTGGTGTAGTAATCTTTGTCAGTAACATCTTTGACTTTCCCAAATTCAGCTGTATCTAAGCGACAGAAACGATCTGTCAGAGATTCACTTGGGGTTGAATAGACGCTAAAATGATAGCCAGTTTCTTTTGACCAACGCACACACGCATCATGTAATTGCTTAACGATCTCGAGAGTAAAATCATGTGCTGCTTGATCATGTTCCCAATTTGGACCAAAGAAAAGTGTCCCTACTTCATAAAGCCCGATATAACCGATCGAAACCGTGGCACGTTCATCTTTGAAGAGCTGACTTACATCTTCACCTGGTTTTAGCCGTTGCCCAAAAGCACCATATTGGTATAAGATCGGCGCATTCTCTGGGACCGCATCTAAGACCCGAGCTACTTTGAAATCAAGCGCAGTCTTACAAAGTTTGACCTTATCGTTGAAGATCTGCCAAAAAAGATCCATATCACCGTGAGATTCTAAAGCGATCCGTGGTAAATTGAGCGTCACGACTCCTAAATTCATCCGGCCAGAGTTGACTTCATTTCCGTGCTTATCTTTCCATCCTTGTAAGAATGAACGGCATCCCATCGGTGCTTTAAAGCTCCCCGTTAATTCCTTGATCTTATCGTACATCAAGACGTCGGGATACATCCGTTTGGTTGCACATTCGACCGCCAATTGCTTGATATCATAATTAGGATCTTCGGGCTTTAAGTTCAAACCTTTTTTGATCGTAAAGACCAATTTAGGAAAGATCGCCGTCCGTTTTTCCCGGCCCAAGCCACCGATCCGGATCTTTAAGATCGATTTTTGGATCTCACGTGCGACCCATGAAGTTCCTAAGCCAAACCCTAATGTGGTAAAGGGAGTCTGTCCTTGAGAAGAAAAGAGCGTATTGATCTCATATTCCAGTGCTTGCATAGCATCATAGATATCTTTTTTCGTCCGTTTTTTAGCAAATTCGATCTGCTTAGCTGGATCTTCGATATATTCTTTAGATTCAGCTAAATGTTTGTCATAATTTTTTAGTGCGAAGGGTTCTAAGACCTCATCGATCCGATCAGCTGAACAGCCACCATATTGACTAGAAGCAACATTAGCAATGATCTGTGACATTTGGGCGGTCGCAGTTTGGATCGAATGAGGGCTTTCAACTTCAGCATTACCGATCTTAAAGCCATTTGTCAGCATCTCTTTAAAATCGATCAAACAACAATTCGTCATCGGACTCCAAGGAGTATAGTCCAGATCGTGATAATGGATGTCACCACGCAGATGAGCTTTAGCCACATGCTTTGGCATCATCCGAAGCCCTAGTGTCTTACCGACTGTCCCCGCTGTCAGATCACGTTGCGTATTGAAAACATTACTGTCTTTGTTAGCATTCTCATGAACTAAACTCGGATCCTTAGATTGAAGCCGGCCTAACCTGACAGTTGGATCAGTCTCTTCTTGCCATTTGGCTTCATCGGCTTGGTGATGAGCAACATAAGCCTTGGCTTCGGCATCATAACCTAATTCATTTAGCGTAGCTGTCAATTTATCGTAGATCTCAGTGCTGGTAAGTGTCGTTTGGTCCGCTAACTTGGCGAGTAAAGCGAGAATAATTGCATCGGTATCCGTAGCCAAGCCTAACTTACGCAAAACGCTCTCCAACTTATAAAGTGCAAATGGTACCTCGTATCCATCTGTTTTGATGACCATCTTAGGTAATACATACTTTTTTTGTTCCTTAAATTCCATCATCGTCATCAGGTCCCTTCTACGTCAGCTAAAAGTGAAAATGAACCACGATCTTAAAATCATCATGGTCCACCTACAACATCCTAACTAACAAACTTATCTATATTTAAATCCTATTTCCCTGTTGGTACTTTATATGATATAACCAATCGCAGCCAAACACAACATATAGTGTTTGGTTTCACAAAAACCATACTATATGTTGAAAACAATATACAACGTTTGGAGCGCGCTCTTATCCTATTCATCTCCGACTAGCTGGCTGTGAAACTTTTTTTACCGGAAATTAGCTCTAACATGTCTAAAGTATTATACTTAAAGTGCAGATAATTTTAGAAAGCAGGTATCTTTTATGCAAGAAGAATTCCTAAATCAAATAGCTGACCAACTTAAACAAGGGATGACTGAATTTTTAGCACAGACTGATCTTAAGAAAAACGATATTTTTGTCTTAGGATGCAGCACTAGCGAGATCCAAGGTAAAAAGATCGGTAAATATTCCAATTTAGACGTGGGACGGACAGTCATCAAAACTTTGACTGAGATCTTGCCATCAGGAGTCCAGCTTGCTGTTCAAGGTTGCGAACATTTGAATCGTGCTTTAGCTATGGAACGTCAAGTCGCCGAAGATCACGGTTTAGAGATCGTTTCAGTCTGCCCTAGCTTACACGCCGGTGGAGCTGCACAGGTAGCGGCTTTTGAAACATTCAAAGATCCAGTCGAAGTAGAACATGTCACTGCTAAAGCTGGGATCGACATCGGTGACACTGCGATCGGGATGCACGTTAAATTCGTTCAGATCCCAGTTAGAACTTCGATCAAAGAGATCGGTTCGGCCCATGTTACTTATTTGAGTTCACGGCCAAAATTGATCGGTGGCGAACGTGCGATCTACAAATTTGAAAATCTAAATCAACAAGTTGATCCTTTAAATCCGTTAGCTTAACGAAATATAAAAAGCTGGTACGCTAACTCCACCTCATCTGGAGTCGGCTTACCAGCTTTTTTAACTATAATTTTTGAGTGTTCTTCTGATCTCACGTTCTTGATCACGACGCTTGATCGTTTCCCGCTTATCGTAGCTGTGCTTACCTTGTGCAACTCCGATCAAAACTTTGGCAAAGCCATTTTTTAAATAGACCTTCAGTGGGACTAAAGTGATCCCCTTGCCACTAGTCTCATTAGCTAAACGCACGATCTGCTTTTTATGCAACAATAACTTTCGGTTGCGCAACGGATCATGGTTAAAACGATTGCCCTGAGTATATTCGGAAATATGCACATTCATCAACCAAGCTTCGCCATTTTTGATCTGTGCAAAGCCATCTTTTAGATTGATCCGGCCCGCACGTACTGATTTGATCTCAGTTCCTGTTAAAGCTACCCCAGCTTCAATAGTATCTAAAATATAGTAATCATGGCTTGCTTTACGATTTTGCGCTAAAGGACGCTCATGTTGTGCTTGTTTTGCCATTTACCTCAGTCCTTTTTATAAACTGCTATTTTTTGTCGCGACGTTTTTTATAAAATGGTTTCCGCCCATTTTGATTGTTTGAACGTTGTGAATTATGCCGATTATCCCGACGACCATTATTATTATTTTGACGTTTGAATGGACGCTTTTGACCACGTTTATCGCCATTTTTCCGGTCAAATTTACGTTTTGGTGGCATTTCAGGTAATTCGACACCTTCTAATAGATCGGATTTTGGTGCTTTGCCTAAACTCAATAGCTTAAAGTCGATCTCTTTTTGTTCAGCATTGACATTAACTAATTTGACACGGATCGGTTGACCGATGCGGTAAGTTTGTTTTGTCTTACGTCCAACTAAAGCCATTTGCTTTTCAACAAAGATATAATAGTCATCGTTGATCTCACTGATATGGATCAGGCCTTCAACTGTATTTGGTAATTCAACAAACATCCCAAATTTAGTAACTGAACTAACGACAGCATCGAATTCTTCACCTACATGATCAGCTATGTATTCTGCCTTCTTCATCGCATCTGTATCACGTTCAGCATCGATCGCGCGCCGTTCAGCTTGCGAACTGTGTTGGCTCACTTCTGGTAATTCAGCTTGGAATTTGGCTTGACTACCTTCTCCGATACCATTTTCAGCATAGTAATGGATCATGCGGTGAACCATCAAGTCAGGATAACGTCTGATCGGTGAAGTAAAGTGCGTATAGTCTTTAGCAGCTAAGCCAAAGTGGCCCAACGGTTCTGGCGAATATTTAGCTTGTTGCATCGACCGCAATAACATCACTGATACCATTGGTTCTTCTGGCTTACCGGCAACTTTCTTTAAGATCTTTTGAAGCATCTTAGGTTGAATATCGCTCACTTTACCAGTTACTTCGATCCCTAGACCAGATAACATTTCAAAGAAAGATTTGATCTTTTCTTCTTTTGGTGTTTCATGGATCCGGTAGATAAATGGAACGTGAAGATCCTTGTAGTGCGCTGCTACCGTTTCATTTGCAGCTAACATAAAGGATTCGACCATGCGTTCACTTGTTCCACGTTCACGCAATTGAATATCGATCGCATGTCCTTTTTCATCCACGATGATCTTAGCTTCCGTATCTTCAAATTCGATCGCACCACGGCGCTTGCGCATCTTCAATAAGATCTTATGCAATTCGCCCATTTCTTCAAACATTGGGACTAATTCACGATAACGCTCTTTTTCTTTTTGATCATCAGACTCTAAGATCTTGTTGATCGCTTTATAAGTCATTCGTTCCGTCGTCTTGATCACACTTGGGAAGATCTCATGGGAAACGACTTCGCCTTGCGGATCGATCTCCATCTCACAAGTCAAAGCCAAACGTTCGACTTGTGGGTTCAATGAACAGATCCCGTTTGATAATTTAGCTGGGATCATCGGAATGACCCGGTCAGTCAAATAAACCGAAGTTCCCCGTTCGAATGCTTCTCTATCTAGTGGCGTATTCGGGGTCACATAGTGCGATACATCAGCGATATGTACCCCTAAATGATAGTTGCCATTATCTAATTTACGGACACTAACGGCATCATCTAAGTCTTTAGATTCGATACTATCGATCGTCACCATCTGTTCGTCAGTCAGATCGCGCCGTCCGACTTTTTGTTCTGGTGTCACATGATCTGGGATCTGTGCGACTTGTTCCATGACGTCTTCAGGGAATTTATGTGGAATATCGTGTTGATAGACGATCTGTAAAATGTCGATCCCCGGATCATTGATATTACCGATGACCTTAGTTGCGACCCCTTTGATGATCCCTGGAAGATCTGAACTAGGATAAGTCGTAATATCAGCTAAGACGATCTCACCTTCGACCGGATGTAAGCCAGTATCTTCAACTAAAAAGCGGTAGTTGGATAACTTTTTGTCCCGTAAATGGACGGTTCCAATGATCCCACTAGGTACGTTTTCATCCTCAAGCGGCTTGAATTCACCTACGACTTGAGTCAAATTGCGTTGGACGATCCCCGTAACTTTACCTTCAGGACGCTTACCGATCGCTGGATCCCCAGCTGCGATCATTTCGACCTCAACTTCATCCCCATTCAAGGCTGAAAGTGTTTGCGTTGGGTTGATAAAGTAATCTGGTTCTTCAGGATCGACCGTTACAAAACCAAAACCGCGGTCATTTGCGTGAAAGATCCCCGTAAATTTAGATGCACTTTCATGCTTTACAGCACTAAAAAGACCTTCATCATTCAAGGCGATCACCTTATCATGTTCAAGTTGAGCGACTGCTTGGACAACAAAATTAAATTGCCCAGCTTTATTCATTTCTAATTTATCAGCTAACTCCTGAACAGTGAATTTCTTTTCAGGTTCAGCTTCAAAATAATTTATTAGTGATTCTTTTATCTTTTCTTTTTCCATTTAAATCCTCATCATCTTTTGAAATAATTAACATTCACTGTCATGACTTTTACTCGAAAAAAGCCCCCTGTGATCATCATGCAGGAGGCTTTGTCTTATAAAGCTAGTGTGCTGAAATGTATACTAGAGCTAAGGATAGCGCAAAGAATACGACACCTAAAACGGCCGTGACCTTTTGCATAAATGCTTCAAATCCACGTGGTTTTTGCTTACTAAATAATTCTGTTGCGCCCCCAGATAAGGCTGAGGATGCATTGTCAGTCTTAGCTGGTTGCATTAAAACAGCAATAATGATCAGCACTGAAACGATCAGCAATAGTGTTAAAAGTATATTGTACAATCTAAATTTACCTCCTTACCCGCCATGGTAAACTATATCTATTATAATTTAGCATACTTACTCAAATTTTTCCAGTAACATTTCCCGCTAATTTGGTGGTAAGTCCGATAACTGGGTCAATTTAGCTCTGATCAAAGCTCGCTTTGCCGGCACAGTCAAGACAACTAAAGTATCCCCTGCTTTGAGTAAAGTTTCTCCATGGGGCAAGATCTCTTTTTCACCGCGACGGATCGTCAACAATAGGCACTCTTTAGGCCAAGCAATCGTCTTTACTTGGCGATCTTGTAATTTTGAACCAGCAAAGATCGGGAACTCAAATTGTTCATGCTGATCAACTTTAAGCAGCATTTTTTGCTTATCAGTATGGGCGCTTAGATTGGCCAACATCGCTTCATAGATCGGCTTACCGTGTAAAATATCACAAACTGCATAAGCCGTTAAGGAGACCAAGGCTAGAGGCATCAAGTGTTCTAAGGAACCGACCATCTCAGTTACTAATAGGATCGCGGTAAAGGGTGCTTTGCCGATTCCTGCAAAATACCCTGCCATTGCATAGACCATGCAGTTGACTAAAAAAGCATCGGATAAAAGCCCCATTTGCGCCAAGGCCTTCCAGTAAAGTGCCCCCAGTAAAGCTCCTAACGTCAAGATCGGTAAAAAGATCCCCCCAGGCAAGCTCGAACCGTATGATAACGTCGAAAAAACTAAGCGTAATAAAGACAAGAACAGTAAGCTACCTAACGTCAAATGCCACGCTGGTAAACTGACGATCAAGTTATTGCCCCCACCTAGGTATTGAGGCCAATACATCCCGATAAAGATCACTATAGCCAGCGGTATCACTCCATAAAAGCGGGGTGAGAGCCACTTTAACTTTTGATACAGATAACTACTATTAAGCGTCAGAAATTCATATACTAAGCCCAACAAACCCAAGAAGATCCCTAAAATAACTAAGGCCCAATAGCTGCTCGGCGGAAAACTTTGATCATGAGGTAGATATAACACGGGACGCAATCCAAAAAAGTTAAGTGAAACAAAATTAGCCGTAACGGCCGCAGCCAATGAAGTCGTCCAAACAAAAGGAGAAAAATTGTGATATATCTCCTCGATCACAAATAATGACGCTGCGATCGGAGCATTAAAAGCAGCGGCTAGTCCAGCAGCTGCTCCACCTGCCAGTAAGCAGCGTTGCTCACTTTTGCTTAAGTGTAACTTTTGCGAGACGCCTTGCCCGACCATCGCTCCTAATTGGATCGAAGGACCCTCGCGCCCTAAAAATAGTCCTGATCCGATCGCTAGGACACTCCCGATCCATTTACGCCATAAGACTGACCACCAATCAACTTCAATTAGCCCAGCCAACTGGCCTTCAACTTGTGGGATCCCAGAACCACTGATATTAGGTTCTTTAGCCAAAAAATGGGCATTCACGCCTAATACGAATATTAAAAAAAGGATAACTATTGGCCAAAATTTTGGTTCGGTCAATAATTTTGGATAAACACCTTGCATCACTTTAAGTAAATTTTCGATCACTAACCGAAATAAACTGACTACAAAACCTACTAATATCCCAACTAGAGCTCCGCGAATTATAAACCGAAAGCGCACATAATTTAAACTCTTTAAACTGATTTTTTTCATCTTTTCTTCCACTGCCTATCTTGCAAACAGTGCCCCCCCTAGAAAAATTTATATGTAGAAACAAAAAGAGACCCACAACAGGTCTCTTTTTGTAGTAGCTATACTACTAGATTGTTAAGTCAATCAACTAATTATTTTTCTTCGATTGCTTGACGAGCTTGTTCGCTCAAGTTGTAGAAGGAGTTGATACCTTTGTATTGAGCAACGCCACTTGTCAATTGATCTTCGATACGCATTAATTGGTTGTACTTAGCGATACGGTCTGTACGGCTCATAGAACCTGTCTTGATTTGGCCAGCGTTTGTAGCAACAACCAAGTCAGCAATTGTTGTATCTTCTGTTTCACCAGAACGGTGGGAAACGATAGCTGTGTAACCAGCTTCCTTAGCCATTTCGATAGCTTCGAAAGTTTCTGTCAAAGTACCGATTTGGTTAACTTTGATCAAGATTGAGTTAGCACAACCCATACGGATACCCTTAGCTAAGTATTGTGTGTTTGTAACGAAGAAGTCGTCACCAACCAATTGAACTTTCTTGCCAAGTTCAGCTGTGATTTCTTTCCAGTCATCCCAGTTGTTTTCGTCGATAGGATCTTCGATAGAGATGATTGGGTATTTAGCAACTAAACCTTCAAGATATTTGATGAATTCAGCAGTTGTGAATTCTTCGCCTGTTGACCAGCGAAGTTTGTACTTGCCAGTTTCACCATCCCAAAGTTCTGAAGAAGCAACGTCGATAGCAATGGAGATATCCTTGCCAGGCTTGTAGCCAGCTGCTTCGATAGCTTTGATCAAGTATTGTAATGGTTCTTCGTTGTTAGCAAAGTCAGGAGCGAAACCACCTTCGTCACCAACAGAAGTTACTTTACCATCAGCTGCAAGAAGTTTTTGCAAGTTGTGGAATGTTTCAGAACCCATGCGAACAGCTTCTTTGATTGAAGAAGCACCAACAGGCATGATCATGAATTCTTGGAAGTCAACCTTGTTATCTGAGTGTGCACCACCGTTGATAACGTTCATCATTGGTGTTGGCAATACGTGTGCGTTTGTACCACCCATGTAGTTGTACAATGGCACTTGTAATTCATCAGCAGCTGCACGAGCAACAGCGATGGAAACAGCCAAGATAGCGTTAGCACCAAGCTTACCTTTGTTTGGTGTACCGTCCAAAGCGATCATAGCCTTGTCGATAGCGATTTGGTCTGTTACTTCGTAGCCAACGATTTCTTTTGCGATAATGTCATTTACATTAGCAACAGCTTTTGTAACACCTTTGCCCATGTAACGTGACTTGTCGCCGTCACGCAATTCAACAGCTTCGTGTTCACCTGTAGAAGCACCGGAAGGCACGATACCGCGACCAAAACCGCCATCTTCTGTGTAAACTTCAGCTTCAACCGTTGGGTTGCCACGTGAGTCTAAGACTTCGCGAGCATAAATTTCTGTAATTGCAGACATAAAATATTACTCTCCTTTTAGTTTGATTGACTTTGAGAAATATTGTCCTCATCAATTATTTTAATGGTTTTGGCCTAAACTTTCAATCCATTTCATGAAGGTTCAAGCAAAAATTAATCTAGTCGTTAAAATTAACCAATTCTAGATATGATTCAGGAACTAATGAAGCCCCACCAACTAAGCCACCATCGATGTTTGGCTTAGCCATTAATTCTTTAACGTTATCTGGTTTTACAGAACCACCGTATTGGATGCGAACTTTATCAGCAACGTCTTGGTCGTATAAGTCAGCAACGGTCTTTCTTACAACTGCACAGATTTCTTCTGCTTGGTCAGATGTAGCTGTCTTACCTGTACCGATAGCCCAAATTGGTTCATAAGCGATCACAAGGTTTGAAACTTGTTCTGCTGTTAAGTCTTTAAGTGCAGCCTTAACTTGTGCTTCGACCCATTCTTCAGCCTTGCCAGCTTCACGAGTTTCTAAAGATTCACCACAGCAAACGATAGGTGTCATGCCATTGTTAAAGATAGCATGTGCTTTTTTGTTGATGTCTTCGTCTGTTTCATGGAAGTAGTCGCGACGTTCGGAGTGACCGATGATCACATAGTCAACGCCCATTTCTTTTAAAACTTTAGGTGAAGTTTCACCTGTGAAGGCACCTTCATCTTCAAAGTAGCAGTTTTCAGCAGCTACTTTTAATTCTGAACCTTTAGCATTTTCTAATAATGCTGGTAAGTCAACAGCAGGAGCAGCAATAACAGATTCTACTTCTGTTGCTTTTGGTAATTTATCTTTAACGGCTTTTACAAATTCAGCAGTTTGTTCTGGATTCATGTTCATCTTCCAGTTACCTGCAATAATTGGTGTACGCACGAAAATCATCCTTTCAAAGAAAATTGTTTAAACAAACTGGCAGGGGCAAAAATATTACCCCTGTCAGCAATTGATCAATGGTTATTACTTGTCGGAAACGGCAGCAATACCAGGAAGTGTCTTACCTTCAAGATATTCAAGGGAAGCACCACCACCAGTAGAGATGTGTGTCAACTTGTCTGCGATACCTAATTTCTTAACAGCAGCAGTTGAGTCACCACCACCAACGATCGTAGTTGCATCTGTCAATGTGCCTAAGAATTCACCAACGCCAAGTGTACCCTTAGCGAAGTTAGACATTTCAAACACACCCATAGGTCCGTTCCAAACAACTGTCTTAGCATCTTTCAAGACATCCTTGAACAATGCAACAGACTTTGGTCCGATATCAAGCGCCATGTAGCCATCAGGAATGTCGCCTTCAAAGACTTCTGTAGGTGCATCGTTGTTGAATTCAGGTGCGCATACGTTATCAACTGGTAAAACGATCTTGTCGCCAGCTTTTTCAAGCAATTCTTTAGCTAAATCGATCTTGTCTTCTTCAACTAAAGAGTTACCGATCTTGATACCTTTAGCAGCGTAGAATGTGTATGTCATCCCACCACCAACGATGATCTTGTCAGCTTTGTCAAGTAAGTGTTCGATAACACCGATCTTGTCAGAAACCTTAGCACCACCTAAGATAGCAACGAATGGATGTACTGGGTTGTCAACAGCTTCACCCAAGAACTTGATTTCTTTTTCTAATAAGAAACCAGCAGCTGCTTGTTCCATGTTGCTTGCGATACCAACGTTAGAAGCGTGTGAACGGTGTGCTGTACCAAATGCATCGTTAACGAATACATCGCCAAGTGATGCCCAGTACTTGCCAAGTTCTGGATCGTTGCCAGATTCTTTCTTACCGTCTAAGTCTTCAAAACGTGTATTTTCAACAACTAAAACATCGCCATCTTCCATTTCAGCAATAGCTTTTTCTAATTGTTCACCACGTGTAGCTGGTACAAAAGTAACTTTCTTGTTCAAAAGATCAGCTAAGTGTTCTGCAACTGGACGTAAAGACAACTTTTCTTTGTCTTCTTCAGTCTTGATACGGCCAAGGTGTGAGAATAAGATAGCCTTGCCACCTTGATCTGTGATGTATTTGATCGTTGGCAATGCAGCTACCATACGGTTATCATCACCGATAACACCGTCTTTGATAGGAACATTAAAGTCAACACGAACTAAAACTTTTTTACCTTTAAGATCTTTTAAATCTGAAACAATAAGTTTAGACATAAGTAAGCCTCCATGATTTGTTAAAAATAAAAGGCGGGAGGAGTCTGCCTCCCCCCGCCTCATAACCTGCATAACAAGTTAAAATTAGCGTTTAGCTAAATCTTAAAGCATGCTTGCAAATTTTTCTAATGTACGGATCATTTGTGCTGTAAAGCCAGCTTCGTTGTCGTACCATGCAACAGTCTTAACAACTTGTGCATCGCCTTCACCAACAACTTGTGTTTGTGTTGGGTCGAAGATAGAACCAAATGATGTACCGATGATATCTGAAGAAACGATACCGTCAGCATTGTAACCAAATGATGGGTTGTTTTCTGTAACTTTCTTAACTGCTTCGTTAACTTCTTCAGCTGTAACTTCTTTGTCAAGAGTTGCAACTAATTCTGTTAATGAACCTGTGATAACAGGAACACGTTGTGCATGGCCGTCTAACTTGCCGTTCAATTCTGGAACAACTAAGCCGATAGCTTTAGCAGCACCTGTTGAGTGAGGAATTGTGTTTTGAGCTGCAGCACGTGCATTACGTACGTTACCACCGCGATCTGGACCATCTTGTAATTTTTGTGTAGCTGTGTAAGCGTGGATTGTTGTCATTGTACCAGCTTTGATGCCGAATGCATCGTTAACAGCCTTAGCAAGTGGTGCCAAGCAGTTTGTTGTACATGAAGCAGCAGAAACGATTTGGTCTTCTGGTGTCAATGTATCATCGTTAACACCGTAAACGATCGTCTTCATCTTGCCAGCTGGAGCTGAAACAAGAACTTTCTTAGCGCCTGCTTCTACGTGTGCTTGTGCCTTTTCTGGAGATGTGTAGAAACCTGTTGATTCAAGAACCAATTCTACACCATCATTCTTAACCCAAGGAATGTTGCGTGCGTCTGCTTCTGCGTAAACAGGAATTTCCTTACCGTTAACGATAAGTGCGTTTTCTGTTGCGGAAACTTCACCTTCAAATTGACCATGAGCTGTGTCATATTTCAACAAGTGAGCCAACATTGCTGGAGATGTCAAGTCGTTGATAGCAACGATTTCCAAGTCTTTTGATGTTTCAGCAATACGACGGAATGCTAAACGGCCGATACGACCAAAACCATTAATACCTACTTTAGTAGTCATACTACAATTTCCTCCTTTAGGAAATAAAAATTTATTTTAAAAAGTAATGTTCAAAACACTACTCTTTTAAAATCGCTTTTGCTGCTCCTTCGTCTGTGATCAGACACGTTTGTTTAGGAGCGTGTTTCATGTAAGAGACGATCGCTTTGGCTTTTGAGGTGCCACCAGCGACGGCAATTACACATTCCATAGAAGCGAGGTCTTCTAACTGGATCCCGATACGGGAGATCCGATACACGACCTGTCCTGCCTCATCAAAAAAGTAACCAAAGGCTTCACCGACTGCTTTGCGTTCATTTAACATCGCGATCATTTCTTGCGACATCGAACGTCGATGAGCCATATGCATCGCTGTTCCGATACTGTGGATCACAGCATTACTTTGCCGTATCAAAGTAACGACTTCTTGAACAGCTGGTTCTTTTAGCAAGGGACGGTACGTACTCTCGCTTACTTGCTCGGGCACATAAAGCGACCGGCTCTTTCCACCAGTTCGGCGTGCCATCCGAGCACAAACGTTATTAGCTTGGATCTCCATGCGTTCGCCCAATCCACCTCTAGCAGGCACAAAGAGCAGTTCACGTTGATCACTGATATCGGGCGTCAAACACGCAGCGATCTGCGCCATCGTCGTCCCGCCCATAGCCGCAATAATATTACGCCCACGAGGCAATAACGTCTTAAGTGTGTTGGTAACAAGTCTTCCCATCTCATTAACTACCTGTGTCTGATCATCGCTATCACCAGCAACGACCAAGCAATTCTCGATCCCAAGTTTTTGGCTCAAACGTAATTCCAATTGCTTAAGATCTAATAATTGATCGATAAAACTTGCTAACCCCTGAATAACTTCTTTACCCTTATCTGTCAAGACCATCCCAGACTTAGTCACTGCGACGAGTTCTTGTTGTTTTAGGCAATCTGCCTCACTCCGTAAGATCCGCTCGCTCATGCCCAAGGCTTCGGCTAATGAACGTCTACCTATTGGTCCAAATGTTGCAATCTGCTTTAGCACTGCATATCTTCGACTTAAGGTATCGATCACATCTGGAACGATCCGCTCGATCCACTCGATCTCTTGGTGCATAATCTTCGTCTCCCTTTCTGTGGGACATGAAACGTCCAGAGGTTGGACAGCTCATTGCTGAGCTGATCGCTTAAGTAAGTCATCGTGAATTATCTTATCGTGATGACCCACTCCCCCAAGCACAATGAAATTATAACAACAATATTTCCCTTTTGCAAGGTATTGCGCGCGAAAATTCAATAAAAAAAACGAAAATCACTTAGTCACACTACCGACTATCCGAAGTTTTAGCATTTCACAAGTGTGATCGTTTATAAATTAACGAACTTTAACTCTAAAACACACAGTGATCGCCCGTAATTCAAGGAACGATCAGGTTTTTTAGAAAATATTTTACTTAGTCACTTAAAATCTTTTTCGCTTACTTGAAGAAGCGATATTTAATTTTTCACGATACTTAGCCACCGTTCTACGGGACACTTTTAGTCCATCACCCTGTAACCGCTCTGCCAATTTTTGATCTGAAAGTGGCTTATGTTTATCTTCGGCTCCGATATAAGTCTGGATCTTTTTATACACTTCATCAACACTAGTTTCATTACCAGCTTGATCAGTATTAACTGCCTGGGAAAAGAAACTCCGTAATTCAAAGACCCCAAAATCGGTTTGCAAATACTTACCATTGACTGCCCGACTGACTGTTGATTCATGTAACTGTAGTTTTTGTGCTACATCACGCAATAGCATCGGTTTTAAGGGATGCTCTGGAACCGTAAAAAATTCTGGTTGGCGCGCTAAGATCTCTGCCCCGACCCGCTCGATCGTACTTTGCCTTTGAGCTAACTCAGCTACCAAAGTTTGATATTGCTTCTTTTTTTCTTTTAAATAATCAGCCACGCTTTGATCGAGTTCACCGACTAAACTTTCATAGTAACTCTTGCGGAAAATGACCCGCGGTTTGACTAAAGTAGTTGATTCTGCTTGAAGAGTACCATCAACATTTTTAACGATCAGGTCTGGTGCGATATAAGCGGTTTCACTTTGATCGTAAGCTTTGCCTGGGGCAGCTGACAAAGTTTTTAGATAATCGATCAATGCTTGCATCTGCTTTAGATCGATCGCCATTTTTTTAGCGATCTGTTCCCATTTACTTTGGGTAAAAAGTTCAAAATGCTCGGCGATCACACGATAAGCTAGGTCATCACGCCCTCGTTCACTTTCAATTTGAAGTAACAAGCATTCCTGCAGATCGCGCGCACCGACACCAGGAGGATCTAAGCGCCACAAAAGAGTCAAAGCATCATCAAGTGTTGTTTGGTCGATTTTTTTATCACGGACCAGCTTTTTGGTATCCAGCTTTAGGTACCCATTTTGGTCTAAGTTTTGAACAAAGTAAACGACCCAATCCCGTAAAACGGTTTTTCGCATCGTCAGATTAACTTGATCAAGCAAATAATCAAAAAGTGAGCTAGTCTTGCTGGGCGGGGTCACAAAATCTGGCAAGGGCTGTCCGATTGAGCTACCATTAAATGAAACAGCCACAAAAGGGTTATCCAATTCGATCTGTGAGAGATAGTTTTGAAGTTCGCTAGCATTAAATTTGAGCATTTGGATCGATTGTTGCATTTTTTGCGTCATGATCAACTTACCTTGTTGTTTTTGTTGTAATGTTGTATCTTGTCTAAGTTTCATTTTTTTATCCTTTTTGCAAATTTATACTTGTAATTATATCAAATATATTTTAATATAATAAAGTACGCATCGCTAGTGTAATGGATCGCACGCAAGATTCCGGTTCTTGTAATCTGGGTTCGACTCCCAGGTGATGCATCTTAATATGCAGTTAAAAACAGTTAATTGTGTTAAATCAACGTTTTCAAAGACAACGATTAGTTAAAAAATGATATAAATTTATATTTTGTTGTCCAGTTGTTGTCTCGTGTAAGCTAGCACCTTGTATTTTTTACGGGGTGCTATTTTTATAAAAAAATACCCCAATCACCGAAGCGACCAGGGCCGTGTTATCTATAGATGGTTTTTCAACCAATCATAGATAATGCTTGATACTAAATTGACTAGGATAGCCAAGATCAAGCTTAAAAATGTTGATAGCAAGGTACTTCACCACCTTGTGTACTAATTGAAATTGGTTAGATTTCACGTACCACATTAGTATACAAAATATCTTGACATAAATAAATAACTATCTTATTATGAAGATGTTGATAGCAAGGTTTCATACCTTGATAGCGAGCTGGTTACTCGCAACAGTCTTACCTTCCAACTAATAGTTGGAGGGTAATTTTTTTGCAACAAAAAAGCGCCACACCCGATAATTTTTCGAGTGTGGCGCTTTTTGTTTAGCTATTCAATTAGTACCGCAATGATTGGCCCGGATAGATCAGATTGGCGTTTCTGATTCCGTTCATGCTTTGCAAGTGAGATACTGTTGTGCCTAATTTTCGAGCAATAACACTCAGACTATCACCAGATTTGACTGTATAGCTACGTGTTTGCACGGTGGCGCTATATGCTCGACGTGCACCGTATTCTTGACCACCCATCACGCCCATGGCTACGTAGTGGTAACTACCGCTGTAGCTCATATATCGAGCCCAGACATAGCCACCTTTGATATATACATGGTCGTACGTCAAGCTTTCACCCGGTTCGTATTGTGCTACGATCTGAGCGGTTGTGCTTGGTGCTGTCCGTACGTTTAGCTTAGTATTAGCCGTAAACACGCCAGTCTGTGCATAATCTTCATCTTTGATTGAATTTTGTGCTGGTTGTTCTTGCTTTGCTTGGCTCTGATTGTCTACGTGGTGCGTGTCACTGTTGCTGATCACAGCATTTTTATCTTGGCCACCAGTATAGTAGTTATCGTAAAGCTGCGAAACATCAAAGTGACCATAAGATCCGTTAAACACTGCATCACTTGCCCACTGCCAAGCGTGGTGTTGTGTATGGCGATTAGCAGTCACGTTATATGGATATTGTGCGATCCAACCAGTTCCAGCTGGCACGCTAACAACATTATTCTTCCAGCTTTGGGATGTATAGATGTCATAGCGATAGCCAGCCTGTTCAACGATGCGCTTAAATTCCATGACCGCTAGATCGTTGACGTTTTTAGGCGTCTGCTGTTGTTGCTTTGCTTCAACATCAGCGACTAAAACAGCGTTGATCGGTAGTCCGTCAGCTTTAGCCATCGCCACCGCATAATTAGCTTCAGCACGAGCGCCAGCAACGCTAGACCAACGTGCAAAGTGATAGCCGTTGATATAAAGTCCTGATTGTTGTGCAGTGCTAATATTGTTTTTAGCTGTGTAGTCATGATAGTATGTGCCTTCACTGATCTTGGTAACGACTGACTTAACACCGTATTGATCTCGCATTGCTGTGAAATTACCGACTGTCATGTAACCATTATGGTTTGACACGTCGACCATATCAGTTCTAGCAGCTTGTGCTGTTGGTGCTACAAGCGATAAAAAAAGAGTTGCCAACGCGACAACTCCTAATAATTTTTTCTTATTCAACTAGATCAGTCCTCCTTTGTTTTCTGCGGATATTGATCAAGTAACTTTTTCTGTTCAGCATAGGCTTTTTCTACTGCGTTTACGATCACTTGTTCATCTGCAATCGTGAACCCAGCGTTAGAAAGCGCCTGAACAACAGTCTGCACTGCATGATTTTTCTTAGCCACTCCAGTAAGATATTCGGTGACGCCCAATTTTTGCGCTGCGATCACCGCATCTCTAGAAAGTGGCTCTAGTGCTCGCACAATCGTCAATGCTCGATTATTTTTTACAAGCACATTACCACAATAGCTGATCACTGCAGTTAAGACAGTTGCGAGTACCGTAACAACTAATTCATTTGTTTCCATTTTTCTTGTTCCCCCTGCTTTTAATTTTTTCTTTGAGCTTAGCGTTTTCTTTTCTAAGCTTCTCTAATTCACTGACTTCTTTGTTGTCAGCTTTTTTTGCGTTTGCTGTTGCGGTGATATATGCCACGATGATCGAGCCAAGTGTGGAAATCACCGCAATCAACACTTGATCACTCAAGCAGCATCACTCCCATTTAATTTCCGCCACGATTCCAACTAAAACAAAAAAAGAATAGATCCCAGGAAAACTAAAATAAACGCACAAGAGTGCATCATTTGCAAGAAAAGACAAGAAGAACGCCAACCACACGAAAGTCAGCGTTCCAGTCATGATCTGCTTGTAGTACAAATACTTGATGTCCCACAGAGCAAACACCAATGCGATCGTACCAACCACCGCCAACAAGAAAATGAACGGCGGATCATCAAGCACTGCTAACGGGCTATGATCCCAGTCAAAAATACCTGTTGACCGCTTGATGATAAAGTAAATAGCTAGTGAATACGTTTCTAAAGCTTTCAAAAACCAGAAACGATTTTTTACGATATTATCAAACATTTTCAACTCCTTTCTCCATCCCTCCCACCCAACAAATTACATTAAGGTGTTACAGTAAAACTGCAGTGACGCCATTGCTCCCAGTAACCAGCACCAGCACCGTCATGAGAACGAATATAGATATCGCCCGGCACCATGAAAGCGACTTGAACTCCTAAGCCGCCATCTGCACTTTGCCCAAAATTACCCATTACAAGCAAAACGCCCCAATTGCCGTCGGTTGAAGCTTGATTGTTCTTACCAGGAAAATGTGTGCCAGCACGGTTACCGTTGGTCCAAACTAAGTGAACACCGTTTTTTACAACTGTATCCCAGTCAGTATCACCAGTAACATCAACTCCCCAATATTGCAATGCCTGTCCCTTATCGATTTTCCCGTTAGCAATATCTTTAGCAGCTTGAATATCTCCAGCAAAATCAGGCGCATTTAGAATTGCTTCCCAAACAGTTTGCGGTCGGATACCATTGCCTGAACCATCTTTTAGATCTGCAATATAATCACTCATTAGAATCCTCTCCAATCGTTAAAATCTTTATTTTGACCACCAGCACCGCGCGTCCAGCGTTTGCCGTCACTTGCAATCAATGTTTGCGTGCATGCATTGCCATTGATGTCGTTGACTGTCAGTGATCCATAGCCGTTAAAGAAAATCGGTGCATTTTTAACTGAAACACCGTTGATGATATACGTCTTAGATCCTTGGTATTTCCCAGACGTCAGCTTGTTTAGATCACTACCAGCTTTAACTTCGAGATTAGCAGCTAGATGCTCATTGATAAACTCACTCAAGCCGAAAACGGACTCTGCGTGCGTTTCTGGATACATTTGCTCTTGATCTCCGAACTTATTTTCAAAGATCAATTTTACAGCCTTAGTCAATCTTAGTCACCTGCCTTAACGATAAACGTGCAACAGAACAGATCATCATACCTTCAGATCGGATGTTGCGATTTTGAGCTTGACATGTGCGTTTGTTTTCAATTTTAAGCGGTACGCTCGTTTCTGAAATATCTCTTAACTGGATCGTGCGCAAATCAGATACTTCAAAGCTGTCGATTTTACTTGCTTTATCTAGTTGCAAGGCATCGATGCGCTTTTTTAGTGTCGGATAAGTAACACTAAACGCATCAACTCGAGCATCAACTACTTCATTTGGTTGTTCTACATTCCTGATCAAGTTATCAAAGCGTGTGTCATAGCCATTCATATAACCCTTGATCCATAAACCTAGATCAGCACCATACTGGCGTAAAACATACCAGTTATGATTTTTTTGATTACGTGCATCCCGATTTGCAAATGACATTGGTTCATCCCAAATGTCTAAAATCGGTGGATCAATGCTATTTTTCATCTCCTAATCACTCCTTAGTCATTTCAGAAGCTAACAGATCTTCTTGCTCATAAACATAATTTTGAAATGCTGTGATATCCTTACGCACTTCTGCCTTGTGAGCCATGTAAGTCGCGTTATCCATGGCAAATTGGTTAGCCGAGTCGTTAGTGTTGTCACTTGTTGATAACGTGGCCGACAAACGAACTGCCTGTTTCTTATCATCACCTACAACTGAATATGCTGTTAAATTAACTTCTTTTTGTTTTTCCAATGCCATTTCTATTTCTCACCCTTCTTTGTTTCGGCGGAACTTTTGCTAAGCTCTGCGATCTGTTCTTTTAATTCATTATTTTCAACTTCTAAGTTAGTGATTTGAAGTTCTTTATTTGCCAGTTTCACCGCTAAATTTTGGATCAACGTCGACATCTTGTCCAAGCTACTTCGCCTCCTTTTCAGCATTAATAATGTTGACCAGTTCAGGATCTACACCATTTTCAACACACAGTTCTTTTTGCTGTTTGATTGCTTCAGCTTGCAATTCTTTTTGTGCAGCTTTGAGCTTATCTTCTTGAAGTTTCGGCACGATCGGTGTGCCATCATCTCTAAACCCGACAACTTTCTGATTTCCCATAGTCATGACCACCGGTGTAGAACCATCACCTTCTAAAACTGTCCGCATTGAGGCGAAAACATTGCCTTTTTCATCCTTAACGTCACCACTTAAAATAACTGTTTTATTGAATTTCATTAATTACCACCATACCCGTTGTATTTATTGTCCTTTGTTTCTGTATAAATATTGAATCGCTTACCAACACTATTGAACATGACCACATATCCGTTTGAAGGAAACGCGATCCCGCCCCAATTACTAGTATCGTTCACAAAACAGGGATACTTTTCATTATTCCAATCACTCCACGATACCCATGCAGTTCTGATACCGTACCCTGTGCTAGGAACTTTCATATGCACCTCTGAATGAAATGTAGTTGGTTTATACATATGAATATCACGCGGAGCCCAACCTACTCCTGTTTCAGAGTATGATATTGCCGGTGTGAAAGCCCGTGATGTTTTTTGAGAATTCGTTGGAATATATTGCCCAATTGCGATGTAGTCACCGCCGTAAGGATCGCCCCATACTTGTTGAGCCATTAGTCCTATTTCTATTCCCGATGCTCCGCTACCAACAGCTTCTGCCTTTGTATAATCCCAACCACCGCCATTAATATACCCTTGAATCTCACGTTGATAATCTTCAGGGTTATTAGTTACTGCTGCTGGTTTCTTTACGGGAACAGTTACAGCTAATCCATTTTTACTAAGTCCGATTCCCCATTGCTGTCTTGGATCATTAGATGTTGCTCCAAGCTGGATAGAATCGCTTTGCAATTTCAACATTGAATTAGCACCAATCATATCAAGACTTTCAGGGCTAAATTTGACCGCATTATTTTGAGACTTCATGACAACATCGTTTACCATCAATGTCCCTTGAATGCGTGTATTACCATTGATCATGATATGTTTGCCATCGATCATGATGCCTTCAGTTGAAGCGTTGATCTGTGAGATGACTTTATTCTTATCACCCGAGATCTGAAGTGCGATCATTCTAGCAGTCTGTCCGATCACAGAATTGATGCTGCTATCATGGACTTCTGACTTTAATCCATCCAAGGTTTGCGTAAGCTTGCTTAATTTGTTAATGACTGACGGCTGATAAATACCGACCCGCTTTCCTTTGACGAGCATAGGATGCGCAAACATCACATCCCCCTTACCTTTGATAACTAACCCGATACGAGCTTTAGTTATCCCGCTTGGAATAGCGTAGTCGTCGATGCGAATCGTTTTTTCATGGCCCCTAGGAATATTTGCAATATCTTCATAGCTACTTGCCCAAGTCTGACGACTAACACCTTCTCTTTCAAAAAGTTCAATCTCGATTCCGCATTCGCCTAGTGGAGTGGAGAAAATTTCGCCGGTATAAAACGCAATGACGCTAGCAGATAAATGATCACCTTCATTGACACCAATCATTTGGGACCAAGCATTGACCCATTGATCAGTCGCATTGCTGAACGTATCCATCCCCAAACTAGTACTTCCATAATAATTGTCGTACATATTAGTACCACGTTTTAAAGGATGATTTGCGGTCCAGCCTTCAATTTCTTGACCATTTCCAGATTCGAATTCTGAGTTATAGACTAAGTTGATTTGCTTAAGTTCATCACTCATCATACTTTGAACTTGTGTGGTAAAACCATTTGCATTCTGTAAGAAAGCCGAATTTTGAACAATTTTTTGCATACCTTTATACGTTTCAGACTCATACAGAGATGTCAGATCGTTTTTGGTTGCTGTGATCCGGCCTGATAACGCATCGATTTTTGAATTTGCATCATTGTTTACGCCTTGCAAAGCAACTTGCCATTGATCAGCCTTCTGATTGACATAAGACATGTCTGCTTTATTTGCTACTACTGAATTGATCTCGTTAGCTCTTTGATCGACATACGACTTATCTGCTTTAGTAGCTACTACCGAATTGATCGCGTCAGCTTGTTTTTGCAAGTCAGCTATTACTTCTTTGTTTTGATCCTGCGAATCGTCTAGCTTTTTATCTATGTCAGATAAGTTTGCTTTGATCTGTTCGACTGTTTTTTTGTTATTGGTGTCGATCTCATCGATCCGTTTATTGAGACTGCCAGAGTCTAACTTAGCGTCTGTGATTGACTTATCTAATCTAGCCGTTTCGGTTTCGATAGTTTTTAAGATCTCGCTATCTGCTTGTTTGAATTCTTCATCTAATCTATCGACATACTCTCGCGTCTTACTTGCCTCATCACTCAAGTTAGTGGTGATCTTACTAAAATTATTGATCGTTTGTTGGTTACTTATCTCTAGCCAACCTGCGCCATCATAGATCATCATCTGAGCTGGAACTTTATCCATTGCTTGAGGATCAGGCTGAATAAATTTATTGGCTTGCTTTTCCATTTCCCGCCTCCTCTAATGGTCTGACCCAAATATCACCAACTCTGACCATATTGTATTTGGTTGGATCATCTCTTGAGTAGTACGTGGTCGTGGCTGTAAAAGCCTTATTCAATGCCTTTTGAGCTAAATTACTGATATCGTTGATGCGATTGTTCAGTAATGACTGTGTATTTAAAATGCTTGCCGGCAAGTTTTCATATTGCAGTACTGTTGCTTGATCTAAATTATACGGATACCATGTATAACCGATAAGCGTTACATCAGTTTCAAAGCCAATATCTTTGATCGTTAGATGACGTTTTTCTCCTGGAATCGGCTTAAAATTTTCGTTAGCTGTGACTTCAAGACTCACGACCGGTTCGACTTGCAATTGTGAGCGTGCATATCTGCGCATACTTTCTTGATCAGTAAAGCGCTCGTCTGAGATATTTTCCATCGGATACACGCCCCAGGTCGCGATCGATTTACGATCCTCAACAAAAAAAGGCTGAAAATAATATTCAACCTTATTGTTATCTGTACTATTTTCTTTTTGTTTACCAAAACATTTAACTTTGTTAGTAATGTTTGTGCTGTCGATCGTCATATTGATTCCTTGAGCATTATTACGATAGTCGATACGCTGACCAAAATTTTTCTCAAAGGCTTGTGAACTATAAACACCTATATTTTTATTGTCAGGATACACGATTGCATTTGGCCAAGTACTCAAGATCTTACTGATCATGTCTTTACCACTCGTATCACCTAGATTTTGGATCTGTTGTTTATCAAAGTCGCCATAAACGGAATACGTATATCCAATATTATCTTTGTTCTGAGCTCCCAAATAAAACTCAAGCACATCTTGTGGCAGGTATGTTAAGGTTCCTTCACGTACATCATATTGTCGCACACGTGCAATATCATTATAGATATGCGTGGCTGTAACTTGAACTTGCGAATTTGCCCCTTGATTAGATGGTGTGACCTGCTTAATGATGTATTGCTGCCCATCAAAGGTTATCGTACCTTCTGTACTAAGCAATGCATTATATGCAAGACCACCGTCATCAAACGCCGTAAATTGTAGCTGATAGGTGCTATTTTTGGCCCACTGTACTGAAAAAGTCGACCACAAAATACAATTTAGTGGGAGTTCTTGTTTCAGCGATAACGCTTTGATCGTGACGACTTTCTTGAAATCGTTTTTGGGCATCTCATAAGTTGGATAACGCACAAACTTTGTATCATTATACAAGAAACTCCCATGCCGCATATTGATATCATTTTTAACGATCTGCTCGTCTGTCCAAATGAGTGGATTCACTCGCTTGGCCTTGCGATATACCATGTAGCCTGAGTCAGCAACGCCATCGACATGTCCGTCAATCTTATCCTGATACAAATACAAGTAGTCACCAGCGATCAACATTTCTGGCGCTTCATACCAGTGCGCTTTAGGATCGTTGATAATGTTGGTAGCGATCTCTGTATAACGCCCCAAATAATTATCTGCGACAAATAATCTAGCGCTAGATAACCACAAGTAATACTTACCATCCATGTAGGTAAGATTTGGGTCAATAGAACTCTGGCAGTCTACATCGACATGTTGATAGGCATTAGATACTTTATCTGTGACCGGGTCAAAATCGGCCACATAAATACCACGTTTACCATTTAAAGTGGCACTGTAGATAATGTGATATTTATCATTCTTATCTTTAAAGAATTCAGGCGCCCAAATATCAGTATACTGACTATTTTTGATCAAACTTAAATCAAGTTCGGTAAACAGTTTGAAATCAGATGTCTTATAAAGTGCTAGTGTACCAATGATATAGTACACGTCACCAACGCAACAAATAAAGCCGTCTCTCAGCCCCTTCAGCTTGCTAAAATTAGCAACACTGCTCCAACTTTCTCCATCATTAGATGCACTCAGGTTAGGCAGTGCGTTCCATTGATCGTCTTTATTTTCAGCGCGCGGATCAAAGCCAAAATAGATAAATTTATTATTTTTTACTGCATTTAAGATCTCCACTCGCTTTCACCCCCTAGCCTAAATAAATGAATGGAAATGAAAAGGTTATATCTAGATCATTAGCTCCCACTACCGAAAACTCGTTCCATCCCGGGGCTAACGTGATATAACCAAAGTCAGTATTGTTATTGTCTAACGTTCCATTTTTGAACGTGTTGATTCCTTGCAAGATCACTTTGTCTGTATTGTTCATTTGGCCTTTATAACTCCAACTTGTTTTAGTGGTGTTATTGATCAACTTAAAGCCATCGCCAAAGTGTTCCATGATGATATTTAACTCATGTCGTTGAAAGTATGGATCAATCGTGATATCGCTGGCATTAAACACTCTAAATGACTGTTTGTTGATAAAATGATAATCTAAATTTTCACCGTTTGGAATGTTTCCACCATAAAGCATCCAAGCTTCTTGATCGTAGTTCATTAGTTGATCAGATGTCGTCAAACTATACTTATATCCACTCGGATTTTCAAACGGGATCGTAAAAACTGACGTCCGTGCAAATTGCTCTATCGGTGCGATCGTGAAATTGCCTGCTTTAACATACTTGACCACTCCAGGTTCGCCATCAGTCCGGATCCTAAACGTCTCTTTTGAAGAAAAATAGCGGAAAATATCATGCTTAGCTAGCTTATAGTCCCACCAATCACCAAACTTAAAATAAAATCTTGCGTTGATCACGTTTTTGTCGATCGTACTTTCAGTAGGATAACTTCCGTCACCGCCCAAATTAGTCAAATAAGCATTTGTCACGATTGGATCTTCATCATCCCCCAAGTATCTAAGATTGGGAGTGATTGATTCAACTTCGATCTCATCTTCATTACCTCGCTTTATCCAAAGCTTAGGATAACGAAAATGATTACCATAGATCTTCAAATTTTTCCCTCCTAAACATTGAATTGTTGATAGTTTGCTAGCCTTTGATCACTTGCCATATCCCGATAAACTTTTGTCTTATCGTAGCCGTTGATACCTCTGATTGCTTCAAGTTGCGATCCATTGACATTTAACAACATTCCTACCAAATTCTTAAGATCCTTGACAGTTTCAGATAACTCTTTTATATCTTTGTTAACTTCGCTATTGCCATCCGATCGCTTAGCGTTATCAGTTTGAGCAAAATAATCTAACGACTGTTGCATCAGTTGATATGCCCGTGAACGTTTAGATAGATCCAACGGAACTACCATTTCAGGCAAGTTACCTTCAGAGATCTCAACCATCTGATTTTGTGTTACTAGACCACCATTAGCCATCATTCGATGGCCACGTGGGCCCCAACCACGACGAACGCCAATTGGTGCTAAGTCATTACGCCAGTTAGAATCATTTAAAACAGCCATGATCTGATCAAGAGCTGAATGAATATTCTTGTGGCCATTAACTGCCCAAGCATTCCAAGTTCCTAGCTTGTATTGGAATAAACCGTACGGTAACCCTGTACCATCATGATCGTCATATCCACCACCAGTGGCCGGATTAACATTAGACTCAACAAATGCTTGCCAATACAAGTGCTCAATATCGCGCGCTGACAAGCTTTGATGCATCAACGAAGCAGCATGCCGAGCAACTTTGCCAAATTCACTTTTGCTCATTGTGCCATTAGGTGAATTACCACTGCCACCACCACCAGAGAAGCTATCTTTGATCTTCTTTAGGATCCCAGCTAAACCATCAACAGCATCATTGACCATTCCCTTAGTAATATCACGCGGAATGATCCCAGCATCTGGAACGCTATCCAAATTAAAGGTCTTAGCAGCAATATCAAGCAGTGTTCTTTTAGGGTTGGTGATCTTATCTAAAATATCACTTGCAGTATCAGATAAGTGATCATAGATATCTTCAGCACCTTCACGAGCTTTTTTAAAGAAATCGCCTAATGAAATGTTACCAGTTGCGTATCCTGGCAATGTACCCACATATGATCCAGACATGACTTTGGCAGTGTCCTTGGCATTTAAGATCCGATCTCCCGGACGCACATCAATAAATTGTGGGCCCATTTGACCAGCAATTCCGACTTTGCCACTGTATGGTCGATAAATAAGCTCAGGACCTGCTTCACCAACAAGCGCTTTACCGTGGTAATTTGCTTGACCACCAGTAGCATAACCGCCCATGCTTACAGGTTTATATTTATACAAGTCTGCTTTTGAACTGTCATATGATTTTCCAAAAAATTTACCTATCTTTTTGAAGAAATTAAATAAGCTTTCAAAGATCGAAGATGAGCCTTGAGCTTGTTTTGCATTAGCATCCATCGAGCTGTTAGCCTGATTGACAGCGTGCTTTACGACACCTTTTGACTGTTCACGCGCAGAAGATACAACATCGTCTCTTTGCTTACCAGCCAAGCTAGTTGTTTCACTTCTCTGTTTATCGGCCTTATCAACAGCTTCATCCCGCTGGCTTTTTGCTTTATCAGTAACTTTCTTGTACTGGTCATTTGCAGCGTTATAAGCTTCATCTCGTTGCTTCTCAGCCTGTTCCTTGATTGATTTACGCTGTTCTTTAGCCCATTTAGAGTTATCACTATATTGTCGTTCAGCCGCCGCTACTGTCTTTTTATACTGTTCATCAGCCGCCTTGATTGCTGATTCTTTTTGACGTTCAGCTGCGTCTTTTACTTCTTTGTATTTTTTATCAGCTTTTTTAGTGACGTCTTTGTATTCGTCGTTGGCTAACTTAGTGATCTTATCGTATTCTTTTTGAGCATTATTGACGGCTTCTTGCAATTGCTTGTTACTCAATTTGCCTTTTTTAGCTGTGATTTTTTCTAGGATCTTACCTTGCTTATCAGTTTCGAGTTGTATCTTGCCTGTCAATGTTGTATGTTGCTTAGCCTCTTTTGTCATATTGGTAGTCGCATATTTTTCATTTAGCTCATAGATTTTTTTCTTATGCTTTGAACTTGCTTCATCCAACGCCTTGTCACGTTTAGCGACTGCCTTTTTATATTGTTCTGAACTTTGGCCAAAAGTTCGTTGAGCATTCAATATTTCAGTATCATACTTATCACGAATTTTTTTCTTCGCTTTGTTGTAATCCGTATCGATCTTTTGTTTTTGGATAGCGTAGTACTTATCGATCGCAGCCTGGTCAGAACCTGAGCGCCGTGCCTCTTTTTCGAGATCTTTATAATGCTTTTTAGCATCATCGACTCTCTTTTTGTACTCTTCTTTGGTGATCATCCCATTTTTTTGAAGTGTCTTAAGATCGTCTAAATCCTGTTTTTGTTTCTGTTTGTAGTACTCTTTTTGCTCCTTCAAGAGTTGTTTATGTGACTCTTTTTCGCTCATTTTAGGCGCTTCGATCTTCCGACTTTTAATAGTGTCGTTCCAGCTCTTCACAAATTTATTAACAGCGTTAGTTACAGTCTTAGACCCACCGATCTGCTCACCGATACCTGCACCGATCATTGCACCGCCCGGTCCGCCGACAAACGCTCCAATAGTACCACCGATCAATGCACCTGCTGTCTTGCCTGCCGCCTGATACTTAGCTTCAGCTTTGTTTGATTTCACGGCATCATAGATCGACGAACCGAAATCCCAAGCTGTGATCGCAAGCCCCAGGCCACCAACAATCTTAGCACCCAAACTACGGCCAATCCCAGTAAGTTTGCCAGCATTTTTAGTAACAGCTTTACCGCCATTTGCTGTAGTAGCTTCGATTGCCGTTTCAGCAACATTACCAACTCCAGAGACTGTATTGGCCGTTTTAGACACTGCACCACCGGTATAAGCGCCACCAGCCTGAGATTTAGCCAATGCTAAGCTCTGGTATTCTTTCGTTAGTGCGCCAACCTGAACCTGCTCTTCTAACAGAGCCTTATTCTTTCCGAACAAAGAGCGCAATGTCTTCATTTTATTGATAAAGTCCACGACTTTTGAAACTACCCAGATGCCAGCGACAGCCTTTCCAAATCCTACTACTGCATCTGTGTGTTTAATAGCAAAATCGCCAACTTTAAGAATACCATCTGCTACTTTACCAACACCACTAGCTGCCTTTTCAACATCTTTTTGAAATGATTTTTGATCAAACAACTTAGTTAGCTTGTTAGCTGCATCGGTCATATATGGTAACAACTTAGCTCCAAATTCAATTTCTAAAGCGCTCCAAGCTTCTTGGAATCGCTTATTTGAATTTTCAGCCGTCTTAGCATTCTTAGCGGCTAATTCTTGAACGTAATTGCCTTTTTTGCCGGCCTCTTCAACCTTTTTGGTAAGTTCACCTAAATACTTACTATTCTCAGCTAAAATTTCGCCAGATTGTTGCCCCGTCGTACCAAATAAAGAATTAAAGACGGCTGCCTTCTTTTCTTTACCCATTCCTTTAGTTACTTCATTCAGCTTTTTCATGATAGTAGTTAAATCTCTGAAGTTTCCTTTGGAATCAACGATATCTGAACGTTTAAGACCAATTTGATCTAACACAGATCCATTGTTGGTATTTTTGGCAGTTTCTACTTCACCTTCTAGATCCCTAATAGCATCTTGTTGGCTCTTGATAGCGCTAGCAGCTGCTTTTCCACTCTTAGTTCCATTTTTGACTGCTGCTTCCAATTCAGCAATCTTATCTTTATGTTTTTGAATTTTTTTGGTATACGTCTCAATAGCCTTACCAGAACCTTCTTGTGCTGCTTTTTGAGCTTCAACGGCATCAGTCAAACTATTGATGACTTTACGCAGACCTGTACCCAATTTGTTATCTTAGAGGCTCTTTATCCTCTAATTCACTATGTTTCCATAATGTTCGGACTATCTTTCGACCCACATCTTAAATGCTAGGGCCATCCGCCTTCGTGGAAATTTCTGCATAAAAAAAGCACGTGTGGACGTGCTCAAATCTTAGCTTACTTTTTCTAGTCTCTACACCTTCTATGAGTTTCCTCATAGCTTGGCTCGGGATCAACATATTATCTTCTAAAAATTGAAGCTACTAATGAAATAAATCCCCCGATGCATAAAATTGCTAACACTAATAGAGTCTTAACTAACCCATCTAGGAAATTCCAAAGCCACACCACAAATATTGCAAGTACAATAACAGTAACTAGATAACTGACGATTCCCAACCATCTATGCTTGTGGCACAATTCAATATAATTTTCAAAAATAGCTACCAATTTTTTACCATTCTCAGTTTTATACAGTAAATCAAATAATAAGTCGGCCATAACTACCACCACCATCATAAATTCACCGTAATTATACCATAAATAACTTAGTCTTCCCCGAATTAACGGATTTATTTTTCAAGATCATTTCTGATCAAGCGGCCAGTTTTACCAAAGCCTTGTCTGCGTCAATATTTTGCTTAGACAAAGTGCCTAATGCTGCCGATGTCTCACTAAGCTTAAAACCTGCTTGATGTGATGTTGTGCCTACATATTCCATAGCTTTACCAATTCCATGAAAATCAGTAGCAGTAGTATCTGCTGTGTAAGCTAGCTCATTAACAGCCACTTTAGTATTTTTGGTCATTTCTGTGGTTGATTTGGCATTCATACCAAAAGCTTCTAAGGTCCCACTGGCAACTTTAACGACATCATTAAAATCATCACCAGATGCAATGGCCCCCTGCAACTCAGTATTCATAGCTCCTAAAGCTTGACTCGAACTATAGCCACGCTTAACTAGTTCTAAATATCCATCCGCAACCTCTTTTTGAGAGACACCATATTTGATAGAATATTTAGCCCCATCTTCCTGCATCTCTTTAACTTTTTTGGTTGCTTCAACCGCACTTTCGCCACCGGTAACTAAATTATTATAAATAACCTTATACTGACTAGATACTTCAGATGCTTTGTTTGCTCCATCAATCGCAAACTTTCCAAATCCAGCAACAGCACCAGTAGCGATAATAGCGTGCTCTTTGATTTTGGAAAAGGCATTTTTAGCAACATCGCCTGCTGAGCTGATTTTATCTCTGAATTTGACCATCGTATCACTCATATTGAGTGTCTTTAGATTCGATTCACGAATAGCTTTCTCATTTTGAACATACTTGGTCGATAGTTCCGCAACTCGCACAGCTTGCTCTTGATATGCTTTTGATGTCTTACCTGAAGTCTGTTCGACTTGAGATAACAAGCCTTTTTCAGCATTCAGCTGATCACCCATTTTTTTGCGTACATCAATCAAACCTTTTAATTTAGCTTGTTGAGCAGCATATTTTCGTCCTTCAGCTTCCAGCTGGGTCACATAATTTTCATTAACACGTCTGCTTGACTCTACAGCTTCGCGCAACTGTAGTACGCCTGAACGATGTGTATTAAGTGAGTTCGTTGCTCGCTGTTCCTGAGCTTCCAAACTAGCGATCGCACGCTTAGCGGTATTGATCTGATTTTCATACTTCACATACGCCTGACGCCCTTTATCAGTAGAAAGATCTAAACCATCTTGTTCTTTTTTTAAGCGTTCAATATACGCTCGTTGGCCTTCAATCGCACGTTTTGCATCTTCAATCTTATTGGCATAAGCTGCCATAATTCCTTCACCAGATCTGACTTCAGCAAAATTGGCTTGCATTGCTGAACGTAAAAGTTTAGCTTCATCCCGCAAAGCCCTTAAGCTCCGAGTCATCCCGTTATCATTAAGATCGATAGCAAACTGATATCCCTGAATTCGTTCCATTTTATTCCTCCTTTCCGCTATAATGCGCCTAGACTTTTAACTAGGTCTAATGGATCCTGTACCCTATCTTTAGGCTCTTTAGCACCTAATGCGGCCTGTAGATCGCTAAAAGATGAGTTGTAAAAGTCACTTGGTAAAATACCATTTTGCATAGCTTGCTGAGCTAGATAGTCGATATCAGCAACCATGTTTTCTAATTGCCAGATGGTTTTTCTGGCTTGAATTTTGGGTCTTTTTCTTCCTCATCAGTTTCATTGTTAAGCCCCATATCGACACCTAAGCAAACAAGTAACATTTCCTTGAACGTTTCAAACATTGGTGCAAAAGATCGATTTTCCAATTTTTGGCGACCTTCTTTTGATAATGCTAATAGCTCTGTAGCGCACTCAAGTACGATATCTGTCATTTCTAAGGTCCCTGCCACAAATTGTTTCATTGGGTCGTCCTTTTCTTCATCTTCAGCAACAGTATTTAGTAGTTTTGTGTAATACTTAGCCATTACTTTGATATTTTTTGGTGAATCAATCAAAGTTCGATCTTCTTTCAATCCAAATACTTCACGCTTAAATGTAACTTTTGTCTTTTCCACTTTTCTTGCCTCCTAGATCGTCTCACATTTCTCGTCTCTGTCTTTGTATTTATTACTTGCTATGTTCTCCTGTTACTCCCGAAACTTCCGAAGCCGTGATCAATGTTTGACCTGGGAAAACCATATCAAACATTGCTTTTTTATCAAATTTCGGATCGTCTTCATAGAATACAGCGTATGGCTTATCGCCGAACTTATCATAGCTCAAAGCGGTATACGTCAAGCTGTCATCTGAACGTGTTTCAGCTGTACTTGTATTCGTTTGCACGTTGTGGCCCGTTTCGTTGAACACACCACGCCCAAAGCAGAAATACACTTTTTTACGCGTGATTGGAGACTGAGACACGATAATAAGTGGACATTCGACAGTGTCATCTGTATCAACGAAACCACCTTTGCCGTTAGATTTACGACCTAAAATCTTTTGCTTAACAAGATAATTGATCTCGTTTGCAGTCCATGCAACTGACGGGCTTGATGGTGGGTTGGAAACATCAACGACTTGATTATTACCGTCGATCTTTGTTGGTGTTGCTGCTAACCCCGTGATATTTGCGGTTTTTGAACCTAAATTACCAGTGTTTTTATCTGTGCCTACAAAGTAAACACCTTTCTCATCTAACCCTGTAGTTGCATCACAAACGACATTACCGTCGTTTCCCCGAATACCTGTATAGATACCCCATAAACCAATTGTGGCCATTATAATTCCTCCTCAGTATATTTAAATTTAAGTGTATTGATGATATTTTGACTGTCTGGTGTCATCACATGACCAGCATCAGAAAAACATCTGATTTGCTGATCAAAAAGCACTTGCTTGACACTTTTTTCGATCTCAGACATATCAAATTCATAGTTTGGTGGATAATAAAAAATCAGCTGAACTTGTCTTGTGATATTCAGCTCTTGGTCATTACCATAAGATCCCCCACCGTCAACGAGCTCGCTGATTACTAAAATCAAATCTTCTTTTGCGTTATCACTAGGATCAATCATAAACGTGTGCACGTGTTCCGAGCTTAAATTTGGAATGTCATCAATTCTTGACTCGAGCACACTTCTAACGTAAGCCGCTGGTGTCATCATCTCACCTTCTTATCCATTGCTTGCTTGATCGCATTAGTCATTACCATAGCTAAGACTGGCTTAGCTTCTTTGACTGACTCTTCCCAGAAATGTTTCCCGGGCACATGTGAATGCTGGACACCATTACGATCACGTACGTCCCAGCCATCATTTTGAAAGCGTCCGATATACCCCTTATGTCCCTTAGCTGTAAAGCCCACGGCAACAGAGCCATTCGGGTGTTGTTCAGTCACTAGACTATCGCGCAAGTGTACTGTTTTACCAGTAAATGCTTTTGTGCTGACTGGCACTTTAGGTTGCATGATCTTTTTAAAGGCTTCGGCGCCAACTTTATTAGCTAGCACACGTTCATCATGTCCGATGCCTTCAGCAAGACTATCTAAGATCCGTTCAAATTCTTCCGCATTTTTAACTTCACCCATGCTTTGTGACCTCCCTTACACACGTGATCAGATCAAAGCCATTAGGCGAGATACCATCATCGAATGAGATATTGTTGATCTTATAGATGATTCCATCTTTTCGGACCAGCATATCTCCCGTGATATCATCTCGATGGCGAATAAAAAATACTACAGCATTGCTAATCCCTAACCCAGCCAACGACAATGATTCAGTCATTCTAAGCGACCATTGACCAGCAAAAACTGAAAACTCTGGCTTGAATTCTTTGATCTTAGCACCAGTATTAGGATTGACCTTAGCGCCAGCTTCCATCTTTCCGAATTCTAGCCTGAAAGTCATTCTAGATGGATTGACTCGTTTCACCATCTTGAGTCACCTCCGCAAATTTGCCCCGCAGTTGTCCGATGATCGAATTTAGTGTTAGATTGACCGGATATAGTTGTGTACTTGATAAAGCAGTACGTTCAGTGTAGTAGCTTGAAGCTAAAGCAACAACAGCCACATCAAATAGATCATTATCAGCATAGAATTTTTCATCTGCACCAACTGCATTTTTGATATAGCTTTCTGCCGCTCTGATATAAGCATCTAAAAGCTCATCATCTAAATTTCCATCGATCCGTAGGCTTAGTTTGAGCCTTGCCTTATCTACACTCATGAGCTACTAAGCCTCGGCAGCGCCAGCTTTAAAGTTAGCCGGTTGGTCGGCAATCGTTGTGAATGATTTAGCCACCCAAGCATCGCTATCTGTTGATACAACATCAAAGCGATCAATCACACGAATCTTGTATAAGTCTTTTTCAAAGGCTCCAGCGCCAATGTTTGTTGCAAGTAAACTCATGTTTTCGCGGTCAAACAATGTAACAGCTTGCTTAAGATCGCCATAGTAAAGTGGGTGTGCACCACTTGTATCCGGTAACCAACGATCTGCCACTTCAATAATTCGCTTACCCTTTAGCAAGTATTGATCTGGTTGTTTTGGATCTGGCTGTAACAAGTAACGTCCCATTGCATCTTTGACTTGAGATAAGACGTTCAAACCTGAAGTATTAGTCATCAAAAATGACGTTGCTTTGATCGCTGGATCGACACCCGTATTGATCAACGTTACAATGTCGTCAAACTTAGTCAATGTTGTTTTCTTTGGCGCTTTGTCCATAACACTAATGATCGCTTTGTTTCGTGTCACAACCACCTTACGTGCAATCCAAGTTGATAACCACGCCAAAATGTTTTCGGCTGTGTCTTTGAGCAATGTATTTGTTACTGTTGTGATTCCGGCATAACGTTTGATCAAGTATTTGACAACCGTCAATTTAGGATCATCATTATCACTGATTGCTGCATCTTCAGTATCTAAGTTAGCTAACGGCGTGATATCAGCCCATTTTTCATATACTCGACTACCACTTGGTGTTGTTACCGATTCGTGGTTTACATATTGCTCAAGTGCATCGTATTGCCGAACTAGAGTATGGATCGCTGTTTGGATGTCCGCTGGGATCGTTAAACCAGCTTGATTGCCACTTTCATCGGTCGAAGATGTGACCACGTTCAATACTTTTGGATCGCCTTTGATCATCCCGATAAAATTGTTTACAAACTCATCTTTTAGGTTTTCTTCTTTAGGCGTCAATTTTTTATCAGGTGTCTGCATCACCTTGTTTGCCTTACGCTCGATCTCTAATTGATCTTTGATTGCGTCTCGGCGCAAAGCTTCATTATCACGTTTAACCTTTAAATCCTTAAATTTTGCTTCATCGAAACTATCATCCATAACGAGAGCACTTAATTTAGCATCCATATCAGATACTTTTTGACCTGATGCGATCCACGCATCGTTTAATTCATTGATATTCATTAATTAACACTATCCTTTCCAAGTAAAATTGCTAATTTATTGTTTTTTAGAGTGTTTTGGGGCTTATCCATCTCTTTTTCTTGTTGGATAAAATTAAGTAGTTTATTGACTGCTGTTTTGTTTGGAATGACTCCCAGTGAATTGAAGACAGCTGGGCTATCTGCATCCTCAAACATGATTTCATCGGCAAAACCTTTATCGACTGCATCTTTGGCATTCAACCAGGTCTCTTTACCCATCAAATCGATAATAGTATCCCGATCTAGTCCAGTTTTTGTGGCATATGCGGTCGCAATCGATTCATCAATACCTTTCAAAACATCAGATTCATGTGCTAAGTTATCCGCATTGCCTTGCGAATTGGTCCACGCTTTATGAATCATAATGTGTGCAGTCGGTGAGATACTGATATTATCACCAGCCATTGCGATCACACTTGCAGCTGATGCAGCTAAACCTACAATATTGACATTGACTTGCTTTTCTGAGCTCCGTAGCATCGTGTAAATCTCGGATGCGGCAAAGACATCTCCACCATTCGAAGCAATATCTAAAGAAACATCCCCATCATCAGATTTCAACGCTTCCGCGATTTTTGACGGTGTCACATTAGGCATTTGAAAATAGTCATACATCATGCCGGTCGAATCATCTACGATCGGCCCCTTGATCTGGATCTTCATTTTGTTGTTCACCCCCTTTCAATGACAAAAGCCAACTTTTTTCTGCATCTGGCAAAGTTTCAGGAAAATATCCCGTTTCTTGCAATAAAAATGTCGCTTGATTATGTGCAATAACACCGTTTTTAACTAAATTAGCTAGCGTACTTGCATAGCCGTCTTGCAAAGGATCTAATGCTGGACGTAGATTTACAGTCACAGTAGTACTTAGCTTATTGCTTAATTCTGATGTAACTGATTCCATGTAACGCGAAAGTGCGTTTGCATACATCCCTTTGATCTGATCGATTGATGATTGCTGGTCACCTTGACCGTTCAAATACGAGTTTGGAATGCCAAACACTTTAGCGATCTGTGTCCCGGTCCAATCAGATTGTGCTAACAACTTAGCAACGTCTGATTTTATTTCCAATGGTCTGTAATCTTCCAAATCATCGATTACAATCGGACCATTATTTGAAGCTTGAGCTTGACGCATAAATTCTTTTGAACGTGCTGCTTTTTGTTTCCAGTTCAAAAGTCCACCTTTTGACATTTTTAAAATGCCGGGGCTCACGATCGCCTGTTTGAGTGCTGTCAATGTCAATTTATTAGATGACTGCTTGATGTTGAACTCTTGTGTCAATGCCTTGAGCGGTGATATCCCAGTCATTCCACCTGTTTTGGACAGCAATCGAAAATGCAACATATCATTTTGGGGAATGTTGTTGATCACACCGATACTAGGTTCGTCAAAAGTTACGTTATACGTCAACCCTGTGCCATCATTTAGCAAAAACGCACTTACTTGTGACGGTCTCAGGTACTCCCAACGCACATCGATACCATTAACGTTGCGCCAACGATAAATAAAAGCTTCGCCACCAAGCAAAAGCTGAGCAAATACCGCTTGCCAAAATGAGTGCTTGTTTGTGGTCGCTGACGGCGCATCGATCATCTTTTGCCAACGTCTCTTTCCAGCCGTTAAGTAGGCCGTTGCTAGATCTCCTGATAACTGAAAAACAGCTGAATAAATATCAGAATTTTCCAGCGCTTCTTTTGCACTGATATATTGCCCGTCGCTATCACCTAAAAAGTTGACGATCGCAGGATCATCAAACGGAATGCTTGTTGCACCAACATCTAATGAATTTTTGATATTAAATATCGGCAATCTACTCACCTCCCTTCACATTTGCTAGTTCAGTGAGTACACCCAACACAATCAATGCGATCCCAAGGGCAAAAAAGCCGATCACCTTGCCTAATAAAAAAGCCCCATACACTAGCGAAATGATCCCTAATGTAAAGAGCAAAACGTCGATTACCGACCATAATAAATTAAAGAAATTCCTGATCATAGTAGTCATCACCTCCTAATCCTGAATCTTCATTATTGAACCAATCAAGAACTTGCTGTTCCGTCATGAGTTCAACTTGACGTGACTTATCATTAGCCATCCCAAAATCTTCAAAGTGATACATAGCCTGATACATCGCATCAATGATTGCATCGACCACGTCAATTTTTAGCGTTGCCTTCGACTTATCAACTTGAATACCGATCTTGTCTTCCGTCAATTGAGCATTCAATAACGCTTTTTCCATGATCTTGTCATCTAATCGAGTCACAGTTTGTTCAACAAATAGCTTTTGCAAGAATTTTGTTGGATCCTTTAACTCAGATGTTCGTTGTCTGATTGCTTCGAGTGGCCACCCTGAATTTAATTCAAGCTGCTTGATGACATTAGTAGCACCCCATGCATCGTATCCAAAAAATATTGGACTCAAGCCATGATCTTCAACGAATTCCATCAACCAGTGATACACCTGATCATCATTGATAAGTCCTTGTGGATGACTTGTGATCGTGCAAAAGCCCTTTTTAGCAAGTTCACGGTAATTGATACCATCCTGCTTTTCTTTAGCCTCGATCGAACCCGCTTTTTGCCACGGAATAAAACTGTGCTGTTCAACATGCCAATAAATTTTACTATTTTTTTCATATGGATAGACAAATGCAATCGCTGTATTATCGCTAAACATCGAATAGTCATAGCCAATATATACTTTGCGATCATTGATATTAAAATCGCTAATGATCGCATGCTCAATATCGGCTAATTTTAAGTAACTACTTGTCGATTCTTGAAGCCACAAATTCAGATTTTTGTTCTGAAAGTCCGAGATATTACCAGTCAACATGTCGCTGTCACGTTTATCAGTTAATCCCTGCATTAAAGTTTCTTTTTGTCCCGGCAGATATAAAAGCGGATTAGATTTAGGCCAAGTTTCTTCTTTGAATGTCTCTTCTAAGCTATCTTGAGCCCAAATCAATCCCAAATAAGAATCTGCGTCTCGGTTCCAGTCTTGTTCCATTGCCTGCTGAACCATCTTTTGGTCTTCATGAAATGGAACGCTTGGGTCTGGATAACTAGTCGAGATCTGAATAAACTGTCGGTTCGGAACTTTGACCTGCCCAGAAATGATCTTTGACGTTTTATCACGTGTCTTGACTTCACCGACCTCATCAACTATCGCTGTTGTAAAGTGAAACGAATCAAATTGTCCCGACTCAAACGAGATCGCACGCAAAATATTGTTAGTTTTGCGCTCAATGATCTGTTCTGATTGTGGTGACAAGCCAGTTTCTTCAGCCAGCTTTTTAAATGGCCCACTTGAAGCGACCTGTTTGATCATCGTACGAATGTAACCAAATAACTTACCTGTTTGCTTAAAGTTGATACTGGATACTAGATAGTCTTGATTGCCTAGCCCTATCGACTCGATAAGATATGAATAGCACATTAAGATCGCCATCAAATACGTTTTACCTTGGCCGCGTGAGACAGAGACGATCGCACGACTAAATCTCTTGCCACCTTCTTTATTACGCCAACCAAATAGCATGCAAAAAATAAATTTTTGCCATTCCATCAATTGAGTTGGCTCACCGGTATCAACATTCGGACAGATACTTGCAAATTTTAGAAGTTTTTCAGCTTCGTGAATATCATAAACATACTCAAAATCTGCTGTATTTTGACGCTGTAAATCTCGCAAATGCCTAAAACAGGCAAGTTTTATCAAATATCCAGTAACTATTTCTTCATCAAGGACTGAAAAACAGTATTTAGTACCTGGATCTGTATATTTTTCTTTGATTTTTGAAAAGTCAAGCTTACTATACTCACCTAAGACGTCATGTGACTGTGTTAGATCTATTTTTTTATTCATAGTTAGCTATCAACTCTTTCCAAAAAATTCTTTCAAACTTTCCATTGCTCCATCATTATCATCATCCAAGCGGATATTCATCAGATCTGCGCGTGATTGTGGCGTAAGTCCTAGTTCATTACCTAAAGATCTAAGTTTTGCAGTTGCACTATCAAGAATCTGAGTGGATGGATTACGCTTGAATCCCGTAAAATCTTTAGCAACTACATCCCCCGTCACTGGTGAGATAGTTGTTTTATAGATCGGTTTTGTAATGCCATTTTTTTGAATATCATCATATGCTTGACGCATCAACTGGTAATTAGTGCAAAAAGCTTCGACAACAGTTCGATCCATATCATTGACAACTGGGTCAGCCTTGATCAGCGGTACAAGTCTACGCCACATCGCAGCTGCAGTACCTTTTAGATATGATGGTGGCCGATCGGGAAGTTCTTTGCTCCGCTTAGACACGTAACCACCTCCTTGTCAAGACCCCCCTATAAAAAATTTTCCCAAATTGGTTTCCGACATAAGAAGACGCCATTGTGTGCGCTCTTCCATGCCCATTTTTGGGGCGGGGGGATAAAATAAATTCCTTTTCGATTAATTCATCATAAAATTTTAAAAGCCCTTAGAGACGTTTTTATGGCCTTTCAGGGCTATGCCTTTTTCATCTGTCGGACCACTTGATTGATATTATCTATTGGCTTTGCACCTGTGAGCTTGTTTCCTTGGCCTGTGCCATAGTATGCTTGTTCCCAGTCTGTCTTAGCTCTATGACAGCTATAACAGATAACAGCTAGATTATCTATATCGCTCTTATACTCTGGGAAAGCTTCCACTGGTCTGATATGATCGACCGTCTTAGCAGGTGTCACGATGTTGATAGCAGCACAATACTTGCACAGATAGTTATCACGTTCTAAGACATTGCGCCTTAGTCTTGCCCACTGACGCGAACGATAGAAGTTATATTGCTCTGACTTATGTTCTGAGCGATTGCGTGTTACAGTATTATACTTACGCTGATAATGCTGGTCTCTACTTCTAGCCCACTTCTGTCTACTTGCTAAATACTCAGCCTCATGTTCAAAGTGGCGCCTGCAGTAATGATTTGGGTACTCGACCATCGAATGACATTCCTGCTGTCTGCATCTTCTAACTCTTGGCATATGTCTTCACCTTCTTAACAGTCTTACTCGCACGTTTAGTCTTTAACTCTCTATTTAGTTTGCTGATTAATCTAGCTTCAGCATTACAACTTACTAAACCAGCTTGCTTGGTCCACTTCATTAGCTCAACTCCCTTTAATTGCAAAATAAAAGGGATGCAGCTACTAACTACATCCCTAACTACTTATACTTGCATTACCTAATACTTTTAATTCACCATCTGGATATACATCAAGATAATCCGATAAACCAATAATATTGTTTCTAACTATTAACTTACCATCAGATTCCTTAATCACTAGCATTACTTCGCCTGTAGCCATTGCCTTGCATACATCGTATTCATGTATAACATGCCCAAAAACTCCCTTACTTCCATATCGTTACAACGTCCTTTCTGCAAAATAAAAAGCCAGCTACTAGGCTGACTTTTTCAGTAATTACAACTAATTTACTTTGTTTTGTTTTCCAATATAGTATATATTAGTTGCCCCAACTTGCTTCGCACCAATATTTTCAAAAATTACTTCATCCTTTGGTATACGCGTAATCACTACATTATCATCAGAAAATGTATATATGTGATACCCCATAAGTATTAACAAAATATTATTATATATTGTGTTATTATTTATTACATATATCGCTTCTATCAGTAATAAAAAAAAATTCATCACAATTGAAGGTAAGGAAGTTGGATCTAAAGATAGAATAGGAACTATAAAAGTAACAAAAAAATTTAATACATCTGCGTCTTTTAAATCAGCACCGTTTATTTCTATCTTTTCTTTACTGTTAGTTTGATAACTTCTATTCAACATATATAGCCACCACAATAAAGGTGTGAGTGATAATATCGATATAACTATAAATATCCACCATAATACGGGGTTTTTATTCCACAAAATACTAATATTTTTGCTAGAAAAACTTTTCAAATTTGCCAAAAAAATCATCATAAAAATAGGTATATAAGCTGATATGTATATAGATAATTTGAAAATTTTTTCGAGCATTACCTCTACCTTCTTTCGTCAATCCCCTTAACTTTTCCTATTAGAGTCTCATAATAAGCATCTTGCATAAGACTAATATAGCTAGATGTTTGAGACTCATCCTTAAATTTCATTTTGTTGTTTTTAGTATCTATTTCAATATCTAAATTAAATTCATTAATGACTTTTTGTGTCTGTACCAAATCTTCTAGAAATAACGTAGCCGTATTTGCATTATCACCATCATTCAATTTTGCCAATCTCTTTACGTAATTTCCGTTTCCCATAGCTGATTTTCTCAGTTTATCAAAACTTTCAATTTTTGATAAATCTCCTACACGATCTAAAACCATCTTCGCTTGTACTAAAAACTTACTGTTTAAATCAAATACTCTTTCAAACGATAAATGTTGAAAAATATAAATATCTTTGTCATCCAAAACAAAATCTATCGTTTCATCAGTAGCCAATAATTTATTAGTGTCCGCTAGTTTTTTAAAACGTCCCTCTATAAACCTTCCTACAAAGCCTTTCTGAAATGTTTTAAAATTTTTGGATTTTCTAAAAAAGAATAATTCTTCATCAGAATCAGTAAAATAAACTTTATAAACAAAGAAATCAAAACCACAAGTATCAAAGCGGAACTTCTGGCTAGGATTCTTTAAAGACTCTTTCAGTAAATCTACGGCATTATATTCGGACACTTTGGCCATTTCTACGATATTATCATTACATCCAATTATATTATATGGTACAACCCTCATATCCTGATATGACCTTAACTCACTCTTTATAATATCTAATAAGTTTTTTTCAAATTCCATTGTAATTTCAGGATTAGCCACGCTAAAGCTACGTCTCTTTTTGCTATTAACTTTATGTACTAAAAATAAATTAACCCTAGGTTCTTTCTCATCAAGAAGATCCAGCATATTTTCTAATTTCATTGTTACATCCCCCAATAAATATTATTCCCTAATGTGATAATACAACTAAAAAAGAGAGTTTTTCAACTCTCAAGTCAGGAAATAATTTTATTGTGGATTGCTATATAAAATAGCAATGATCTAGGTTGGACTTGCACCAACACATTATCACTTGATAGACCATTTTGCTCGCTTCGGTCAGTTGCGAGCTAGACTTATCGCGCCCACACGCTTAGATTTGTTTAACGACGTTCTAGCCGTCAAGTTACTTGAAATAGAATATTTGATAAATAACTATGTCACATCCCATTTCTAGGACACTATCATAGTAGCATGATGTAGGTCCCGTTTGTGTATACACTTTGTACAATCTATGTCCGATTTTTCAAACCTTTTCTGTTTACAGCAACAAAAAAAGACGATATACTAGAGACAATCAATCTTGTATATCGTCCTAAGCTATTAGCCCTATTGCCCGCTGATAGCTTTTTTATTTATATCCAAGAATTGCTTGGATTCGATAGTCTACTTCTTCAGGGATCTCTACTTTTTCAAGTAACCTATAATTCCTGTGCAAGACATCCATTGTCGTCAACTGATCACACAATAATGTGCCCTTAGTTACTGAACTCGGATATACCGAAGCCCAATCGATTGCTAACGGATATTCTCGCTTCGACGAAGTAAACGGCACGGCCCAAACAAATGGGCTGACCTCATTCAACAGCCTTTCACTGACTACTAGCCAAGGCCGCTTGCCTTTTTGCTCGTTGCTTTCGTAAGGTTTTGGATCATTGGAGACTAAAATAATGTCTCCACGTTCTAAGGGATCATTCATAAATCCACCGTCCTAATTAAAATTTTCGTGTTATAACGCTACTTCATTCACTCGCACGAATATCTTAATAAAGCTCTTCTCCTACAGCTCCACCCTTATCAACGATCTCAAAAGGATAGTCAGATCTAGTTCCGCTATAATTCTTGAATAACTTATCTAACGCCTTATCTTCCTTGACCTCAGGCGTTAAAACTAATTTTTTATCTTCTACTTTGACATTGAACGCTTCATAATTTTCTCCGAGTTCTGCCAACAAATTTTTTGGTAGGCGAATAGCTTTTGAGTTTCCCCACTGTCTTAAACTTATTATCATGCTAACACCTCCATCAAATCACCGAGAGCTGACATATGCATTTACCTCCTAAAGTGTACACAGTAACTAACTGTTACACATCTAGTATACACTATGTATATACCAAAAAACAATAAAAAAAGCCCGAAAAAATCGAGCTTCAATATCATTTATAAACATGTAGGTCTTTCCACCACAAACAACAAGTCTCAAACGCATCAGCAAACTCATTCTCTGCTTTACGTTTCTTTTGCTGATAACGCGATCGCTCGCACCCGAGCGCGTCACACATACTCCATGCGTCTTTATTTTCTGCATACACACCAATCAGAATCCGTCTGCTTTCTTCGCTGATCACATCAATAGCCTTACCAACGCTCGCTAGTGTCTGTTGCGCATAGATACGCTTGGCCATTTTTTCTTCTGCTCGGTTTCCAAAGGAAGGCGATCGTGGCTCATCTGACATCACTGGTGATTTTATGTAACTACCGCTTACACCAGCCCATCTGATCAATTTTGGATAATCTTGCTTGAAGAACTTGCGCACTTTTGCAGCTGTCTCGATCGTATCGACTTCCATTCTGTCAAATTGTAGTTGAAATTCTTGTGCCTTTTTTAAATCAAGTTCCATTAGACCGCTCTCCCTTATGTTATAATTAGTTGTTGAATTTTATTGGGAAAGCGTGGTGTCTGCTCACTGCGCTTTTTATTTGTCCTACTCCTTGTTTAAAAGAAGTTCTGCGATAAAGCATAACCATTTAGTGATGACCCACATAAACAAAATAATCGTCATAAGTAACGTAAAAAAGGCAAAGTTCCAATCGCCTAGGTAAAAATTCCTAAAATCTTCTTCAATTCTCTTCTCCTGTCTTTAGTCTTGATATGAGCTCAAGGCCCAACCAATAAATACACCGATCGCAAGCGTAGCGCCTGCGATAACGATTGTTAATGCCGTCATTCACTCATCTCCAAAACAAACTTTTTGACATTCTCCAGATACCGTACTTGCTGCCATAAGTATGGATCATTATCATCACTTGAGTTACCAGATAAATAAAAATCTCCCACACGCATACGTACATCATTGATCACAGCGATCGGATAGCGGTATGTAGCTAACAACTCTACCAACTTTTCTTTTGCACTCATTTAGTCTCATCTCCTAAATAAAATTTAATTGCATCCCTTCAAGCAGTTCAACACGCTCCTCGATGCTGATATTTCGCTTACTTGCCCTTGTTAATGATTTAAAATTTTTGCCATCAAAAACGATCACTCTCCTTCATGCGCAAATGCTAATAGCGACATCAGTGCAACAAACATCCCTAAAAACAAATACTTGACTACTACGATCATTTCTTACCTCCAATTCCTTTCCGCTCAGCGAGCTTGATTGCTTGCTTAAGTCCATCGTTCCACCCACGCTGATATTCACGACGTGCGATCTCTTTTTCTCGAATATCGACTAACTCTAACAAGTGATCCTTAAAGTCATCTGTCATCTTGCTCACATTGTCCAATTTTTAGCGCCTCCCGTTTTTTTAGTTACTTACCTAGGTAAATACCCCGCAGACGGATTCGAACCGCCCTGCGCTACAATATGCGGGGTTTATTTGAGTTCTAGTTTTACGATCCTATATGTGAGTATCTGATCAATCAACTTTAGACTCTCTGCAAGCGTTAAGAGTGAACTACGATCAGTCAAACCGTGTTAGTTCAACCAGTTAGCCCCGCTTGCTGAAACTAGCTGGTAATGTCCCTTGAAACTTGTTCAGCTGTCAAGGGATGTATAAATAGACTACGCGATCACATGCATGTCAAAATCTAAGCTTTCCAACTTGGTTTCTAAGTAAGCCTTGATAGCTTGCTTAGCTTCAATACCCCACATACCGCCATCGGCTTCAAACAATGCCGCTTGCATCCCTTCTCGCATTCTGAAAACAAACTTGCTTTCTGGTTGCTTGACTTCTAGGAAGGTACGATATGGCTGCAATGTAACTGGGTTTGGCACTCGTACATTATCAACACTAGCTACTCCTGTTTGAACTTGAACGCTTTGGCTAACACCATCGTCACTTGCTTGATTTACATGCGACTCTTTCAGGTTTCCGATCACTTGTAACAAAATGTCTTTATCGGTATCGTCATTTTCAACAAATGCAGCTTGTAAAGCAATCACTAACTCAGACTGACCATACCAACGTCCATAGCTAAAATTAGGTACATCGGCCTGTGCTACTGCATAGGTTGGTCGCTCACCTTGTTTATCTAGTTCGCCTACTAAATAAACTTTAGTCGGTGAAGCAACGACTAACATCATCTCGTTTGTCCCTTCACGTTCAATAAAATCGATCATACCCGTCAATGTGCTCAATTCAATTGCATTTCTTGGAAAAGATGGATCACACAGCAACGACAAACCATCTTCTGTCACCGCATATTTATAACCATCGATCTCAACTACTTTTTGTTCGTACGCCTTTCGTGTCAAGTCAACTACTTGGTCAATTGCATTACCTAAATCATTCATCTTTTTTATCCTCGCTTCCGTTTTTGTAGATCGATCACTTTATTTTCAACTTCTTCAACTGGTACGCCAGTGTCTGTCTTTAGTGTGCTGTCTTGCGGGTCAAAATACGTTTGTCCTTCGGCGCCAGATCTCAACTCATTTGCATGTACCCGCCCATCAGCATCTTTTCCGATCAAGACTGTCGTTGGCACAGCCATTTCTGGTTGCAGTTTCGTTTTTACTTGCACGTTAGTTTCCATTTGCCGAAGATCTTTTGACGGTTGCAACGTGATTTTGATGTCGATTTCCCGTTTTTTCGTTTGATCAGTGTTAGGATTTAAGATGTTTTCGATCGCTTCTTCAAAAGCTCGACTCATCTTCTCATAAACTCCACCTTCGGCTAAATTTTTCAGATCAAGATTGATCGTTTGTTTTTTCTTCACCATTTGCGTTTCCAGCCTTTCTTTTGTCGAATATTAAACTTTCGAACAAGTTCAAAATTTTTAGTTTCTTTCGGTGTCACCATCATTTCACTTCGATCATCTTTGTTTAATAACACAGCAAAACCCGGTCTGATGATCTCTACCTCGTATTTTGTATTTCCTTGTCGTAATTCGTCACATTCACGCAAGGAATGCCCGTATTTATCACGAAGGATATCCTTTTCTTCTAGCTTATTTCTCATGTACTTTTAGCTCCTTTATCTGGATCAGTTTCTTCAAGTTCTGCAAGCAACTTATCGGCCTCGGCATGTAGTTTTTTTAGTTTTTCAGGATCTATTTTCTCAGGCTCTTTCTTCACTTCGTCCGTTACCCAATCTGGCAAAGTCTCTTTAACAATGACGCGCTTACCTTTATTTCCTTCTCCCATCTGCATTTCCAATCGATCAAATTGTTTTCTTAACTTGTCAGCGGACAAAATGTTACTTCGCCAAAAATCATCTTGTGTCGCATAGATGATCACCTTACCGATCGTCTTCCATATACGTCCATCACGTTCATTCATCAAACGGAAGGTATCAGCCCACTTCTGTAGATCAGGCTTCTTAAAGTCTGGCTTGTTCTTCAGGATTTCATCTTGTAACTTCACTGCACATCTATATGGCTTAGAATCAGGATCATATTGACGCTTTTTCTTTTGATTTTTAGGGGGGACGTCTGAACTGCTTGCCAGTTCGGACAATAATCTTTTCTTACTGTTAGTATTATTGTTATTAGTATTATTACTATTAGTATTATTAGTAGTGGGTTTTCCGTCGGCGGATAAACCGTCGGCGGTTTTCCCGTTGACGGAAAAGCCGTCCACGGTAGAAACGCCTTTATCTTGGGCTTTTTCCAAACTTTTAACAATTTTTCGACCCGGATAAGGATTCAAGTACCACTTGCCTAATGACATCCGCCCGTTTTTGTCTCTTGTCTGTTCGATCACTAGATAACCAAACTCGATCAAATGGTTCTTAGCTGTTCTAAACGCATCACGTCCATCAGCAGCATGTTTGATGATCTCATTTTCATAGAACTGCCATTCATCAGATTGGCGCCATAGATAAGCAAACAGCCCTTTGTCTGCCCATTTCAAGCGTTCATCGTCAAGGACCTCGTTCGGAACTTGAGTGAACCCAAATTGGTTCAATTTGTGCAATGCTTGCTTCATCTCGATAACTTCCTTTTCTAACGATATACTCTGTGTGAGTTGATCCACCATTTGTGGTCAAGTGAACCTGAAATTTTCTTGGCTTTGACGTCATCTTCAGTCTGAAAGAAAAAGATTCTATTGACGTCTCTGAATAAAAATAGTCGATACTCTCCATCTTTCTCATACCACCGCTTTTTCTTAAGTTGGCTGATCGCCGTTACTTTCATTTCTCAATGCCTCCTGCTTGTATAACTCATCGAATTGATCACACTGTTTTTGACTCATCAGACCGATCTCAATAACTTGCTCAGTGTCTAGTAAGATTCCATGAAAATGATACTTGTTGTAGAACTGGACAGCGCCAACGTTGTGAAATTCGGCGTGATGCCTTGCACAGAGACACTCTAACCTGTGTCCACGATGATCAATATGGTGCCGGTCATTTCCGATCCCAACTGTGTCTTCATGATTGATCTGCAAGTTTTGCTTACTATGACACACGGTGCAGTATCTGTATTTCAGACACCACCAAACCTGTCGATCTACATCGACTGTTTGCCACACAAGTTTATCTGTGGGTGCTATTCCTTCTCTTAGACACGTTTCAATGAGATACTCGATAAATTGTCCAGCGATCTCTTTTGAAACGTCTGAGAGCGAAAATAAGGGTGTCTCTGTATCTTCGCAAAAACTTTGCTTTAGATCTTTTTTCAATATTGCTTTTTCATAGCTCGTCTCGTAACCTGTAACATCGCCCAGGTCACCGATCAGTGCATGGATATATTTGCGTTGGCGCTTGCTGATGCTTGGTTCTAACTCAAATAAACGAATGCCTTTGCGTAACTCTTTTGAAAGAGCTGCTACATCGCTAACTTTGAATGTTGCTAGATCACCAGCAAGCTTAACGAACTCTATTTTGTTGTTCTTCATCTGCTTTCAACTCCAGCTGAAGATAATTCTTCAAAAAGTTGCGCTTATCTAACTCATCCACTCGACTTAAAAGAAAATTAATATAGTGGATCCGATCACTGCGACACTTGCAATAATTGCCTAAAACAAGCAACACATCCTTCTTCCATGACTCCATCAATATTTATCCTTTCTGAAGTAATCCAAGCTAACATCTAGCGCATCTGCGATTTTGCACATCAATTCAAAACTGGGCTTCTTGATCTTTCCATCTCGCAGATAATACATAGTCCGATTATTTTTCGATAACCCCATTTTTGTAGCCAATTGATTGATACTCATCTTATTTTCCTTTAACAGCTTGTCTACTTTTTGCCATAACATTTCTGATATACTCCTTCGTATATTGTCTATATATTGACAATGTTAGTTTGCTTTGATATACCTTAGCTGTGATACCATTACAGAAAGGATTGACCTAAATGAATTTAACTAAGGCAAATTATCTCGAGTACGTGTTGTACCTTTTCAAAAGTTACGCCTCAAGAAAGAGCGAGAAAGAATTCCCAACATATCGTGTTGTATGGAAAAATAACGATGATATGTTCCTAGGTAACTCCTTATCTTGGGATGCAGAATACCAAACACTTGTACAAACTAAATTTGACACTGATTTCGAACCGCATTTATCACCTATCTTTGTTTCTGGAAGTAACAAAGATAACTTCCCAACCAATGTCAGATCTGCTTGGGTAAAAAAATACGATGCCCCATATAACAATTTTGTAAAACTTTACTCAACTCCCGCAGAATTATTGATTGAAGCTGTTAACTTTGTTAATTCCTTGAACTTTGATGATTCGCCTTTACAGCCTTACTTTAAAGACTTCGAATCTCTAACAACTGGTGTTAAACTACCATTCCTTCTTGTTTCCCAAGATATCGATCTAACTCCAGTAAGTCTTGTCAAAGTTGAAGAAAATTAGACTCATATTCAAGTAAATTGTGGGCATATTGAAGACTTGCGTACGCCTCGTTGTGCGTTAAGTCTTCTTTTTTCATTAACTCAATCAATTTCTTACTGATCTTTAAGTCATCTTGACTGACAAAATCAGATAACTGCTCTTCATTTTTAAATTGTTTTAGGTAACTGCGACGTGCTACTTCAAGCTTATCTACGGACTTCATACTTAATATCCTCTCTTGTTTTTGTTTGTGTTAAACCTACTGCAGTTTCATAAAGTTGGACTCGTATTTGATCAATTCGTAGGCATGTTGAAGTGATGCATACGCTTGGTCATACGTTAAGTCTTCTTTTTTCATTAACTCAACTAACTTTGTACCAACTTCTTTACACTTGGGGCTAAACAATGTTGCTACTTGATTGTCATCTTTAAATTTTTTCCAATAGTGATCTCGCAATGTTTCTTCTTTATTCATGGATACTCCGCTCCTTTTTGTGTTATACTTTAGCTGAATTTGTTTTTACTTGGATCGCACTGCAATGCGACTCTTTTTATGGCTTGAAAAAGTCATTATCATTTTTTACCCATGGCTCGTCATCGAACCAACTCAAAATCATGACAATCATTGAGATAATCATGAGCCAGCAAGTTACCACGCTAGACCATGCTCCAATTGCAATACCTGCTAGCAATACAATCACGTACAAACCTAAGTTATCCATTTATCTTCACTCCTTTTCTGTTATAATTAAGGTATCTATCATAGAAAGAAGTTGATTTTTTGTTTGATTGCTTTTTAGTCGTTGATGGACGCAATAAAGGCTCTGTTTCACTTCCACAAATTCCATCAATGGGGGATGTCATTTCAAATGTTGATACAAAGATGCCCCACTATCTTGTATTACGGGTAGAATACGTTACAGGTTTTAACTCAGCTAATCTGCATGTTAAAGAATTTTCTAACCAAATTGATGCAGTTAATAACATTGATGGTTTTCGTTAATACTACAAACAAATAGATTTATCTAATTAACGTTGCTTCGGGAATTGATATAGATTTTCCTGGTTAGCAACGTTTTTTCCTTTTGCCTATTTCTGCTGCTATCTCCATTTTTCTTTAACCAACTGACACAAACAATCAACAGCAATTAATATCGCAAGTAGTGCTAATAACTTAATCTTCATCACTTCCCTATTTATTTTGGTAATTGGGCATCCCAATCAATGCGATGCCGATTTTCCTGCATCCAACGTTTCGCTTCGACCGCATAAATGCCATATGCACTTCCGCGACCCTTAGATGGTTTCAGCCAACCACCTTTGTTACCAATCAAGATCTCTTTCTTGAACTGCGAAAAGATAAATAGCTTTACCCATTCACGATCCTTGCCAAAGCAACATTTCTTGCGAAACTCGTCCAATGTCCAAGTCTCCCCGAGATCTTGATCAACATTGCTTTGCGAATTTTTAGACACTTCATCTTTCGCAATCTTTCTGATAAAACTCTCTAAAAAGTTTTGGACACCCATTTCATCCACCGCTTGCATATATGTATCCCTCCTAAAAAAGTCTTTCTTGCCCTTTAGCTTCATCGTCCAATTGTTCAATAATCATCAACGTTGCAGGTGATGGTGTCCAATTCATCAGATACCGATCAACAACATCAAAGTCTTTCTTACGCAATTGTGATCTTGTCTTGACACCAGTAACTTCTTTAACGCCACGATTGACATCTTTATAAAGTTGTGATCGCTGTTTTTGGTTCAAGGTCATATGATGCGACACAACATAATTTTGAACTTCGGAACTGATCCGTTTGCTCAAATAGTTGTATTCTCCAGGATCAATCGAAGCGTTTTGCTCTAAGTCATCCATTCGAGTCGTTAACTTTTCGACTTTATCAGCCGTTTCCAATGTTGAATCAATTGCTAGCTTAAGCATTTCAGTTGGTGATTGCGGTAGGCGTTGCTGTGTTTTTGGATTGAAATAGTTTTCTTCAAGTTCGTCATATACATCCCAAGCTCGATCTGTTCCGAGCATTTTGGCATGTCTGCTTGCTCCACGTTTTGTCCAAAGATAAAGCTGGCTTGCAAACTTGTTAATAGGCAGGTAACAATTTGTCACTTGGCTCTTGAACCCTTTGAGCTGTGCGCCTTTCAGCAAGTAATAGTGCTTACCTTCTACAAATTTATTTTGATTACGACTAAAGTTTTGCTTGATATTATCAACATTTGTTCCATAAAATTCAGCAAGTTGATCTGTTGTTAAAATAACTTGATCATCATATTTGACTTGCTCCAATTTATACATATTTATTTTCCTCACTCTCTAAAAGTTACATTTTGTATCCAAAAGCTGTAGCAAAAATCTTCTCTTTCGGAATACCAAAAAAGTTTTCTATTTTTTGCATTGTTTGCGGTCTTGGTGTTCTAAAACCTGTTTCGTATGATTGCCATGTTTTTGGGTTAATATCCAATATTGCTGCGATTTCTGCTTGTGTTAGTCCTTTTTCTTTTCTTAAAGATGCTAACATTGACATAATCATCTCCTTTTTTCTCTAAACTACATTTCGTAGCTTTGAACAATTATTAATATACACTACTATTTGTAGTTTGTAAATATATTTTCGCTACTTTTTGTAACTTTTTTTGTTTTTTAATTTATCAATGCTACTTAAAGTAGTATTATTAAGTTGTAAAACTGTTAGGAGGCGATAAAATGTTTAATATTCGACTTAAAGAGCTTAGAAATCAAAAAAATATGACTCAAGATGAACTCGGAAAAGTTTTAAATGTCTCTGGAAAAACTATAGGTGCGTGGGAACGTGACTCAAGACAGCCAAATATAGAAACTATTAATGCTTTAGCAAATTATTTCAACGTTTCTACCGATTATCTTTTGGGGCGCAAAGCAGATAGCAAAGCTACAAATGATAATGAACAAGTTGACCTTACTGGAATCGGCCAAAAAGAAGATGAGGAAAAAATATTTTCATATGAAGGCAAAGAAATACCTAAACAGGATCTAGAACTTATACGAAGAATTTTAGAAACTGGAGAATATTACGAGTAGGTGTTTAGTATGTATGATGAATTATCAGAAGTAATAGAATACTTAAAATCAATCGCTGATAGGTTCGATATTGAATATTTTTGGCCTTCTGCGCTGAGCCCATCGACTCCACCTGCTGCAAAACCAAGCAAAAAAAGAATCGTCATGAATCCAAACTGGCACAATGAGCGTGAGATACCCTTCCAATTTGCTCACGAGATCGCACACATTTTAAACGCTGACGATACTAATTGGGTCTACTATTATCAAGGGGTACATAATGGAGTATCAAAATTAGAGTATGAAACAAACAGACAAGCTGTGCGTATCGTATTATCATACTTTGATCAAGATACGATCGAATATAATCCTGTCAGATTTATGCAAGCATTTGCTATTCCAGGCCACTTGAGCAATATAGTTAATGAAGAACTTTGTGCCTACTGTGCAGGAACACAAGAAAAAATGAATTTTGACTAGTTGGGGTAAGTAACTATTACTTAATAATAAAAGGGAGGCAACATAGATGGAAAACTTGGCAAATCAACTGGTAGATAAAAGTATCGAAGCTTTTGTTATGGGACTAGAGATATACAATAAACCAACTATAAAATACAGAGTTGAAGGATTTAGTTTCTTTATTTGTAATGCCTGGGAATTGATGTTGAAAGCTGAGCTTTTAAATCAAGGTAAAAGTATATATTTTAAAGACAAACCTGATAGGACCATCAGTTTGGAAAAAGCTACTAAATTAATATATCCTGATAAAAACACAAGAATTAGGCTGAATTTGGAAAAAATCATCGAACTTAGAAATATAAGCACTCATTTTATAACTGAAGATTATGAGGTAAAATATGCTCCACTATTCCAAGCATGTGTAATCAACTTCACTAATGAATTAATTAGGTTTCACAACAAAGATATAACTGAGCATATTCCACAAAATTTTCTTACAATACATGCAAACTATGAGCCGTTGTCTAACGAAGAAATTAAACTAAAATATCCTTCTGAAGTAGCACAAAAATTCATACAGCAAGCTAATGAAATTGATGTTTTAAACAAAGAATATAATTCTGAAAAGTTTGCAATTAATATCGCACAGAAATTATATATTACTAAGGATAGAAAAAAAGCTGACTTCAGTGTAAAAATTGATCGTAATTCCGAAAATCATGTTGCTATAGTAAAAGAATTAAAAGATCCATCCGACATACATAAATATTCTTACAATAATATTATCACTGCGGTAAATGAACGACTTAAAAAGAAGAATATCCAGCTTAAATATAAGTCAGGATTTAATACTTACGTTCTTTCGCTCTTTATTGAATTTTATAATATAAAAAGTGATTCAAAATATGCTTATAGACATTGTATTGGAAATCAAACAAGTTACACTTACTCTCAACAATTAGTAGAGTTTATAGTTTCACAGATAAAAAAAGACCCCAACAATTTTGTTGAAAGTCTCAAAAAGGCAAAAAAATAAGATAACCCCAGGCACATAGGAATTCTCAGTACAAAAGTACCTACCCCATTTTGGGACCCAGCGTTCATCCTTCACAAGTTATCTTCATCCATATTATCACAATATGTTACTACATTGTCAATACTTTTATGCTACACAATAGCTACAAACTATAGACTACAATACAACATATAGTAACTTAAATCAGTTCAAATATTGATGACTTTAGAAGTTAGAACAAAACATATAGGAAGGTGAAGAATTTTGGATAATAAATTTGATTTCTCTATTGACTATACATTAGTAAAAAACTCTGAACGTGCCAAATACCATACTGACTATGTTGCATTAGAAAAAGCACTGGATAACGCAAGGTCATTTGATGGTAAACCTATGACTCCTCACGATAGAAAAATAATCCGCCGTATGTTGAAGGAATACTACACATACAAAGATTAAGCGAAGATAATTTAAAAAAGGAATCTACAACTATTGCAAAATATGCAACAGTCACCATAGTCCAAACACTGACGACATTAAAAGCTGAAATAAGTACTAAAGGAGACTTGACATGGATGCAGATGATAAATTACAAAAATCATTTGATAATTTTAAATCCATTTGTCCTAATGATGACTCAAAGTTAATGCATCTACCTAACTGGCTATCAAATACATCATACAGATTTGTTCAGGAGTTTAAGGGCAAATTTCCCAAGGGTTACTATCACTATAAACGCGGAACCATCATTAGAGTTAATTTTGGTGTAAATATGGGAAGCGAATTCTCCAATACACATTTTGCGATAGTTTTAGATAAAAAAGATAATTCTAAAAAACGTACCTTAACAGTTCTTCCTCTGACATCAAAACAGAAAATTGGTAGATACTCTTTAGGTGAAGAAATTTTCAATCAGACAATTGTTTTACTTAATCTCCACCTAGATAATATAAACTCTAGATTAGAAAAATTATCCAAGTTATCGGAAAAAGATAGGCAAAAAGAGTCGGCAAGTCTTATAGCGGATGTAGCTGCAATAAAAAAAGTTATTAATGTTTACAGGCGCTATAATAAAGATTCTTTTGTCCGTCTATCCGACATAACAACAATCAGTAAATTTAGAATCCAAAGGATCAACAAATTCGACCCATCTGGAAAAATTATTCTATCCGAGCAACAGATGAAGGACATAAGTAATAAACTTATGAAATTATATATCAAATAAAAGCTAATCGCGTTGACAATTAACTAATACCATGTGATAATATGGTTACTGGGAGTTCGGCTCCACTATTTATATTTTTACGCGGGATTAAGTTCCCCAGCGCGATTAGTTCATGTACTGATCGCGCTTTTTGTTTGTCCAAATACTGATGTCATTAAAAGCTGATACGCGTAAAGGGGATAAAATTTTGGCTACTTATGAACGTACTTTCACACACGAAGAGAAAGTAAATAAACTTAAAAAATTTAATTCTGTTTACTATAACGGAAATGCTAAAAATTGGAAAATTTGTAGATTACCTAATTGGATGGAATTCTATGGAAATTCTTTACAAAAAGAATTAGATGACAAACTTCCTAAATATTACAGAAAATTCAAACAAGGAACCATTGTTATGGTTGATTATGGTGTAACTGTTGGAAACGAAATGGCAGGTATGCATTTTGCTGTTGTCTTATCTTCCAAAGATACAAAATATAATAAAAACATTATCGTAGCCCCACTATCATCAAAATATCACAAGGGATATGTTGATTTAGGATATGAGCCCTTACTAGGTGCTGAAAAATTATTTAACGATAAGGTATCTAATTTAGAAAAAGAAATTCAAAACGTACTAACTAACTTAGAAAATTTCGAACAAAATCACGAACTCAAAAAGCATTTTTCATTATCGCCAGCGACTTCTGATTTTTTAAGAAAAAATAATATTATAGATTTACCTAATCTTAAATTCACAATTTCACCAGACAAAAACATTAACTCTGACTTCAAAAATTTAATAGCAACCATCAAAAAGTTAGATTCCTGGGTAGAATTTCCAGACTTATTTGAGTTTGTATCCTACTCAGATACACTTATGGAATTTTCAGATTCATTAATCAAGAAAGCTACTATGCTTAAAAACGAGGTTCAAAATGCTAAAAAATTACGTGATGAAATTTCTAAATATAACAATCGTTCTTATGTCAATGTAAGTGAGATTCGCTCTCTCAGTAAGCTCAGAGTTTCCAAATTTTCTTATCTTTCAGGAAATATTTCCGTATCAAAAGATAGTTTGGCATTAATAAAATCTAAACTCTTAAATATAATTTAATGATTGATTTCTATATTACTTTATGAGATGATGTTATTGAAAGTAGGAATGCCTACTGACCTATTAGGTCTTTTATATATTACTCCGAATGAGGAGTGAGGGTAGTATCATCATCGCTGGTGTTACTGCCCTCTTTTTTTGTCCAAACACTGATGACGTTAAAAGCTGAAATATATTGGTTAGGAGATTATTGATTATGACAGAGGAAAAATATTTACGTGAATATATCTATATTGACACAACAGAAGTCAACTCTTTACTAGCACAATTTCATGAAGGTCTTGAAACTGCTATCAAAAAAACTGATAACTTTAGTTCTACAGCAACCACAGGTCATAGTTTTTCCGCAGATCATAAACTCGGCGGGGGCTTTAGTGGTTTAGGCATTGCAAAAGCTGAATCTTCAGCTGGTCAGACTTCTAAAGAAAGTACTTCTAGCTCAAACACTAATAATCTTGGAACTACTACAGAATCCATTTATAGTGACTATGCAGTAGAAGTTTTAGAAAGTGAATTAGCAAACTCTGACCTACTGCAAAAAGATCTTGATTCAGCAGAACTTGGAGAGGTCATTAAGTCTACCATAAAATTAGACATATTAGATTTTGAGCACTTATCTGCAATAATAGACCCTGGCTTTTTAAATCAATTTTCTCCATATACAGATGAATCTCAAAGGATTAATGAGTTAGAACAGAAAGTTAGATACTTAAAAAAGCAAAGTAAGAAAGCCAATAGTACTATTATTAGAAACCAAATAAATGAAGCTCAAGCAGAGATAAAAGAACTAAAGAAAATCAATTCTAGTTCAAAAGAAGGAATTAATTCACTGCACGCCTTATCGTCATTTGGCTCCACCGTTTTTAAAGATACTTTACTATTAAAAGGACCTACAGTTGCTGCATATGCTAAGAGTTCAAACTTTAGGATGAATAAATCGCAACTAAGCATGCTAACTAACACCAACCGTAAAGCGACTATCATTGGAATTGCAGAAAACAGGTTTAAGAGAGAAAATCCAGAAGAACTCTTCAGCACTTTCAATCCAACCGATGTTGGTAAATTAAGCTATGCTATGTCAAACATGATATTGACTAGCTTTGATTTAATAAATGATAATGCATTACTTATTAAACCCTTGGCGATTTATTTCGAATAATTTTTTTCTTAACTTTTGGCTGAATAGCATCTAAGTACTTTGCATGTAGTTCATTATAAATTTGTTTGTCCCTACCCATCCCTCGAGAGACTTCTTCTGATAATTTAGTATAATTTTCTAACAAATCTTTATATTTGATTTTCATAGTAAAGTCCCTCCTCTTCACCTGTATTGTACTATATGGGTATTTCAAATTGCAAACTAATCCCCGTTATAATGACGGGGTTTTAAAAATACTGCAAAAGAACATACATTCGAGAAAGGAGCGATGATAATATGGCAAGTTATCGTAAATTAAAGACGGGCTGGAAAGTTACTATTTCCAAACGAGACAGTAACGGAAAATTGAAACAAGTATCTAAAAATGGTTTCGCCACAAAAAACGAGGCTAAAATGTATGCAGCTAAAATTGAAGCTCAACAATTTGGTGTTATACAACAAAAAAAGAGCGTCCCTTTCGCTGATTATTTTTATGATTGGTTTTTGCTATACAAAAAAAGTAAGCTGGCTAAAATAAGCCAACAACGCTATCTAATCATTCATCGTGCCATACAAATTTTTTTTGGTGCAGTTCACATTAAAAATATCACTCGCCAAGAATATCAAAAATTTATTAACTGGTACGGATCTGACCATGCTAAAGATACAGTTCTAAAGACACATCGAATTATTCGATCCTGCGTTAAATCTGCTATCTTTGATGATATTATCTCCAAAGACTTTACCTATAACGTAGAAGTTACGTTTGATAAATCAAGAAATGTGGCAGTAGAATATCTATCAGTCAGTGAAATACGTCTGTTAGCAAAGAATCTCAAACAAAAATTGAATCCAAGATATCCATCTAGATACATGATATTATTCGCTCTCTACACCGGTGCTAGACTTGGTGAAATTCAAGCTCTGACTTGGGATGATATTGATTTTGAGCATAACACTGTAATCATCAACAAATCGTGGAATTACCACGAGGGTGGTGGCTTCAAAGATACAAAAACAGAATCATCTAATCGTGTTATTCGCCTTAGTGATAATCTACTAGACCTACTATCTCAACTTAAGCAAAATGATCCTAAAATGGTTTTTATGTCTGATTTTGGTTCTATTCCGACATCTAATGCGGTTAATAAAACACTACGCTCTGTCATGAAAGATTGTTCTATCTCCAAAAATAATTTTCACTTTCACAGTCTTAGACATAGTCATGTAGCGTACCTACTTTATCAGGGTATAGACTTATACGCTATCAGCAAAAGATTAGGTCATTCAGATATGACAACAACTGCAAAAAAATACGCTTATCTAATAGATGAGCATAAAGCACAATCAGATGATCTTATAGAGTCTGCTATCAATAACATTTAAAACTTGTTGTCCTAATGTTGTCCAATGCAAGCTAAACTCCTTTAAAATCAATATGGTTACATGCCCAGGTGATGCATCAAAAACTACGGTAATAGCATCTCATTTTGGTAATGAGGTGCTATTTTTTTGTAAAAAAATAACAGCTAACATTTACCGTTGAGCTGTTATTGTGCTTAATGACTTGTTCCAAATAAATTAACGATGACTACCCCGATCAAGATCAAGGAGATCCCTAATAAGGTCAACCAATTGATGCTTTCCTTAAAATAAAAAACACTGACTGCTGTCGCTAAAATGATCCCGATACCCGACCAGACCGCATAAGCCAAACTCAGATCTAGATTTTCTAACGACTTAGTTAAAAAGAAGAAACATAGCCCATACGCAACTAATGCTAAAGTCGAAAATGATAGTTTCGTAAACCCATCTGACATCTTCAAAAAAGTCGTTCCTAAAAATTCACCGATGATCGCTGTTGCTAAATATACATAACTCATTTATTCTTCTACCTGTCCTTTCAAATTGGTCAACATCTCTTCATTTAAATCGTTCAATAAGCGCAACTTTTCTATCCCTAAAGCTTGCGCAGCTTTTAATTCCTTAGTTCGTAATTCTACCAAAACTGTCCGCGCCTGCTCTTGTCCAACTTCATTTAAATATAAGATCTTACTGCGTTTATCAGTCGGATCGGGAAGGGTCATGATCTTTTCTTCTCGGCTCAACTTGTTGACTATTGAAGTAACAGTCTGTTTAGGCAGACCTGTTTCTTTGATCAAACATGTCAACGGTAATTTAAAGTCATGATTTTCAAACACTATAAATACATAAAGCAATGATGACGTGAGCCGATTTTTAGCGATCAACTGATCATAAACATGGTTAAATGCGATCCAATCTGCAGTATAACGTTTTAGCTCGTTTTCCATTTTCGCCTCTCCTTTTTAGTCCGATTTCGTACTAAATAATAATAGGAATTTTTAGCAAATGCAAGTTTATTTGATTTGACCATTTTTGACCAATAGGTTACAATAGCAATACACAGTCAGTCACTGACTTCAAATTTATTAATATTGCGGAGGTTCCCACTATGAATTTAGTTCCTACAGTTATTGAACAATCATCTCAGGGAGAACGTGCCTATGATATCTATTCTCGTCTCTTAAAAGACCGGATCATCATGGTTTCAGGTGAAGTTAACGATGATATGGCAAATGCGATCATCGCCCAATTACTTTTCTTAGATGCTCAAGATCCTGAAAAAGATATCTATATGTATATCAACTCTCCCGGTGGTTCCGTTTCAGCTGGATTAGCAATTTATGATACTATGAATTTTGTTAATGCAGATGTGCAAACGATCGTTATGGGAATGGCAGCTTCAATGGCTTCTGTTTTAGCTACAGCTGGTGCTAAAGGCAAGCGCTTTGCATTACCTAACTCAGAGATCATGATCCACCAACCATTAGGCGGGGCACAAGGTCAATCAACTGAGATCCAGATCGCAGCTGAACACATCTTGAAGACACGCAAATTGATCAACGAGATCTTAGCCGAACATTCTGGACAAGATATCGAAACGATCGATCGTGACACTGAACGGGATAACTTCATGACCGCACAACAAGCAGTTGACTACGGTTTGATCGATGGGATCATGAAAAATAAAAAGAAAAAATAATCATTAAAAAACAAGAGTGTGAAATATGCGAGCAACGCATATGTTTCACACTCTTGTTTTTTTAGTTTGTCTTCAATAATAGATCTGTCGCAGAAATGAGCTTTTTCTTATCGATAAAAATGTATTTCATTAGATAGCCTAAGAGAACAGGCAGTACTACGAACAAACAGCTCAAACTTAAGATACTCAACCAACCTGGCGCCATAAAACCGTATGCTGTCAGCGGTCCGACCAAGCCACTAAAGCCAAAGCCAGCACTCATCGGTGTACCTTGAATATTGAATATTGCGCCTAAACCACCCATGATCGCCGAACTGATGACTACCGGCAGATAAAGAATAGGTTTTTCCAGCATATTGCCCATTTGGATCTTGGGAGTACCAAAGAAGTGAGCGATCACAGTTCCCAAGCTATTGACTGAACTTCCCATGATCGCTAAAGTGAATGCCCCAGCAGTAATACCTAAATTAGCCGATCCTGAAGCGATCCCCGTGATCCCGATCGCAGCTGCGATCCCAACTGAACTGATCGGTGAACAGATCAACACTGCAAACGAGATACCCATTAAGATCCCCATCAAAATAGGTTGTAAGAGCGTAAAGGTTTTGATCCCAGCTCCGATAAAACCAGTCACGGCTTTAACATAAGGCAAGACCCACAAACCTAAACTACCACCAATAATGATCACAATGATCGGCAACAATAAGATCGTATAATTTTTTAATTTATTTCCGATCAACTGAGCCAAGAGGACCGCAAAAACGATCGTTAGCCCAACGTTGATCACATCACCCGTTCCAGCTAAGCCAAATCCTTGCTGCGTTTTTACGATCACGCCCGAACCGACCATCGCAGCCCCAGCGACCGAACTCATTTGGACCATATTCATCTTAAAAAGATAACCGACGCTAAAAACCGCCATCGCCGGTAGTAGACTCATATTAAATGTAGTGATATCCAAGACTGCATGCGCAAATGTCGGCCAGATCTTCGCCAAAGCTTGCATTAATTATCCCAACAAAGCCCCTGGGATCAATGAGACTACCACCCCCATGCTGATACCGTTCAATACATTCAAGGTAAATTCACGTCCCGTTATTTTCTTCACACTCATAAAAAATTCCCCCTTGACCTTTTTGGTCGCTTTAATAATTGTTAATCTACCCAAAAATAATTATAAAGTCAACTTAAAAATTATAACTAACTCATTAAAAACTTAATTTAATATACAAATAAAGCCGACAATTCAGCCAAAAGCTAAATTATCGACTTTATCCATTTGAAATATTCTCATTTTCTTCTGCACGCAACTGCTGTGCATACTCATTTAACTTACGCAAACGATGATTGATCCCTGATTTTGAGATCGGTCCCCCAGCAACTAATTCACCTAGTTCTTTTAAACTGACCTCTGGATGAGCGATCCGCGCTTGGGCTACTTCTTGTAACTTTTGCGGTAAACTCTCAAGCCCGATCCGTTGATCCAAATATTCGATATTTTCGATCTGCCGTTTGGCTGCATCAGCGACCTTGTTCATGTTTGCATTCTCACAATTGACGATACGGTTAACTGAATTTCGCATATCACGAACGATCCGGATATCTTCAAACTTCAACATTGAAGCCGTAGCCCCGATCAACGATAGAAAATCAGCGATCTTTTCCGCCTCTTTTAGATAGGTGATATAGCCACTTCGCCGCTCAGTTGTCCGAGCATTTAGACCATAACGATTGATCATCTTGCAGATCGTTTCATTATGATCTTCATACAACGAATAGATCTCTAAATGGTATCGACTCGTTTCTGGATTATTGACTGATCCAGTCGCTAAGAAAGCCCCGCGTAAGTAAGATCTTACTTTGGCATCATCATCTAGAAAAGCTAACGGTACTGTTTCTTTGATCTGGAAACCATCTAAAATATCTAGATCTTTTAAAACATGATCACTTCCAGTTTTCAAACGCACGATATACAAGTTATTCTTCTTTAACTTCATCTTACGGCGTACCAGCAATTCACTTTCAACATCGTAGAACTGTTTTAATAAAACATAGATGCGCCGAGCGATCGCAGGATTTTCAGTTTGGACACTCAAAACAAATTGATGATTGACGATGCTAAGCGAACCATTCATCCGGATCAAAGCCATCAATTCCGCCTTGGCATTGCCAAAATGCACCTCAAGTGTCGTCAATTCTTTTTTTACGTCACTGGCGTATGACATTTAGCCACCCCTCTAATTCAATTCATTGGCATACCATGACTTAGGGCGTCCGAGCAACCGCATCAATTCTTTCACGACCTGTTCGCCATCATGAAAAACACCACGGTCGCGCAATTTCAAAAAGTTGTCCGAGATCACACGACACCCTTGTTCTCTCAAACCGTTAAAGTCATAAGCCACTTGATATAAATATTCATCGTATTTTTGTCGATCCATATAATCTTTTGGTACTGGTTCGGTATTGACCAGTACCGTATCGATGAAGCGTTGTCCTAAATGCCGATTCAAGACCCGCACATGTTCTGCATCGGTAAAACGTTCCGTCTCCCCCTTTTGCGTCATGATATTACAGATATAAACAACTTCAGCTTTAGTCTCACAAACAGCCCGCCCAACATTATCGATCATCAAGTTAGGCAAAATACTGGTGAATAAACTGCCCGGCCCTAAAACGATCTGATCAGCTTCCATGATTGCTTGAATAACTTCTTCTTTGGCTTCGGGTTTCTCATCATCGATCGAGGTCACCCAAACTTTTTCGATCGTTTTGCCAGCAGCCGAAATATGTGATTCCCCTGCCAAAGTCGTTCCATCATTAAAGCGCGCATTCAACGTCAACGGAATATCAGACGCAGGGTAAACGTGTCCCTGGATCCTCATCAATTCCGAAAGTTCTTGGACCGCATCAAAGATCCCACGATCATCCATCTCAGATAAAGCAGCGATCACTAAATTACCGATCGCATGCCCCGAAAAGAATTGATCGTTGGACTTAAACCGATATTGAAAAATCTGTTTGTAGATCTCTGGCACATCTGATAGTGCTACCAACACATTACGGATGTCACCTGGGGGCACGACATTGATATAATCTCGAATGACCCCCGAGGAACCACCATCATCAGCCACCGTCACGACCGCAGTGATATCAACATCATATTGGCGCAGGCCATTTAAAATAACGGGTAAGCCCGTACCCCCACCGATCACCACGATCTTCGGGCGATGCCGATTTACTCTTGACTTCATCATGAACGATTCACAGTCTCCTTTCGTTTCACCATATCGCGGTGGGTGATGTTCACCGGATATTTCTCTTGTAAAGCTTCCCCAATACGATTAGCCAGGGCCACCGAACGGTGTTGTCCACCAGTACACCCGATCGCGATCGTAACACTTGACTTGCCTTCTTTTTGATAGCCCGGCATCACAAAACGCAACATCTTGATAAATTGTTGATAAAATTCTTCAGTCATCTCGGAGTTCATGACGTAATCATAGACTGCCTGATCATTACCGGTTTTTTCACGTAATTCTTTAATGTAATATGGATTTGGTAAGAAACGAACATCCATCACGATGTCAGCATCGATCGGGACTCCATATTTAAAACCAAACGACATTACATTAACGTGAAAGGCCGTACTTTGATCGCTTTCAAAGTTCAAAAAGAGCTCTTCACGTAATTGACGCGGTGAGATCTTACTCGTATCGATCACAAGCTGAGCTTTAGATTTGATCTCGGATAACGATTCACGTTCACGTTGGATACCATCTAAAACACGTCCATCCATTGCTAAAGGATGCGCTCTTCTTGTTTCCTTATAACGAGCTACCAGTTCTTCATCCGACGCATCTAAAAACAAGATCTTCGGCCGTAAATTATCGTTACCATCATCTAACTCTTGTAACATCCCAAAGATCTCATCGTAAAAAGCCCGCGAGCGCAGATCGATCACCAAAGCGACCTTACTGATCTTACCGGATTCCTTGACCAACTCCCAGAATTTTCCTAGTAAAGCTGGTGGCATATTGTCCACACAAAAATACCCGAGATCTTCAAAGCTTTGCATTGCAACGGTCTTACCAGCACCACTCATCCCGGTCACTACGACTAATTGTATTGCTTCTGCCATTATTAACGCCCCCAATTAAAATCCATCGACTAATTATAACACATCCGGGTGTATCATTCATTAAACAGCGATCTTAGCCTATTAAAAAAGCAGCTCGTCTGAACTGCTTTTAATCTAGATCTAGTTCTTGCCCAAAGATCTTCAATTTCATCTTGATCCCCGTTGGTGTAGCGGCTAATCCTCCCAGCCCTGTTTCACGTAACTGAGCTGGTAGCCGTTTACCGATCCGTTTCATTGCTAAAATAACTTCATCTGCAGGGATCTTATTTTCCAGACCTGCTAAAGCCATGTCAGCTACAGCTAGGGCATTGACCGAACCAACAACATTGCGTTTAACACAGGGGATCTCAACTAAGCCCGCGACTGGATCACAGACTAGTCCCAGCAAATTGCTCAATGCCATTGCAAAAGCTTCAGCTGCTTGCGTTGGACTACCACCACAGATCTCGACGGCTGCTGCAGCTGCCATTCCAGAAGCACTACCGACTTCTGCTTGGCAACCACCAGTGGCACCTGCGATCATCGCATTGTTGGCTGTCACCATTCCAAATGCACTGGCGCAAAAAAGAAAGGCTACCATCTGATCTGTCGTCAAGCCCCGCTTTTTTTGTAAGGCAAATAATACGCCTGGGATCGTTCCCGAAGAGCCTGCGGTTGGAGTTGCACAGATCAATCCCATAGCCGCATTGACCTCATTTGTGGCTAATGAATTTTCGATCGCATAAAGGACCGTTTCATCCGTTAAACCTTGACCTGATTCGCGGTATTTTCTCATCTTAGCCGCTTCGCCCCCAGTCAACCCCGTTGGCGAGTGGACGCCCTCACCTTTTGTCCCGCGGTCAGCTGCTGCTAACATCACTTCCAATTGGCGTTGCATCTTAGCCCAAACTTCAGCGCGACTGGCACGTGAATAAGCCATTTCTTGTTCTAACATCAATTCCCAGATAGGCTTATCTTGTTTGAGCGCCGTTTCTACTATTTCTGCTACACTGTTATACATATAAGTTCCTCGATCATAGGCAGACCAAACTGCGACTTTGTGCTTTGATCTGCTCTAAAACATTTTTTGGTGGCAAGCGGTCAAGATCAAATTCATGGATCAAGTTACCTTGGCCAAAAATATTAGTCATCTCATGTCTGATCTTGATATTATCTTGATTTAAACTCTCTTTGATGTGGGCTGTAAAATCCGTCTCAGCCCAGCACAACATGATCGGCAAAGGCCCTAAAGGTGCAAAACGACAGCCATCTAATTCAAGTTCTCGGATCTCGATCGTACCGCCACCGATCGAACAACCACCGACTTTGATCATTTTATCAGCATTCTTTAGCGTAATGATCGCTGTATTGGGATGCCCGATCGGACTTTTTCCTTCATGTTCATTAAAAATGACCTCGATTCCTTGAGCCCGTGCGATATCGACCGCTTCAGGGACGCGCAGATCGTCTGTTTGCATCCCTAATACACCTGCGATCACAGCATAGTCAGTTCCATGCCCTTGATGGGTTTTTGCAAAAGATTCATAGTAGTCGACTATCACCTGTTCGATCGGCTCGCCAAATATTTTGTGGGCTGCTTGACCGATCGCTACAGCCCCAGCAGTATGCGAACTTGAAGGACCTACCATCACAGGTCCGATAATATCAAAAACACTCTTGTAATTCCCGCTCACCATTTTCACCTCGACGTAAGTCATTTTTTATTAATGTATCACTAAAGTTCGCCTTTTGTCACTACATGTGAAAAATTTAATTTAATTTTTTTCAATCTGGCACAGCTTACTAACCTAGTCCCCAAAAAGGGCTAGCCCAACACTTGAGCTAGCCCTAAGTTGTCGATTATTCTACTACTTTGCGTTCAAATGGATCAGATGAGATACCTTCATCCAAGATCTTTTGACACCATTCCTTAGCTGAGAACAATGAGTGGTCACGGTAATTACCGCAACTCTTGATGTCAGTTCCTTGAACATCTTCCCAAGAAGCATTCAAAATATCATTTAAGGATGCTTTTAAGGCTTTAGCAACTTCGACTGTATCGTGCTCGCCCCACATGATCAAGTGAAAACCTGTCCGACAACCAAATGGCGAGCAATCGATCACGCCATCCATATGGTCACGCAAATAACCAGCTAACATATGCTCGATCGTATGCAAACCCGCTGTTGGGATCGCATTTTCATTTGGTTGGACCAATCTAAGATCAAAGTTTGAGATCTGATCACCCTTTGGTCCTTCTTCTACCGTGATCAAACGCACATAAGGCGCCTTGACTGCGGTATGATCTAATGTAAAGCTTTCAACTTCTGCCATTCTATCAACACCCCTATTATTAATTGTACACTTTAACTTTAACAGTTTGGCGTTAAAAAGCAAGTCTTAATCTTCTCGTGGTTCATAATGTCCTTTTTCTAAAAGTGGTCTTAAATACTTACCCGTGTAACTTTGCTCGATCTGACACAACTCTTCGGGTGTCCCGATACCAACGATCTGTCCACCACGTTGACCGCCTTCTGGTCCTAGATCGATCAAATGATCCGCCGATTTGATGACATCTAAATTGTGCTCGATCACCAATACCGTATTTCCCTTATCAACTAATCGATGTAAGACATTTAATAAGCGTTTGATATCATCGGTATGCAAGCCGGTAGTTGGTTCATCTAAAATATAAAAGGTCTTGCCCGCCGATTTACGGTGTAATTCAGAAGCTAACTTCATCCGTTGGGCTTCTCCACCGGATAAAGTCGTTGCTGGTTGCCCCAACGAGACATACCCTAACCCAACATCGACGATCGTTTGCAATTTGCGCTTGATCTTAGGGATCGCACTAAAGAATTCTAATGCTTCCAAGACATTCATCTCTAAGATCTGAGCGATATTTTTGCCTTTATATTCAACTTCTAGTGTTTCAGAATTATAACGGGCTCCGTGACAAACTTCACATGGCACATACACATCAGGTAAGAAATTCATCTCGATCTTGATGATCCCATCACCCTTACAGGCTTCACAGCGACCACCTTTTACGTTAAAACTAAAACGACCTTTGCCATAGCCCCGCAACTTAGCTTGGTTAGTTTGGGCAAATAAGCCCCGTATATCGTCAAAGACCCCCGTATATGTCGCAGGATTACTCCGCGGAGTACGCCCGATCGGACTTTGATCGATATTGATGACTTTTTCAAGGTGTTCAGTCCCCTTGATCTCCTTGAATTTACCTGGTTTTTCAGAATTATGGTATAATTTTTGGGCTAAGGCTCGTTTCAAGATCATGTTGACCAACGTGGACTTACCAGAACCTGAAACACCAGTGACTGCAATGAATTCACCCAATGGGAATTTTACATCGATATCCTTAAGATTATTTTCCGTTGCTCCAATGATCTCAATAAAATTCCCATTCCCTTGCCGTCTGGTAGCTGGGATCGGAATATATTTTTTCCCAGCTAGATATTGTCCAGTCAATGATCGCTTCGAACGGGCAACTTGCTTAGGTGTTCCCGCAGCCATGACTTGACCACCTTCTACCCCAGCACCTGGACCGATATCGATCAAATAATCAGCAGCTCGCATCGTGTCTTCATCGTGTTCTACTACGACCAAAGTATTTCCCAACTCACACATGGCACGTAAAGAAGCGATCAAACGATCATTATCGCGTTGATGTAACCCGATCGAAGGTTCATCTAAAATATATAAGACCCCGGAAAGGTTAGAGCCAATCTGGGTCGCTAAGCGGATCCGTTGAGCTTCCCCCCCAGAAAGTGTCCGTGCTGAACGGCTTAAATTCAGATAATCCAACCCAACATTCACTAAAAATGTCAACCGGTCTTTGATCTCCTTTAAGATCGGACGCGCGATCTGAGCCGCTTGTTCACTAAATTCTAAGCCCTTAAAAAAGGCCAATTCATCGGCGATCGGCAGATCAGAAATTTCACCGATATGCTTGCCAGCGATCTTGACCGCCAAAGCTTGGCGATTCAACCGATATCCATGACACGTTTGACATTGCAAGCTCGTCATATATTTGCGCATCACATCGCGGGTAAAATCGCTATTGGTCTCATGATAACGCCGATCAATATTGGGGATGACCCCTTCAAAGGTCGTATCGATGTCACGGATCCCGCCAAAATCATTTTCATATCGGAAATGGAAAGTCTTATCTTTAGCACCATATAAAACGATATCTTGTTGTTCTTGCGGTAGATCTTCAAACGGTGTATCCATGTCGAT